>JBEKJW010000151.1:0-11496 GCA_050011035.1 Candidatus Acidiferrales bacterium
TTTGTTTTGTGTGAGTTACGGGGGATTCTAATCGCTTCCAGTGTCGATTAGAAAACGCTGGGCGCTTGGTGTACGCACAGTTTGTTGTGGGAGGATTTAGGTTGCGTAGGCAGGAATGGCGACGCCACGTCACGCGCAAACTGAAGTCCGCGCTGCAAGATTTGTGCGTGCTGCGCTGGTGATCGGTAATCGACGTGTGCGTCATCTAGTGCCGATTAGAACGCTCCTCCTTTGTTTGTTTTCTAGAAGTTACATCGGTTTCTAATCGTACGAGATGTCGATTAGCTAAGCGGTTAGGCGATGCGGCGGCTGCGAACAGCTGCCCGGTCAAAGCGCTCCGCTGACCGGCCCTTACATGAGGCGTCGCCGAATCGTTGGACGGCATGGTGGCTGGGGCAAAGGTCGGCGGGATGCAGGGAGTGGAGCGTCCGGCGGCTTGAGCGGTACGAGTGACTCGCATACGGGTTCGTTGTGGGGCTTCTACTGAACCCCGACTGATGTTACCACAACGGCAACTAGTTGTAAAGGGAATAGTGAGAGTTTCAAAATGGGAATTGAGGGCCGGCGTGGGTGCGTGCGGCCACAGACTGACAGTCTATGTTACAGCGCGCTGAGCGCGCCTTAGACCCGCAGCCGGAGTCTGGTGCGTCCCGTCGGACTGGAGTCGAGACGGAGTGTGGGCAACCCCTTTAGAAAATCGTTTTTCCTGGTGAACATCGGTTGACAAATGGGGCGGGCGGCTGGTTCCATGTGGGGCGGATTGTGGGCCCCTGCCCTCTGGAGATGGCGATGAGATTGAGGTTGGCGTCGTGTTGGGCGATCGCGGCCGTGCTGGTGGCGACGGTGGCTGTTGCGCAGGATGCGCGCAACGCTCAGATGTGGCTGACGAACGGGGACCGGTCGGCGCTTGTGGCGCTGCAGCCCGCGCCGCTTCCCTTCGGCGCGACGACCGATGGGTCGGAGGCGTCGCCAATCGTGGTGGACGTGAATGACATGGCGCAGTTCCAGTCGATGGACGGGTTCGGCGTGGCGCTGACGGGCGGAAGCGCGCAGCTGCTGATGAAGATGGAGCCGGCGAAGCGCGCGGCGCTGCTGAAGGAGCTGTTCTCAACCGGCGGCGATGGAATCGGCGTCAGCTATCTCCGGCTGAGCATCGGAGCGTCGGACATGAACGACCACGTCTTCTCCTATGACGACCTGCCGGACGGCCAGACCGATCCCGACGTGAAGAAATTCGATCTGGGGCAGGACAAGCAGGACGTAATTCCCGTGATGAAAGAAATTCTGGCGATCACGCCCGGAATCAATATTCTTGGTTCGCCGTGGTCGGCGCCGGCATGGATGAAAACCAACGGCAAAGTCAAAGGCGGGAGTCTGAAGCCGGAGTTCTACGACGCTTTTGCGATGTACTTCGTGAAGTATGTTCAGGGCATGAAGGCGGAAGGCATCACGATCGATGCCATCACGGTGGAGAACGAGCCGCTCAATCCGAAGAACACTCCGAGCATGGTGGTGTTCGCGAACGAGGAAGACGAGTTCATCGGGAAGCATCTCGGGCCGGCATTTGCGAAGACCGGTATCAAGACGAAGATTCTTCTCTACGATCACAATCCGGACGTGACGTCGTACCCGCTTTCGATTTTGGGCGACGCCGAGGCGAGCAAGTATGTGGACGGTACGGCTTTTCATCTGTATGGCGGCGATGCGGCGGCACTCACGCCTGTGCATGACGCGTATCCGAACAAGAATTTGTACCTGACCGAGCAGTCGGTGAACTCGCGGCCCAACGGACCGTTTGGAATTGCGGCGGCGGTGGCGCGCGTGCCAATAGGCTCGACGCGGAACTGGAGCAAGAACGTGCTGTTTTGGAATTTGGCGGCGGATCCGCAGAACGGGCCGCATACGAATGATGGCGGGTGCACGGGCTGCTCGGGAGCGATCACGATCGATGGCGATAAAGTGACGCGCAATCTCGCGTACTACGCGCTGGCGCACTTCTCGAAGTTTGTGCCGGCGGGGTCGATACGGATTCAGTCGAGCGAGGCGGAGCAGCTTTCGACGGTGGCGTTCTTGCGGCCGGATGGGAAGGTCGCGCTGGTTACGGCGAACGTTGGGAATTTCGACAAGACGTTTCGGGTGCGGTACCACGGGAAAGCGTTCACCACCGCGTTACCGTCGGAGTCTGTCGCGACATACGTTTGGTAAAAAGTGGCGCTGAAGCGCCGTTCACACACCGGCAGGATTGCCCATGCTGCTACCGGATGCTGAGTCTGGTGGTGGCGGCAAGCTTGCCGGTTTGTTGTTTGTGGCAGAGAACGCACCGTTTTTGAGGTGAAAAACGGGTGCGGCACCGGGAAAGGCGAAGGCGCAGACTCGCGGTCCGAGCATCTAAAATGTGTCGAACATGATACGGGCGCGGGCTCTGGTGATGTCAACGGATTGAAAGAACTTGGGGCCGTGTGCTACGGTGTTTCGGGGCGAATTTGTAGAAGTTTTTAACTTTTTTTATTGGGGGAAACAATTTCAGTCCTGGCGTTGTCTTTCGCCGCGAGCCCACTCGGCAACCTGATCACACAAACGGGTTGGGTGGCACGCGTTGTTCTGTGCATCCTGCTGATCCTCTCGGTCTTCTCGTGGGCCATCATTTTCCAGAAATCACGGTCCTTCGGGCAAATCGACTCACACACAAAAAAATTCCTGCAAATGTTCCGCGCCGGGCGCGGTCTACCCGATCCGAACACGCTGCGAGCTGGCGCGGGCGATACGCCTTTGGTGACGGTGTACCAGGCCGGCTACAAAGAGCTTGAAGCGCAACTGCATTCGACGCAGCGCCTGGCGGGAGAAGCGGCTCGCGTGAAAAACCCCAGGGCCGTGGGCGTGGAGATGCAGGTGGCGGCGGGCGAAGAGGTGCGTCGGCTCGAGAAGTGGATGTCGTGGCTGGCGACGACGGGTTCGGTTTCGCCGTTCATCGGGCTCTTTGGCACGGTGTGGGGCGTGATGGACGCGTTTTCGGGATTGGGCGACGCCGGAGCGGCGAGCCTGCGCGCGGTGGCGCCGGGCATTGCGGAAGCGTTGATCACCACGGCGGCGGGACTATTCGCCGCGATTCCGGCCGTGATCGCCTACAACTATTACGTGGGCGGAATCCGCGGAGTGGCGGCGCGGATGGACAGCTTCGCGTCCGAATTCGTCTCCAAGATCGAAACGCTCTACAGCTCGTAAGAGCAACGCCCTTCGGCGCTGGCGACCTGAGCACCCGGGCGCGCCGACCACATTCATCGTATTTCCATTAAAGAATCAGAACGTTTCGAGACCCTATAAGCTGGGCCAAAACTCATGCCGCAAATACAGCGCGAAACCGGAACCACGCTTTCGGAAATCAACATGGTTCCGTTTATCGACGTGGTGCTGGTGCTGCTGATCATTTTCATGATCACGGCGCCGATCCTGCAGTCGGGGATCGAAGTGGATGTACCGAAGACGAAGACGGTGAAGGAACTCACCGAAGTGCGGATGGTGGTGACGATCGACCGCGCGCAGAGGATTTACCTGAACGACCAGCCGGTGAACATTCATGACATTGGCAGCGATATTTCATCGAAGTCGAACGACTTGGCGAAGCAGACGGTGTACGTGCGGTGCGACGAGTCGGTGCCTTTTGGAAGCTGGGCGACCGTGGTGGACGCGCTGCGGCAGGCGGGAATTCAGAACATCAGCGTGGTGACACAACCGCTGAGCGAGCGCTCGCAGATTAAATAAATGGCGACATCGGCTAGCGCAATTCGAACGGATGACGCCTCGCTGAAGGGTGGACTTCCCTTCTCGCTGGTGTTGCACGGCGTGATTGTGGCGCTGCTGATCGGTGGAGCGCTGTTCGATCATCGAGGAGATTCGTGGGGCGGGCCGGGCGGCGCGATTACGGTGGGCGTCGTTGGGAGTGTGCCGGCGATTCCGATGCCGAGGCCGGAAGTGGTGACGGAGAACCGCGTGGTGGACGAGTCGAAGGGACTGTACAAACCGGAGCCGACTACGCCACCGCCTCCGCCGCCGGATGCGACGCCGATTCCGAAATTCGAGAAGAACCAGCCGCCGAAGTATGTGACGCGACCGTCGAAGACGCTGGAGAATCCGACAAAGCCGCCGCCGAACGCCGTGCCGTATGGCGGAGGCGGAGCGCCGGCAGTTCCCTACTCGTCGTTTTCGCTGGGACAAGGGACGACGCAGGCGGGAATGTCGTTCGACGGAGTGGGCGGCGGAAATTTCGGCGAGCGATTTTCGTGGTACGTGGAGGCAGTGCAGCGGAAGGTGAGCAGCAACTGGCTGCAATCGACCGTGGATCCGCGAATTACGTTTGCGCCGCGGCTTGTGGCGACGTTTGACATTGCGCGCGACGGATCGGTTTCGAACATTCAGGTTACGAAGTCGAGCGGCGACGCTTCAGTGGATCAATCGGCGGTGCGGGCGATTCGCGACTCGAGCCCGATGGACCGGTTGCCGCCTGCGTATTCGGGTTCGCGGGTGAGTGTGGAGTTCTGGTTCGATTTCAAGCGGTAACGCGAGCGGATTTTGGGGCGCAGCGATTTTTAAGGGCGGACGATGACTCTTAACTTTGGGAAGAGCGTGAGGATTTCATGGGCGGCAGCGGCGCTGCTTGCGGTCGTGATGCTGTTCGGGTTTTTGGGCGGCGCGGGCACGGCGTCGGCGCAGGACTGGTTCAAGACGGGCACGGGATTGGGCGTATCGAAAGCGCGAGTGGCGGTGCCGGACTTTGCGCTGAAGAATCCGGCGGCGCAGCCATTTGAGAAGACGTTTCACGACACGCTGTGGAATGACCTGCAATTCTGCGGAATTTTGGATATGGTGAGCCCGAGCTTTTATCCGACGGGCGTTCCGAGCCAGCCGAGCGAGTTGAAACCGGCAGAGTGGTCGCAGGATCCGGCCAACGCTTACATGGTGGCGTATGGGAATTTATTTGTGGAGGGCACGAATTTAGCGGCGGCGGGATTTTTGTCGGACGTGCACAACCCGAGCGCGCCGATTGCGCTGCAGAAAGTGTATCGAGACGCGATGACCGATGCGGGCGCGCGAAAGTTGGCGCATAAGTTCGCGGATGACATCGTTGCGTTGCTCGGCGGAGGCAGCGCTGGAATCGCGCAGACGCAAATTGCGTACGTGAGCACAAAGGGCGGCAACAAAGAAATCTGGGCGATGGATTACGACGGCGCGAACCAGCACCAGTTGACGCATCTGAAAACGATTTCGCTGACGCCGCGGTGGTCGCCGGATGCGACGCGGATTGCATTTACGTGCTACGTGCCGTTTCGCGGTGTGACGTCGGCGCAGATTTGCATCTACTCGGCGGATTCGGACCGGCTCATTTCGTTTCCGCGATACCGCGGGTCGAACAGCTCGCCGGCGTGGTCGCCGGACGGGCAGCAGATCGCGTTCATGTCGAGCCAGAACGGCGATCCGGAAATTTACGTGGTGAATACGGACGGGAGCAAGTTGAAGAGGCTGACGTTCGCGGCCGGAGTGAGCACATCGCCGGCGTTTAATCCGAAGACGGGGCAACAAATTGTTTTCGTGAGCGACCGAGCGGGCGATCCGGTGCTGTATCTCGCGAACGCGGACGGAACGAACGTGCAGCGGCTGGACATGCCGGACATGGGCTACGTGGTGGATCCTTCGTGGTCGCCGAACGGGCAGCTGCTGGCGTTTTCGTGGCGGCGGCCGAGCGGGAATTTCGACATCTATGTGATGGACATCGTGAACCGGCAGCTCGTGGAATTGACGCGAGACCAAGGACGCAACGAGCGGCCGAGTTGGGCGCCGGATGGCCGGCACATTGTGTTTGAGTCGACGCGCACGGGAACGCGGCAGATTTGGTCGATGCTGGCAGACGGAAGCATGCCGCGGCAACTGACGTACGAAGGGCAGAATGAGTCGCCGAATTGGTCGCCGAAGTAGCGGCGAGAATGACGCGGTGGATTGGCGAAGAGATTCGCTTCCTCCCAGCCGGGGGCGGCGAGTACCTAGAAGTAGAAACAGGAAAAGAAACAGAAATACGCAAGTGCAGGAACGTACTTAAAATCGTTTCGACCTGATTCAGGATTTATCGGGAGATTAGTTCGACGAGTTCTGAATCGATTCTTAAGGAGGGTCTCCGTGGGGAAATTGGGATTACGGAATTACGGGATGCTTGCGGCGTTTGTGACGATCGCGCTGGTGGCGGGAGGGTGCAAGAAGACGGTGGCGGTGGGCAAGTCGCAGCCGCCTCCCCCGGCAACGGCGCCACAGCCGACGGTTTCGATCAGCGCGTCGCCGAGTACAGCGAATCCGGGCGATACCGTGAAATTGAGCTGGCAATCGACGGACGCGACCGATGCGGACATCGAGCCCGGTGTGGGCAAAGTAGCGGTGACGGGCTCGACGCCGGTGAATCCGACGACGTCGACCACGTACACGATCACGGTGACGGGCTTGGGCGGAACGGCAACGGCGAGCGCGCGGGTGACGGTGGGAGCGGGAGCGCCCTCGACAAGCGGTCCCGTAAACAACGGGAACCAGAGCATGAGCGAGCTGTTTGAGCAGAATGTAAAGGACGCGTTCTTCGACTTCAATAAAGCGGACCTGCGGCCGGACGCGCGCGACGCGCTTTCGAAGACGGCGGAGTTCCTGCGTTCGTACCCGCAAGTGCGTGTGACGATCGAAGGACACTGCGACGACCGCGGATCTACCGAGTACAACATCGGCCTGGGCGAGCGGCGCGCGCAGGCGGCGAAGAATTACCTGATCTCGCTGGGCATTTCGCCGGACCGCATGGACACGGTGAGCTGGGGCAAGGAGCGGCCGTTCTGCACGGAACAGACGGAGAGCTGCTGGCAGGAAAACCGCCGGGCGCACTTCGTCGCCGCGAAGTAGTTTGAACTTCGGGAGATAGTGAAGCGGGCGCGGACTTCTTTTGATTTTGCGAGGTCCGCGCCCGTTCCCGTATGCTCTGTAAGGGAATGCAAAGGATTCTGATTTCAGGAGGCACGCTGTGCGGACACGATCGATAGCTCTCGCCGGTGCGGCGATGATAACGGGAGCGGTGCTGGGGTCGATGCTGGCTCCGAGGCCGACGGGCGCCGTTTCCAAGGAAATGATCCAGCTGCAGGAGCAGATTTCGCAGCTGCTGCAGGGGCAGCAATCACTGAGGAGTGCGGTGGATTCGAACAACGCGTCGTTGCGCACACTGGTGCAGCAGTCGCTGGACCAAACGAACGCGCTGAGCGCACGGATGGACGCGCTGCAGAAGAGCGTGGGCGAATCGAACGCCAACGGCGAGGCGAAGATCGACGGTATGGCCTCGCAGACGCAAGGCATCTCGGACAATCTTCAAGACGTGCAGGCGCGCGTGGGAAAACTCGCGTCACAGATGAACGACATTCAGAGCACGCTGCAGAGTATCGACGGGCGGCTGGCGGGCGGCGCGGTTCCAACGACTGCGCTCTCGGGTAGCGCTGCGCCACCACCGACGGGCGGTGGTATGAACAGCGCGCCTCCTCCAACAGGTGGACCGAGCGCGTCGAGTGGTGGCGCGGGACCGGCGGGTGGCCTTGCGGGGCCGGCGTCCGACACGCTATATCAGAACGCGTTGCGCGACTTCACTACGGGAAAGTACGACATGGCGCAGCAGGAGTTCGGCGACTACGTAAAGAACTATCCGAACACGGACCTCGCGTCGAACGCGCAGTTTTATATCGGCGAGATTTCGTATCAGCAGGGCAACTACAAGGATGCGATTGGGCAGTACAACCTCGTGCTCAACAACTATCCGCAGAGCTACAAGCTTTCGGCTTCTCTCCTGAAGAAAGGCATGGCGGAACTGGAGCTGGGGATGAAGGCGACAGGGATTCGCGATTTGAAGGAAGTGGTGCGGCGGTTTCCGGGGTCGGATGAATCGCGGAGGGCATCGGCGAAGTTGAAGGAGTTGGGAGTGGGGACTACTACTACGAGAGCGGCGCACTAAGAGCCGATAACAGATTCGAGGGATTTTGATCGCGGCGGTTGCGCTCATGGGGATGGGCGCGGTCGCCGCAATTTTGTTTTTTGGGGGGGAGGGGGCGCGTGGTTGCGTGCGGGAGCGGATCTGCTGGGGGTGACATGGCTCAACCCGAGACCCACTTGGAGTGGGTCTCGCACGGACTCCAGAGTCTATGTTACAGCGCCCGCGCGTGCGGGCGCCTTGGAGTGGCAGCTAGGCGCGAAGGTGGTCGGGCTGCCAGTTTTGGATTTGGGATTTGATGGAGCGCTGGTCGGTGAGGTTTTCGTCGAGGACTTTGCGCGCGAGCGTGGGGAGTTCGGCATCGCTGGCGAAGCGCAGAGCGACGAGTTGGCCGGGGCGAAAGTCTAGGATCCGCGGTTGCAGATCGGCGGGCAGAAGTTCGCGCAGCTTCAGGCGCATCTCGAGGCGGATGACGCGGTCCTGAACTTTAAGGGCGAAGATTCGAGCGAGAAAGGCGAGGGCCAGTAACGCGAGGGCCAGGAGCACGCCGAAAGCGTGTTCGTAGTTAAAGGAATGGTAGGTGCGGATAACGGAGTTGATCACGTTGATCATCAGGACGGGGCCGACGAAGTAATGAAACGCGGGGACGAATTTGGCGTGGCTCTTAAAACTCTGTTCCTGCATAAAGGTTCCTCCGATTTGCGACGGGCAGGAAATGCTAACAGATGCCCGGCGCGGTTATTGTAATGTGGCTTCCCTACCACAAAAGAAAACGGGCGGCGCCAGCGGCACCGCCCGTTTCTGATGGGCCCGAACCTTCCAGCGACTTAGAACATGTAACGGAGGCCGAGTTGAAGAATGCGCGGCCCGTTCACGTCGGAGGTGATTACACCAAACGTCGCCGGATTGATAATGCTCGCACCCGGGCTGCTGAAGTTCGTGTGGTTGAAGATGTTGATCGCGTCCGTGCGGAATTGGAGCCTGTGACTATCCGACCATGGCATCTTGAAATCCTTCAAGAGGGCCATGTCGAGGTCCCAGAAGCCTGGACCAGAAATAATGTTGCGGTTGCCGGGGCCACCCGCGATGGGCGCTGTGAAGGCACCAAGCGCGTTATTGGTGTTCGCGAAATACTCGACGACTCCGTTGCTTTGATGGATACCCGCCTTGACGTCGGCTGGCGTGCCGATGAAAACGGCCGGCTGTGTCTGAGTGAAGTCGATCGTGTATGCGCCCGAATCGATCTTGAACGGGTAGCCGGTGTGGGCTGTGAAGATTCCGGACACTTTCCATCCGCCGATGAGTTCGTCCTTGAGCTTGCCCGAGTCGTGGCCGATCCACTTGCCCTGGCCGAACGGCAGCCCGTACTCAAAGCTTGCCGCTACGTTGTGACGCAGGTCGAAATCCGAACTACCGCGGCATACGCGCAGATTGCGCAGGTCGCAGATTTCGGAACTCGAGAAAAGAATCAAGTTGTTCTGCACGCCGGAGTCATTATCGATCGAGTGGGAATACGTGTAGTTGATTTCGGTGACCAAATCGTGCGACAAGCGATGGTTCACGCGCAGCAAGAGCGCGTTGTAGCTGGACGCGCTGTAGTTTCCGATGAAACCGGCAGCCCCGTTTTGCGCGAGCAAGCCGACGTTGGGGAGCAGTAGCCCTTGACCAAGAACTCCGCTCAGATTTTGTGCATCAGCGAGGGTGAGGATCATTGAAGAGACGTCGCCATCACCGAAGTAAAAGCCGCTGAGTCCCACCGCGAGGTTCGAACAGTTCGCGCTATACCCGAGGTAGTAAGTCGCCGCGGTAGCGCAGGTCTGGCCGTATTGAGCAAGCGCGGCACTCATTTGATTCTCAAACCACGGCTGAGCGGTAACAGTGGCGTTGCCTGCCTGAACCTGCTTTTGAATCGCGCCGTATGCTTGATAGAGCGTTTGGCCGGAGGTGGCGTCCTTGAAATTCAGCGTCTGAGCGGGGTCGCCGAGCGCGGGCAGCCGCCGTCCTTGCTTTCCTACATAGTCAACTTCGACGAGCCAGTTGCCGGGCAGCTCGCGCTGGATACCGAGTGAGTAGTGCATTTCGTACGGCGTCTTATAGTGCGGGTCGAAATTGAAGAACGTACCCTGACCAAATCCGCCGTCAAAGAACCCAACTGGATTACCGTTGCCGTCCAGATTCGGCGTGAACGACGGTCGCGGAGTGGTGCCTCCCGGAGGCGCCGGCGGCAGATTCGGCGAAAGATTCGAACCGTTGCACGGCGACGGGCAATAAAAGCGCGGATCGGTCGCGACGTCGCCGAAGTTCTGAACTTGCGAATTGCTGAATAGGAAGCTGGTTTCGTCGAGTTCGAAGCCTTGACCAATCAAGTTGTTGTCGTAATCCATGCCGAAGCCGGCGCGAATGCTGGTTTGGCGATTGCCGAAAAGCTTTGCGAGCCAGCCAGTGTCGGACGAAGGAGAGTATGCGAGGCCGATGCGCGGTCCGAAATTGTTATACGAGGGTTTGTAATATCCCGGAGCATTATTCGCCGATCCGCCTAGCCGGTAGGTGACGAGCGGAGCAGCATCGAAGCCGGAAATACCCGCGTCGGAATTGGCGAGCCGCGCGGAGAAGATGCTCTGCGGCGTTTGATTTTGAATCGCCTCGTACCCATTCACTTCGGTCAAGGGATTGTGGAAGGTGTAGCGAACGCCGTACGTGATCGTGAGATCCGGACGGATGGTCCAGCTATCCTGGGCGAACCCTTCGTATTGGGTGGAGTGATAGTCGCGAATCGGCAGCGTACCCTGCGTTAGAGGGTTGCCGGCGAGATCGTAGTTGAAGCCAGCCGAGATGGCGGAGTAACGGCCCAACGCGAGCGTAAACACGCGGTCCCACTCGCTGCTGTCGCCATTAAAGTCCGAAGGACGCTGGGCGGGCGTTAGACCCGAGATGAAGCCGCCAATGCCGACGCCGTACGAGTTCGTGTCCGTGAGGTTGCCGGACTTGAAGATCACCGGCGAGATCACCGCACCGAACTGCATCACGTGCTTGCCCTTTACCCAAGTGAAGGTGTCACGGCCTTGGTAGACAGGCACCGTCGGAAACTGCTCGTTCAACCCAAGATAAGGGTTCGAGATGACCGTGCCGTAGAAGCTGTCAAAAAAGCTAAGGCTGTTCGGGAACGTCGGCTTGTAGTTAATCGCGAACGCATTCACTTGATTGGTCTGCCCGAAGGACGCCTGATTGGTCATCGTCGGATTGATGTTCCAGGTTTCGCCCACCACCCAGGAGCGCGAATGGTCGACGTAACCGGCGCTGGGGTTCGGGTCCGTGGGAAACACTTGTACGCCTGCGGAACTGAAGCCGCCGTCGACAACGCGATCGAAGGTAGCGCGCGCAAAGAAGCGGTTGTTCGGAGAAAATTGGTAGTCGAGCCGGCCGATGTAGGTATTTTCGTTATCGCGAACCGGCGAGACGAAGTACAGACCCGTAGTATTGAGGCCGTCACCGACGGCGTTGGTTGGCAC
>JBEKJW010000152.1:0-11477 GCA_050011035.1 Candidatus Acidiferrales bacterium
AAACTGCGCGGAGAGGCAAAGCCGAGGCCAAGACTTTGCCGCGACGGTGCGGGTGCGGCCAGACGGCATTCGTTCCTATTTTGAGTTCACTGAAAATTCCGCCGGGAGATTCAAGATGCCAGCCCAACGCTCCTGAGGATGAGCGACGGGGCGCGTGTCAACAATGAGAGGCGGCTGCGGGTAGAACATCTCGAGCAGCTCTCCGCCAGTCAAGTTGTTGCCATGGTTCAAGATTGCGCCGACCAAAGAATAAGCCCCAGGCCGCAGCGGCAAACTCGGCACGCGCACGATGATCTCCTGAACACCAGCCGGCACCTCAATACCATCAAAACCCCAACCGGCGAGGACGGTACCTGAGTCATTGAGCACGGCAAGGCCCAAATGACCCTGTTTGACGGGTTCGAGCAGCCTGAGTTTGAGGTGAAATGTAACCTCGGGCAAGCCGTCGCGCAAGACATGGTCCACTCCGCCGACGCTCCAGCCCATGAAACAACGACGGTCGCCTTCCGTGAGTTCCTCGGGCTTGAACGTGGTCGATTCGTACGCGCCAAGGACTTCGCCTGTAGGGCCTTCCAGGCGCACCCGTCCGGCATCGATCCAGAGCACACGTTCGCAAAGCCGGCGAATCTGATTGGTTTGATGGCTAACGAAGACTATCGTACGGCCGCTGTGCGAGATGTCCTGCATTTTGCCGAGACACTTTTTCTGAAACTCGATGTCGCCGACGGCGAGGACTTCGTCGACGAGAAGGATCTCAGGTTCAAGGTGAGCGGCGACGGCGAAGGCGAGACGCATCTGCATGCCGGTGCTGTAGAACTTGAGGGGCGTATCGAGGAAGCGCTCAACTTCGGCGAACGAGACGATGGCGTCGTGCTTAACGTCGATCTCGCGCTTGCGCATGCCGAGTATCGCGCCAGAGAGATAGATATTTTCGCGGCCGGTGAGCTCGGGGTGGAAGCCGGTACCGACTTCAAGTAGGCTGCCAATGCGGCCGTGAATTTCGGCGGTGCCGGAGGTCGGTTTTGTGATGCGGGATAGGAGTTTCAGCAGCGTCGTCTTGCCGGCGCCATTGCGGCCGACGAGGCCGACGACTTCGCCCTGACGGATTTCGAAGCTGACGTCGTTAAGGGCCCAAAGATAATCTGCGAGAGGCTTCGGTTTGCGCTTCAGAGGATTCGAAAGCGCGCGGGCGAGAATATCGCGGAGCGCGAGGTAGCGCTCGCGTTCGCCGACGCGGTAGCGCTTACTGAGCCCTTGAGCGCGTATGACCACTTCTTTCATATGAGTCGGTGCGTTCCTCTAAACGACGTCGGCGATGGTGCTTTCGACGCGTTGAAAATAGGCGATGCCGCTCGCCAGAATCACAAGCGCGGCGACGGTTGATGTGAGCGCGAGGCGGCCCGGAGGGTCTCCGTGAGCCGTGAGCGACCAGCGTATGCCTTCGATCACTCCTGCCATGGGATTCAAACCGTACAGCCAGCGCCATTTTGGTGCGATCAGCGAGGCCGGGTAGGCAACCGGCGACGCGATCATCCAAAACTGGATAAGGAACGGGAGGATGTAACGGACGTCGCGATAAATCGCATTGAGCGCCGACAGCCAGAGGCCCACACCAAGAGCTGTGACGATACCGAGAAGGAGAAAGAGCGGAAACCACAGCGCGTTCAGCGTCGGCCAAACGCGGAAGTACACCATGATCGCGACGAACATCAGGAAGGAGACCGAAAAGTCCATGAGGCCGGCGAGTACGGAGGAAAACGGAAGCTGCAGCCGGGGGAAGTACACCTTGGTGATGAGGCGCTGATTTTCGACGATGGTGTTGGTTGAGGATTGCATCGCCGCGGAAAAGAACATCCACGGGAGAAGTCCGCTGTAATAGAAAATCGGGAACGGGAGGTTGTTCGTCGGCAGATGCGCAAGCCGGCCGAAAATGAGGCTATAAACCAGCATCATGAGGAAGGGCTGAAGAACGGCCCAAGCGACGCCGATGACAGTCTGCTTGTAGCGGATTTTGATGTCGCGCCAGACGAAAAAATAAAGCAGCTCGCGATATTCCCAAAGCTCGGCAAAAGGAAGCACCCACCAACGCGAAGGCGGCGCGATGCGGAGAACGGGAATTTCCGCGGTGGAGGCGGCGACGGGTTTGGCGGATTCGGCGGCTGCGGGAACGGTGCTCAAGGCTGGGTCTCTGGTTGGCTCTGGGGCTGCGCGGATTTGATGTGGCCCACGTCTTCCTGTTCGATGCGATTCATCATGCTTTTGCGCTGCGTCATGTAGCGATAGACGGTCAAGGACGCCTGTTCGGGAACGACCGCCACTTGATTATAAGCTGCTTCACGCCAGGAAATCGGGCCCCGCGCTGGAATCAGATGCGTGCCCCACTGAAAGATCAACCCCAGATTCCAGAGGATGAGACCAGCCGTGGCGCAGCGCGCGAGAACGGCGGCGGAGCGTTCGTTCCAGACGCGGGCAAGGGCGTCAAAAAGCGCGGCGAGGCCGAGGATGAAGATGGGAGTAAGAGAGACGAAGAAGCGGTTGCCGAAGGAAGAGATGCCGTCCCAAGACTCGTAGCAGCCGATGGTGTAGAGGTAGAGCGCGAAAACGACGAGGAGGTAGGAAGCGAGAGCGCGGTCGATACGGCTGAGGAAGAACAGGCCGATGACGGCGAGGAGGAGAACGGGCGTCCAACTGAAGAGACCGTGTTCGGAAGAGAAGCCGACTTTGAGGATGGCGGGAGAATTCCAGAACCACTGTTCGCGATAGCCGAATTTCAGAAAGCCGCCGTAGATGATCCTTTTGGTGATGAGCGTGGGGAGAAACCCGACGATGACGCAGACGGCGAAGACGAAATTCTGCGCGAAGAGGCGAGCGAATTGAGGCCACTGACGCGACTGGATCGAGCGAATGTAACGGGCTATGGATTCGAGCAGGGGGACGGCGAGCAGCGCTGCGTTGACGTAGTAGACGTTCATCATGAGCGCGCCGAGGAAGCCGAGGAGAATCCACTGGGCCCAGGTGCGGTCGGCGCGAGTGATATCCCAATACCACAGGAAAAGCGCGACGGTGAAGGCTGAGTGCGCGTGCGACCACGAGGGATTGAAATACATGTAGACGGGAAGCGAACTCGAGAACCAGATCGCGATGGTGGCGAGGAATGCCCAGTGATCGGGAACGTATTTGCGCGCGAGACGATAAGAGAGCCAGAGGCCGAGGAAGCCGTACAGCGCGGTCGCGAGTGCGATTGCAAAGCGATAGGGCGCACTGAAACCGTCGTCAGGAATTTGGGAGCCGAAGTGGCGGGCGAGTTTTACGCCGGCGTGGACGGGGAGTAGAAAGGGAGACCAGAGGATCGCGGGGCCAAGGGAGAAATGATTGTTGAGATGGCCGGTATCGGTGAATTCGCCCGGATACAGCTGGTTGCTGGCATCGATTTTGTTCATCCGGAAGCTGGTATTGGCGGAGTACCAATCCGGGCGGAAGTCGAGATTGTGCTGGACGAGCGGAGCGCGGGCCATGGCGTAGTAGCCAACGCCATCGCCACGGACCCAGGGATTGACGAGCGGAAGCGTGAGTATAAAGAGCGCGACGAGGATCCACTCGCTCCTGGTGAGCTTAAACGACGTTTTCGAACGGCTCTGATCGCGATGCGTGAACAAGGTTCTTATGCTTTCACAATGTCGACTAAGGAAACTGCGTCGGGGCCAGCGCGCCGCTCGGCTTGCCCAAAACCGCAATGATCGAAAGCGGGGGGAAGGGAAGGATCGAGTCCACTTTTCGAAACAGCGGCGTCAAGAAATTCAGAAGACGGATCTGGTTCAGGCCGAAGGTTTTGCGTTTGAGAACTCTGCCGTTTAGCCACCAGGCCGGCGAGCCAGCGCGGTTGAATTCGATGACGCGCTCGACGTCGAAGCCAGCCTGTTGCGAGACCGAGCTCAGTTGCGGAATGGTGTAACGGCGGAAATGGCCGAGAACTTCGTCTAGCGTGCCAAAGAGCTTGGGACCGCATGGAACGAGGACGATGGCGCGACCGCCCGGTTCGAGCGCGTTGTAGATGTTACGAAGCGCGCCCAAGTCGTCTTCGAGATGTTCGACGACGTTGAGGCAGATGGCGGTGTCAAAGTGCTGGTCCTGCGGGTACGTTTCGCCGCGCGCCGCGTCGACGTACGCGACGCCGAGGTAGGGGCGGCTCGAGCGCATGCCAGACAAAGAATCAAGATAGGCGGGGTTGACGTCCGTCGCCCAGTAAACGGTGCGCGGAATCAGGTTCATCGTGAGGTTGCCAATACCGGCGCCGATTTCGAGGACGCGCGCGCCGAGATAGGGACGGACGACGTCCGCCATCCACTTGCTGAAGCGCGGGGCACGGTTGAGGCGCAGGAGAATTTCACCGCCGTGGCCATCGTCGCTGTAAATCTGATCGGAAGTGGCGTAATGGAAAATCGCCCAGAGAGCGCGCACACCGTCGCGCCAGCCAATTTTTTTGCCTTCAGCGTAGGTGCGGCCGGAATAGTTGATGGGAACTTCGAAGATGCGGCTGCCGCGCTTGGCAAGTTTGATGGCGAGTTCGGGCTCGACATCGAAGGTGGCGCTTTTGAGCGGGATGCTCTTCAGCAGGTCGGCGCGGACCATTTTGTAACAGGTTTCCATGTCCGTAAGGTTCAGATCGCAGACCATGTCGCAAAGAAACGTGAGGAACTTGTTGCCGAGAGCGTGGCGGAAAAACAGGGCGCGCTTATAGCCGCCGGGCATGAAACGCGAACCAAAGACGGCGTCCGCGTCTTCGAACAGGAACAAGTCGACCATCTGGGGCAAGTCCTGCGGGTGATACTCGAGGTCAGCGTCATGAATAACGACGAGGTCGGTGGAGGCGTGAGCGAGAGCTGTTCGAATCGCGGCGCCTTTGCCTTTGTTGACATCGTGGCGCAGCCAGACCCAGCTAAATTTCTTGAAGTCGCTGGAGGTTTCGAGGAATTGCTGGAAACGCGCGATTGCCTGCGGTGTGGAATCCTTCGAGCAATCGTCAACGACGATGACCTGGATGTGCTCGAGGCGCGGCGATTCGTCCAGCACGGCGAGACGCCTGAGGCTCGCTTCGATCAAGTACTGCTCATTGTAGGCCGGGACCAAGACTGCGAGGCTGGTGGAGGCGCGATTCCGGAGGCCGCCATTGCCGGTCCAGACGGGTTGAGGAGCGAGCTGCGACATGGCCGCCTCGGAGACCGGATTGTGAGCCGATGATGTCACGACGTGTACGCTGAGCGCGTCTCCTTAATCCGCGGTTGAGCCAGCGACGGCGCGACCCTGCTGCGCGGCTTTGGCTGGCGCGGCGTGAGGTGCGGCTTCAGCACGAACGGTCGAAAGTTCCTGCCGGTTGCGGAAGTAGGCGATCACGCTATCGACGATCTCGTTGAGCGTGGTCGCCGGCACAAATCCAGTGAGCTTTTTGAGCTTGCCAAGCGCGGGAACGCGGCGCGGCATATCTTCAAAGCCCGGCTCGTAGGCCTGGTCGTACGGGATGTAGACAATCGGCGAATTGCTACCGGTACGCTGCTTCACGAGCTGAGCGAGATTCTCAATGGAGATTTCGTGGGTATTGCCGACGTTCACGACTTCACCGATCGCAGCGGGCGTGGCGACGAGGCGAAGGACGGCTTCGACCGAATCTTTGACGTGGCAAAAGCAACGCGACTGCTTGCCATCGCCGAAGACGGTGATCGGTTCGCCGGCAAGCGACTGGCGGACGAAGTTCGGAAGAACCATGCCGTATCGGCCGGTCTGGCGAGGACCGACAGTGTTAAAGAATCGGGCGATGACGACGGGTTGTTTGCGCTCCTTCCAGTAGGACAGCGCGAGAAATTCATCGAGCATTTTGGAGGCGGCATAACTCCAGCGGCCTTTGCTGGTGGGGCCGAGGACCAGGTCAGCGTCTTCGTCGAAGGGAACCTTGTCGCTCTTGCCATAGACCTCGGAAGTGGAAGCGTTGAACACCAGCTTCTTTTTCTTGGAGGCGGCGTCGAGGACGAATTGGGTGCCGTGAACGTTGGTCTCGATGGTGCGGACCGGGCTTTCGACGATGAGCTTCACGCCGACGGCTGCAGCGAGATGGAAGATCAGATCGGCTTCGTCGACCATTTCGGCGAGCAGCTGCTTATTGGCGATGGAGTCGAAGACGTAGTGGAAGCGCGGATTCGATTTCAGGTGACGGATGTTTTCGACGCTGCCTGTCGAGAGATCGTCGAGCACAAACACTTCGTCGCCGCGCTCAAGAAGAGCTTCAGAGAGATGAGACCCTATAAAGCCTGCACCGCCGGTTATGAGATAACGCAAATCGGCACCTCTAACGGCCGGGCCCGGCAGCATCGTCGGGTTCGGGAGTGGATTTGGGAGTTTTTCCGACATCTTCGCCGTATCCGTAGCCGTAGGCATACGGGTAGTAGCGATAGGAATAGTAATAATCGGGAGCGCTGGAATCGACGGCGTTGAGAACTACGCCGAGTAGGCGGCACTTCACCGCGGCGAGCAAATCGCGCGTGCGAGTGAAGGCTTCTTTTGGCGTTTCGCCGCTGCGAACCACCAGTAGCACGCCGTCAGTAAGCGCGGAAATCAAAACGGCGTCAGTAGCGGCCATGACCGGCGGCGAGTCAATAACGACGAATTTGAATTTATGCCGAAGCTCGGCGATCGCCTCGCGCATGCGGTGAGAGGAGAGCAGGTCAGCCGGACTCGGCGGCACAGGTCCGGTGGTGAGCGCGACAAGATTCTCGATAGTCGGATGCGGGACGGTGACTTCATCGAGCGTAGACACGCCTGCGAGATAGGAACTCAATCCGGCTTCCTTACCGGTGGTGAGATTGAGCGCGCGACGAACCCCGGGCTTGCGCATGTCCGAGTCGATCAGCAGGGTGCGGTCGCCGAGTTGAGCGAGAGTGACGGCCAAGTTGACCGCGGCCGTGGTCTTTCCTTCACGGGGCAGCGCACTGGTGACGAGAATAACTTGCGGTGGATGATCGGCCTGCGAGAGCAGGAGCGAAGTGCGGAGCGCGCGAAACGCTTCGGAAATCTGCGATTTGGGCTGCACGAAGGAGAGAAGCTCGACGCGAGGTCCTCCTCCGGGGGTTGCGGCGGCACTTCGAGCGAGGCGGTTGTGGCTGGTGTTCATGCCCGGCAGAGAAGGAACGACGGCGAGTGAAGGCAAACCGGTAAGGGCCTCGACATCGTCCGGCGATTTCACGGTGTTATCGAGATATTCGCGGAACAGAGCGAGACCAACACCGCCGACAAGGCCTACGAGAAAGGCCAGGATGATATTGCGAGCCTTCTGCGGGCGCGAGGGACTCGCCGGGACGAGAGCTGGATCGACGACGCGAATGTTGTCCGAGTGCAGGCCGACGGTGATGGTGGCCTCTTTGAGCTTTTGCTGCAGGCCGTCATAGAGCTGCTTGTTCGATTCAGCGTCGTGCTGAAGGATGTGGTACTGGACGAGCTTCTCCGCAAGGTCGTTGGCTTCGGTTTTTTGTTTATCGAGAGCTTCCTGCAAAAGCTCGACGTGGCTTGTGGCCGTATCGAAGTCTTCTTTAAGCCCCGCGATCATTGAGGTGCGGGCTTTTTCGAGAGCTTCGCCGTTTTGTTTTTGTTGGGTGGCCAAACGCAACACTTTGGGGAAATTCGGCCCGTATTGATCGAGGGCCTCAGCGTACTGTTCATCGAGTTCCGATTTGCGCTTCAGCAAGCTAACGACCAAGTCGTTGGGGTGGCCGCTTGAGCCAGCGAGCGAATCAACGTTGCCGGCAATAGCCATGCGGTAGAACGCTTCCTTTTGCGCCTGATCGGTCTGCGCCTCGGTGACTGCTTTGCTAAGGTCGGCGAGCTTTTGGGTGGTGATGTCCTGCTTCTCGTCGATTTGCCAGATTTGATTCTCGCGTTCGTAGGCGATGCGTGCGTCTTCGGATTTTTCAACCTTGATGCGCAGCTCTTCGAGTTCGGCGGAGAGCCAATTGGACGCCTGCATGGTGGCGTCGTATTTGCTACGGAAGTTCTGCTCGATGTAGTTGTGCAGGTGCGTGTTGACGACCAGCGCGGCGAGTTGCGGGCTCTGGGCTTCGAACTGAACGTCGATCAGTCGGCTATTGGGAACGCGCTTGACGCTGAGACGTCCCAAGAACGCGCCGAGAATCGCAGGGCGCGAAGCAGCGCCGCCGCGGCTACTCGCGGAATCCGCACCCGTGCCCCCGAACTCCGGGTAGCGCTGGAGATCGAGAGTCTTGATGGTGTTGAGCGCGAGCGTTTCGCTCTGAAGAATCTTGGTCTGGGTTTCAATATAGTTTTCGGTGTCTTCGAAGGCCGAGTATTCGTTGGTGTCGTTAAAGGGAACAACGGTCTGCGTGTCGCGATCGACTTCGACACGAGCGCCGGCGGTGTAGACCGGCTTCATCTTGAACGAAGCGATGGTCACAACCGTGACGACGGTGAGCAGAAAAGTCAGCACCAGCCACTGATGCTTGCGAAGGATGATGATGTAATCGAGAAGGTGTGGCTCGCGCGGGCCCTGATCCCAGGGTAGTACGGACGGCGCGGGAATTACAGTGAGAGCCTCACTAGGCTTCCGATCTCGCGGATTGGGAACGATCTTGTGTGCTTCTTCCATTCTACTCGTTGTTCCTCGGACAAAATCCGAAGTTACTCAATGGGAATGCGTCTACTAATAGGACCTGTAAACGGCCACGCCGGTGCCAATTTGCAACGCAGACTCGGATCCCTTGGCCAGCACCTTTAGCCCTAAGCTATCCGGGATGTAGAGGATGTCGTTCGAATTCATCTTGATATCGTCCGTCTTCTGATTCTCGATGTCTTTTATTTTTACGGGAATAACATCTTTTTGGCCGGTAACCGGATTGTTACGCATGATAATCGCCTTGTTAGGTTTGGCAAAACCGGTCATCCCGTGGGCCAAGGCGACTGCTTTGAGGACTGTAATCTGTTCGCCGTGATTTTGCAGGACGTAACCGCCGGGTTGAGCAACTCCGGCCCCGGCGACATAGACAATGCCGCCAGCGGGCACACTTACTACATCTCCGCCATAGATTTGGATGTTGAAGGCGGGATTACCGGACTCGAGCAAGTCTTGAAGGCGAATGGTGATGACCTGCGGGTGGGTGTCCGAGGCGTTGGACGAATCGGCCTTGCCGACCGCTGGATGGTCAGCGCGAGTGATGATCACAATGTTTCCAGCGTTGTCCGAGATACCCCCCGCAGCAGTAAGAACTTCCAGCAACGTGGTGGGACGAACGATCTGAAGGACGGTCGGTCTTTGTACTGAGCCGACGACTGACACGGGCTGGCTCTGCTGTTCCTTGATAAAGACTGACACCTGGGGATGCGAAACCAGACCGTTCTGAATGAGGAGCTGTTCCATTTTTTGTTCGAGCTGAAACGTAGTCGAACCGGCCGCTTGAATCCTCTCTGGAATCAGCGGGTAGCTGATGTCGCCAGTGTCGCTAACCCGAACATCGCGAGAAAGTTCCGGAACGTCAAAGACTTCGATGTGAAGCAGATCGCCGGCACCAACCGGTGTATCGCGAGGCGCAGCCTGGGCCAGGCTTGCGAGCTGGCGAATCTTGTCGTTGGTTTCCTGTTGCGTTTCTTGCTTGGGCGACGCCTGCTGACCAAATGAAGGCTGAGCACCCAGTACGACCAAGAGAATACCCACGAAGATAGCAGGCCGCGCTCGGACCGAGTCCGAAATGGTCCGGACGTATCTGATCATGATGTAGGAGAACCCCACAAACACTATCCCTTAGCGCCCGCGTGACTGTCAACCAAGACGTGCCGTTTCAATCATATCGGAGGGGCAGAAGGTGTGCCAAAACGGAATAGAAAGTTCTAATAAATTCGGCACGATCTCGTATGTTCTTCATCGAATTACGGTTCGACGGGTTCTTCTTCGATGCGCACGCGACGCCGAGGGGCCCGCGGCATTTGGGACTCGGAAGGGAGGGGATCGGAGGTGGCGACGGCGCAGAGGACCAGGAACAGAATGGCATTGGCGGGGATGTGGAGGTTGAAGTCGACGAAACTGTGGAGAAGCAGACCGGCGACTCCGGCGACGGCGGCGGCGTGGATGGCTCGGGAGAAGTGGCCCTGTTCGGCTTCGTAAGATCGGCGAGCGTCGCGAAACAGGATGGCGAGGAAAGCGAGGCCGCAGAGTCCGCCGATGATGCCAAGTTCGGCCAAGAGTTCGATGTAGTCGTTGTGAACGTGGTCAACGAGATGGCCGTCGTAGTAGGTCTCGAATTTCGGATAGGTGGCGACGAGGGTACCGAGACCGGAGCCGCTGACGGGATTGGCGAAGAAGAGATTGAGGCCGCCGCGGGCCATAGAGACGCGGCGGGCTATCGAGACTTCGCCAGGACGAAGGATGGAGAAGCGCTCGATGATTCTTCCGGCGCCGAGCCAGGCGATGAGGGCGAGGGCTGCGAAGATGACGAGGCCGACGGCAATGGACCGCTTGCCGCTGCGCGTCTTGCGCGAACGGGCGAGAAGGCCGAGGACGGCGAGTTCGAATACAAAGCCGATGATGCCGGCACGCGAGCCGGAAAGGATCAGCGCGCCGATCGGGACGATGCTAAGAAGCGTGGCGAGAGGAAAAACGTCGCGACGCATTCCGCGAAAAATCATTAGGGCTAGCGGGAATGGGAGCGTCATTTCGACGAAGCCGGCGAAGTGGTTGCGGTTGACGTAAGGGCCGAAGACGGCGCCGCCGACGGTGAGTTTGCGGAACCAGTAGATGGTGCCTTCGGAGGTGAAGTGTTGCGCGATGCCGAAGAGCGAAACGGCGAAGCATAGCGCGGCGAGAAACCAGGCGAGACGCGCGAGATCGCGGCGTTCGCGAAATACCTGAGTGGTGAGGAAAAACAAAATCGCGTAGGCGGCGAGCAACAGGAGATTAACGCGCGTCAGGAACGGATACGCGCTGCGATGAAGCAGGAGTTGGGCGCCACCGATGGCGACGAACCCGAGGAGCGGGTAGAGCAAAGGATTCAGCGTGATTTTAGTTTCGTCGTCGCGAAAGACGGAGAGCGTCCATACGAGGAAAAGAATAGCGGCGACGCTTTCGACGATGGACTCAGCCCAGACTTCGACGGCGCCGAAAGCGAATACGGCGAAGGCAATGACGAGCAAGATGCCGTTGCGAACGAGATTCATTTCGCTGGTTGCTCCACGTCGAGTTCGGCAGGGAGCAAGTAGACGTCGCAAACCCAGACGGTGCCGCTCAAGCGATTTTCGAAAAGGCGGCTGGCTTCGCGGCGGAGGCGGACTGTAACGAAATGCGTATCGGCGCCGGTGGTGAAATCAGCGGTGACTGTCTTCCACGGATTGGAACCGGTGAGATTTTCGGTCATCACGTCGACACCCTCGGCGTGATTCGGGTCAGAGATGAAGAAGCGCGGACCCATCTCCGTGGTGATGTCTTCGGTGCG
>JBEKJW010000153.1:0-11387 GCA_050011035.1 Candidatus Acidiferrales bacterium
AGTCCGACAGGAAATTTTTCTCAGTACCACACCTACGCCTGGGGCCAGGAACCGAACCCCAACCAAATCGCCAGTCCAATCATGGCGCAGGAAGCACAGACGCAAATCAACACGCAAATGCAGGCCAAGGGTTTGAAGCTGGTACAGCAATCCGAAAACCCGGACCTTCTAGTGGTGGCAAGCGGTGGGATGAAGGCTGAAACCTCCTATACCGCTATGGGCATGCGCGGATTCGGTGGCGGAATGGGCACGATCACGCCGGAACAGAACGTGGTAGGGACACTGATCGTCGATATGTACGACCTGAAGACCAAACAAATGGTATGGCGCGGCATCGGGCAGGGCACCCTCAACCAGAAAAACTCGCAGAAAAATATGCAATTAATCGACAAGGCTGTAACCAAAATGTTCAAGAAGTATCCTGCCTAAGAAATTGACCGGACCGGCTGACGTAGCCGGATCAAACACGCAGTCGAACGATGGGGATGAAACGATGATTCACAGAAAATTTCGGTACAGCAGGACCCTCGGACTCCTGATGTTTTGCGCATTCGGAGCATTTCTTTCGCCGTCGATAACCAGAGCGCAAGTGCCGGTTTTCGAAATCGACAAGGCGGATAGCACTGTCAAATTCAGCGTCAGTGCTTCTGTGGCGATCGCTGGGACTTTCGACAAATGGGACGCGACAATGACGTTTACGTCGCCCGAGCTATCGACGGCGGTGTTGGATATCAAGATTCAGGCTGCCAGCGTGAATACAGGCAGCGGCATGAAAGACGGCAAGTTGAAGGGTAAGGACTTTTTCGATGTGGCGGAGAACCCGTTGATCACGTTTCACTCGACGTCGGTCACGCAAACTGGCCCGACTACGATCGAGTTTGACGGCGACTTTACAATCCGCGGAGTGACCAAGAAGGAAAAGCTGGTGTTTACGATCACGGGAAAAGGAACTGGCGCCGGCACGATTTCGGGAACGATGGCGTTCGATCGTAAAGAGTTCGGCATGAACAGCGGTATACCTTTCATCAAGATCGCCGATCGCGTGGAAGTATCTGTCGATTTGAAAGGCAAGCGAGTTAGCGGCCCTCCAGTTAATTTTAAATAACAGCGGGCCACGACAATCCGCCGGAGCGCCGGGAGTTGTCGTTCGACGGCTTGGTCGAATGGCAGCATTCGGCGCTTCCATTCGTGAGGCGCAATCGCGCTCGCGAAGGCTGTTAAGCACCATTCCGCCTAAAGCTTCATTTGCAATAGCTTCCTCTTCGAAGCTCCGCAAACATTTCAACGTCAACTAGAGCTCATTGTGCGAGGACTGTCAGTTTTGCCAATTACCCCTTTTTGTTTCGACGGGCATGATACGCAAATCCGTGAGCATTTGTCCGCACGCCATCATGGAAAGATGGAGGAGTTTCGTTGAACTCAATACAAAGATTCTTGGCGCCTTTTCTATTTCTCGGCGTACTACTGGCGAGTGCTTCAGTTTGCCCAGCGCAAATCGCTGTTCCAGTGACGCAGCCGGAAACGACAAACACGGATTTCTCGAGTTCGAGTCTTTCGAACTTCGGCCCAACAACGCCTGCCACGACCGCGAATCAACCGGCCGTTCCGAGCGATTTACTGGCTGTCTCGCCCGCCGCTGACTCCACCACGCCAACAAGCGATTGGCATCTGACGGTCTCTCCCTACTTGTGGTTCCCCGCAGTGCACGGTGGCATCGGCATTGACGGCAGGCAGACGAGCTTTAGCGTGAGCGCCGGCGATTTGCTTTCCCATTTTCGGTTTGGAGTGATGGGTGTCGTGGAACCGCGCTACAAGCGAATCGTGATGCCGCTCGACATCATTTGGGTCAGGCTAGGCGACGACAGGGCTCTATCCAACCTGGCCACCGTCGCAAACTTGAAGGGAACCGAGTTCATTCTCACCCAGAAGATCGGTTACCGGATCATCGACACTGACCGAATCAAGATCGACGGACTTGCCGGATTTCGCTACTGGCACTACGGATCGAATGTCAGTTTTACGACCAACACGCTGAATTACTCGGGTTCGCAGAATTGGGTGGACCCTCTGGTGGGCGGCCGCATAACCGGAATTCTGACGCCAAAGATCGAACTCACCGTTGCCGGCGACGTCGGCGGTTGGGGAGCCGGCTCGCAGCTCGCTTACCAGGCCGTTGGTGTTATCGGTTATCGGATCAAGCCCGCAATTGCTCTCCAAGCTGGTTATCGCTACCTCGCCACGAACTATAAGACTAGCAACGGATTTGTGGACATCGCCAATACTGGCGTCATGTTTGGAGTGAGCATCAGCCTGAAGTAGCCCACGTGGATCTATCGAACTTCGAGAAGGCGAGCTAGCCGGCGCGGGCGTGAGGAGAACGTTCCGTGAAGATGATACTCGCAAGCTGCTTGCTGTTTCTTGCGTCGGCGGGGACGGTATCCGCACAGGCGTCTGCGCACGTCCTATCAAAAACCGGCAGGCGGCGAAACGACACAGAGCATGCAACAGGAAGCCCAGAACAGACAGCGTGGTGAGGAATCCAGCCAACGCTACTCGCAGCAACGGTCGAACGGCGGATACAGTGGTGGCGGGCGCAGACGATAACGGAGACGATCCAGAAAAAGGAGACTGAGAATGAACATCGGATGCGCAGCACAGTTGGTGAAACGACGTTCTGCATTTTGTTTTGGCCGATGCTTGCTGATGAGTGGGGCCATTGCGCTAGTGAGCGTTGCGCCTGCGTTTGCACAGAGTCCGGAACTGCAAGCTAAGCTCGCGGAAGTTAAACAGTCCGCTGAGCTGAATACGCAGATGCTGCATCAGTACCAGTGGACGGAAACGACGCAACTGACGCTTAAGGGAGATGCAAAGCCGCCGTCTGAAAATCTGTGTCAATACGGACCGGATGGACAGGTCCAGAAGACGCTGATCGGAGCTCCGCCTCCTCCGCCGAGTGGCGGAAGGATGAAGCAGCGAATCGTGGAGAAGAAAAAAGCGGAGATGAAGGACTACATGGGCGACGTGAAAAATCTGCTGGCCCTGTACGTTCCTCCGGATCCGCAGAAGATGCAGCAGGCTTACGCGGCGGGCAAGATGTCGCTAAATCCAGTAGGCGGGACGATCAATTTTATCTTCACCGACTACGCTGTGCCGGGCGACAAAATGACGCTAACGTACGACCGAGAAGCGAAGAAAATTGTCTCGCTAGCCATCAGCACGTACATGGGCGATGAGAAGGACGCCGTCACGCTGAACGCCACGATGGCCACGATCCCGAACGGCCCGAATTACACGCAACAGTCGGTGCTGAACGCCACCGCGAAAGAACTTGTGGTGACAACGACCAATTCGAATTACCAAAGGTTGGGCGGGAATTAATCGAAGGGAACTTCTGAGGGCGCCATTTCATTAGAACGAGTCAGCGCCGGAGACGAACCCGTTTCCGGCGTTTTTGTTTCTCCGAAGAAGTTCTGCCTCGCAGGCGTTAGAACGCTTCGCCCACTCCCAGGCTGAACGTGTGGCCGGTGGTGCCTTGTGCGATGTCTGCGCGGAGATTCACGTGATAGACCTTGCTTAACTCGTAGCGCAAACCGCCTCCGCCCCCCGGAAGGAATTTTCCAGTCTGAAGAGGCTGTTGCGAACCTGGAATCACTCCGCCCAGACCGCCGAACACCACGAGCCCGAAGCGTTTTGGTAACACCAGCCGGTACTCCATCTGCGTGGTCATCATATAGGTTGTGAAATACTGTCCGGCAATGTAGCCGCGAAGGTGAGCGCTGGTGCCGTAGATGCAGTTTCCGTAGAAAGGTGGCTGCCCGCCTGTCGCACAGAAATACGAATCTGAAGCTAGAACCTGTTTGTCGCCAAGACTCCAATACTTATCGAACTGCGTGCGGTAGGCCTGGAAAGTATATTTGCTCCCCAGAGATTCCGAAAAAAAGTCCGAGGTGAACGTGAAGAATGTTCCGTTCGTCGGATAGAACCGGTTCTTGTTCGTATCTCGCGTGACACGCAGCCCCAGCGACGTCAGCGTAGTGTGCAAGCCGGTACCGGGCGGAATGGGAACTGTGCTGCCATCGTTAGGCCGAACCTCGACGATCGAGTGCCCGGTAATCAATCGCGGCCCGACGAAAAACTGCCACCCGATCCGCCGGAGAAATTCACCTGTAAAAACCTGCCCTGTTTGGTTCAGCGGCAAATGCGCACCGGCAGTCGGGCCAAAGCCATAAATGTCGTAGTCGATGTTGCCTCGCGCAAAGCCCGCGGTGACCCGGTACCGATCCTCTTTCAGGTAAAGCTGTGCGCCGAGGGCGAAGCCGCGACTTCCGTTGTCTGTGACGAGACCGGCTCCGCCAATCACGGAAGGCGGGGAAATCTTATCCTTCGTGCTAAACGGGAAAATGTACCCCAGCACAGGCACTATGCCCGTTCCGATAGCTGGGCTGGAAATCGGGAGCGGTGCGATAACGATCGCGCCGCGCTTTTTCTTCTTCGCCTTCTTGTCAACAGCAGCGGGTTTCGGAGTTGCGGCGGCCGGGGGAGTATTTTCTTGTTCCTTCGGTCCACTTGTAGCCGTCTGAGCCGCGGATGGTGCCTGCGGCGAAGCAGGCGCGGCCTGGATAGCACCGGCAGGAGGAGCACCGATACAGACGCACCAGCACCACACGGCCACAACGTAAAGCGCGTAAGAGTATGGGCGCCGATGGTTCCCAACGAGACCTTGATCTCTTTGAGCGTGATAATGTTTCACAAGCAATGCTAATCGCTGATTCGATGAGTACATACTGTCAAAAGTGATAGCAGTACTAGTTCCCTGTGTCGGGTTGCGCGGATCGAAGCGCCGCAAAGTAAACCGAATCTCGCCGTTCGATGGTCCGAATGAACCGAGTGTTTGCGGTGGAACTCCAAGTGGATTTCGCACGAAGTCCAATCGGCAATTGCGACACTGTCGCCAACAAACTCTCGCGGCGGAATTTTGATATTAACCTGTCGGCTTATTTTTTTGTGCGATCGAGGATGTCGCTAAGCTTCCATGGATTTTGAAGGTTCTCGATTTCGAGTTCGTTCGTTTTTTTGTCGATCGTAAACTGACAGGCGGGCAGCAACGTGCCGGTGCTCTTGCCTTTCTCCGTGCTCAGGTCGAGCTCGAGGGCGGAGAGGTTGTAGTCCATCGAGCGGCTGTCTGCCCAAGCTTCGCCGAATCGGATCGGGCGATTGGTCAGGACGCGGATTTTGACGCCGCCGTCGGCGGTGGGAATTTTGCGAGCGAAACTGATGTCATAGCCCAAGGTGCCCGTGATTGCGATGTGGCCTTTTGCGCTCATTTTGTTTAACGCATTGTAAAGGCCTTGGGACCCGGCTGTCTCGAAGGCGCCGATCAAAGCCTGCCTCTCGTCCGCCGTCGAGTACTCTTCGATGATTACGGTGACATTGAACGACTGGCCGAGCTGCGTACCCTGGCCCATGGCTTGTGCTTGATATTCCTCATGCCCGGGCTTGTCTTCCGCAGCGCCGTGGGTAGTCGAGAGGAGAACGGCGAAGCAGATAAGGGCCGCCATCGGCAGCGATGCTTTCGTTCGCGTTTGCATTTTGCCTCCGTACGTCGTGTCAGATGAGCGCGTAATTGGCGAAAGCGTAAGCTTCGGCGGAAACAAATGCCATTGTCAGAAATGACAGGTCCGCTGCGGCAAGTAAGTCACAGACGGGACGGCCGCGGGGCGGGGGATTTGGCGGAATGCGGCGGCAGCGCTTGTCAGTACAACTTCGAGGTCTGACCGTCCAGCGACGGGGCCCGGCGAAGAATTCACTGGCCCCGCAGGGAACGGGAGACACCTTCGAGGCTGTAGGGATTGACGCGGACGACGCCACCGCGTGGGCTGTCGATGTCCGCGATGAGGCAAAAGCAAATGGCCACGACTAAAGGGATGATCAGAAGAATCGGCCCCCTCGCTCCGGTGAGTTTCAACCCGTAGCCAAGGAGCAAATTACAGGAGACCGCGATTCCGAACATTAGGAGCCACGCTGCGTTGGGAATGCGGTTTAGCCATGCGGCCTCGGTGAAACCGCGGGCATTTGAGACGTCATTTGCGCCGGAGACTACCAGGGCAGCAATTTGCGTTGGATTTGCAGCAGCTGGTCCGTGAATGGTGGTCCAAAGGTCCGTGTCCAACTGAGCGAGTGTCGCGTTGATTTGCTCAAGTTGGTGATCGGAACGAGTTCGGTAAAACAGGAGACGCTGGTCCAGGTAGCTGAGCAGCAGGCTGCGTACCTTAGCGGCTTCGGGCGCCGGTAAGTAGTCCGCCCGACTGTATTCGGTAGCGATTGCGCTGGCCTCGGCCTGCTCAAGGTTTTTCCGCTGATCGTAGCGGCTGCTGGCCATCGAGAAACTAAATCCGATAATCAGACCCATCAACGTTAGTGCCGCGGACCTGACCACGCCGAAAATCTCGCGGTCGCTTTCCTGCAGTCCTTTGAACGCAGCTCCAATCCTCGCCGCTAGCCAAAGTACAACGAACGAAAGCAGGAAGACTGTCTGCGGATATCTAATCAGTTCGGTCATGTCGTGGGGCCTCGGATGTTGCCGAGTATTGCACAGCACCGTCACATTCGAAAACGAGACAGACGAGCACGGATTCCGCCTCAATTCCTCGCACGCCTTCGGGAAGTCCCAGAGCGCGCACCGGCAGCGCAGTCCTGCTTTTGGTATTGCTATGTGCGCTGGGTTCCTTGTTGCCGGGCTGTTGCATCGATTCAGGTCCTGGATTTGCGCGGACGGGGCGGCCGTAGAACGAATGGATTTCAGGAAGGAACATCACGAGGATGCCAGCGCGCCACATTCAGATCGCTACCATAAACAAATCAATAAATATCTTTCCATCCCCAACGCTGCGGTGTATAACCCCCGCGTACAGTTTTCTCTGGGCGCACTCCGATCCCTGTCTCTACCGTCCGCCCAGAACAGGATTTCAACTACTCTTCGGGCGCCGCTCCACGCGTCCATCGAGCCATCGTTTACGCACATGCCGAAAAGTAGATCGAGGCTGTTCACTTCGCGCACCCGAGTCCAACTTCCAACGGTCGCTCGCTGCGACTCTAGTACGGCCGATTTCTGAATCAAAAACCGCCAGGTCTTCCAGGAGCACATCGTGAAACTCCACAATAGAATTTCGCCTCGCCGCCGCACGGCCATTATCAGTGCGAATTCGACGGACGCACGCCGCCACATCGTTTCGTTCGCCTTTTGGGCCTGCCTGATACTCAGCGCGATCCTCGCGCCTCGCGCTGGCGCGCAAGAAACCCTTCCGTTTCCGCCGCAGCCCTCCGGCAGCATCGCGAAGGAAACGATGCAGGAGTCTACCTACAGCCCCGCGCCGAAGGTGAGCCACGTCCCGAAGGGCGCGCCCAACGTGATCATCGTCCTCATCGATGACGTCGGCCCCGGCCTGCCAGACACCTACGGCGGCGAAATTCACACGCCCGCGCTGAGCCGCATCGCGAACGAAGGCATCTCCTACAACCGGTTTCACACCACCGCGATGTGTTCTCCCACCCGCGCCGCGCTGCTTACCGGACGAAATCATCACCGTGTGAGCGCCGGGCAGATCGCCGAACTCGCGAACGATTGGGACGGCTACTCCGGCATCCAGCCCAAGACCAGCGCCATGCTGTCCGAAGTCCTGAAAGACTACGGCTACAGCACCGCCGCCTTCGGCAAGTGGCACAACACGCCCGCCGAACAGACTACCGCCGCCGGACCGTTCGATTACTGGCCCACCGGTTACGGCTTCGAGTATTTCTACGGCTTCCTCGCCGGCGAAGCATCGCAGTACGAACCAAACCTCATCCGCAATATCGACGTCGTTCATCCGCCGAAGACGTCCGGCGGCCACAACTACTATCACCTCAGCGAAGATCTGGCCGACGACGCCATCAACTGGATGCAGAACCACAAATCCTTCGCGCCCGACAAACCCTACTTTATTTATTGGGCCAGCGGCGCTTCCCACGGTCCGCACCAGGTTCCGCCGGAATGGACCGCCAAGTACAAAGGCAAGTTCGACGACGGCTGGGACGCCTACCGCGAACGCGTGTTCGCGCGCCAGAAGGCGATGGGCTACATCCCGAAGGACGCGCAACTCACGCCGCGCCCCGCGACCATGGCCTCATGGGACTCGATTCCCGATTCCGAGAAGCCCTTCCAGCGCCGCCTCATGGAAGTCTTCGCCGGATTCACCGAACACGTGGACGCGCAGGTCGGCCGTCTGCTCGATGAAGTCGATCGCGAAGGCGACAAAGACAACACCATCGTCATGTATATCTGGGGCGACAACGGTTCATCGGCCGAAGGTCAGAACGGTTCGATCAGCGAGCTGCTCGCGCAGAACGGCATTCCCACCACCATCGCGCAGCAGATGAAAGCGCTCGATACTCTCGGCGGCCTCGATGCTCTCGGCACGGCGAAAACGGAAAACATGTACCACGCTGGATGGGCCTGGGCCGGCAGCAGTCCATACAAATCCACCAAGCTGGTAGCCGCGCATTTCGGCGGCACGCGCAATCCGATGGCGGTTCGCTGGCCGGCGAAAATCAAAGCCGACCCCACGCCGCGCTCGCAATTCCTCCACGTCAACGACGTGGTGCCCACGCTGTACGACGCGATCGGCATCACTCCGCCGAAAGTAGTCAATGGCTTTCCGCAAACCCCGTTTGACGGTGTGAGTTTTGTCTCCACATTCAACAATGCAAAAGCGCCGGAAGTAAAACACACCCAGTATTTCGAGATCATGGGCAGCCGCGGTATCTACCACGACGGCTGGTTCGCCGATACGTTCGGTCCGCGCATCCCCTGGCTGCCCGGCATCCCGAAAGGCGTCCTGGGCCCCAAGGGCGAGCTTCTCTGGAATCCAAACAATGATCCGTGGGAACTCTACAACTTGGATCAGGACTGGACCCAGGCGAACGACCTCGCGGCGAAGAATCCCGAGAAGCTCGCCGAGATGAAAGCTCTCTTCCTCGAGGAGTTTGCCAAGAACCAGGGCTTTCCGGTTGGCGGTGGTTTGTGGGTTCCGGTCGTGCGTCCTGACCTCCGAATCTCGACACCTTACACCGAGTGGACCTTCGCGGGAAATATGACGCGCATGCCGGAGTTCACCGCGCCGGCGCTCGGCAATAAAGAAAACGTCGTAACCATCGATGCCGAGATTCCCGCCAACGCCAACGGCGTGATCTACGCTCTCGGCGCATTTTCCGGCGGCCTTTCGCTTTACGTGCAGGATGGCGTGCTCTCTTACGAGTACAACCTGTTCGAGATCAATCGCACGCACATCCGCGCCACAGAAAAGCTGCCTACTGGAAAAGTACAAATCGAAGTAAGTACCAAGTACGCAGTGAAGCGTCCGGCAGGTCCGCTCGACGTGACCATAAAAGTGAACGGCAAGGAAGTCGCCAAGGGCCAGGTTCCCGTTAGTGCGCCCTTGATGTTTACGGCCAACGACTGCCTCGACATCGGCACCGACCTCGGCTCGCCCGTATCGGTGGACTACTTCGAGAACGCTCCGTTCGCCTTCAACGGCAAGATCAACACCGTCCACGTGAAATATCTCGGCACACCCGCGGAGCAGCAAACCGAGAAAAAAGATACAGTCGAGCCGGCTCCAGCACCAGCGGTCGACTAAGCTCCCCGAAGCTCGCTACTAACTGAGGTGATGCGTGATTGGCAAGAGAAAGCGACTATTAAACTTCACTGCGGCCGCTGCGCTGGCGCTTTTGTTTATCTCCGTGCCGGTGTTTGCGCAAGATAGCGCTGCACCTCCAGCGCAGGCTCCTTCAGCAGCGGATAACGCCGACGCGCTCCGCAAAGCCGCGCAAAATCCGGTTGCCAGCCTGATCAGCGTTCCGATTCAGGAGAATTGGAATTTCGGAATCGGCCCCGCCAGCCGTATTCAGAACGTGTTGAACGTTCAGCCGGTAATTCCGGTCAACCTGACGCAGAACTGGAACCTGATTGTTCGCTGGATCACGCCGATCATCTACCAACCGCTGGGCGTAACCGAGCCTCCGCCTCCCATTGGGCCCGACTTCGCATTCGGCGGGAACGCAACTCCTGCCGCCGAACCAAACCAGGGCGTCTACGGATTCGGAGATATGCAACCCGCTTTTTTCTTCTCTCCGAAGAAGAGCAAAGTGATCTGGGGCGTCGGCCCCCAACTACTGCTGCCCACTGCCACGCGAACCGGCATTCTTGGCCAGGGAAAATTCGGCATTGGGCCCACCGCGGTTGTTTTGGTACAACCGGGCAAATGGACCTTGGGTTTTCTCGTTAACAACGTTTGGTCGGTGGCCGGCCACCACGATCTGCCCGACGTGAATCAGTTTCTCTTCCAGTACTTCATCAACTACAACTTGCAGAAGGGTTACTACCTCACTTGGCAGCCGACCATCACCGCGAACTGGGAGATGACCAACGGCGGCCGTTGGATCGTGCCGCTGGGCGGCGGCGTGGGCCGGATCATGAAGCTCGGAGCGCAGCCGGTGAACTTAACCATGCAGTTCTACGGTAACGCCGTGCATCCTCCGGGCGGATCGTCCTGGACCATGAGGTTGGGAATCGCGTTCCTTTTTCCTGTGAAGCCGAAGTCGTAACGAAGCGCGCTGCTCGCGCTCAAACCGCCCGCAGCACAGGGCGAACAGCAGCAAAACGAGAAAAACGAAACAGGGGCACAGGGTCAAGCACGTGACTAGTGAAGACACGTTGAGCCACTCGGAGGCTTCACGATGAACCGTAACGTTCTAAAGAAGTACGCGCTCGCTTCCGCTGCGCTCGTAATTTTCACAGCGGCCGCATCCGCACAAACGGCGCCCGATCTCACTCCTGCCGAAGCCCGATCCATCGCGAAGGAAGCCTACATCTACGGCTTCCCGATGGTGGACAGCTACCGCATTCAATACGACTACTTCACGGACACCAAGAATCCTGAGTTCAAAGCTCCTTGGAATCACATCGCGAATATCCCTCGCGTCACCACGCCCGCGGACACCACGGCGCAAACACCAAACGCCGACACTCCTTACTCGTGGCTGGGTCTCGACCTGCGCGCCGAGCCGATCGTCCTCACCATGCCGGTGATCCCGAAGGAGCGCTATTTCACTGTTCAACTCATCGACGCCTACACCTTCAATTTTGACTACATCGGCAGCCGCGTAACCGGCAATGATGGCGGGACTTTTCTGATCGCGGGGCCGGGTTGGAAAGGCACAGCGCCCGCCGGCATCACCAAGGTGATTCGTGCGGACACCGATTTCATCTTCGCCTTCTATCGCGTACAGCTTTTCAATCCGAATGATCTGGACAACGTGAAGAAAGTGCAACAAGGCTTCAAAGTTCAGAC
>JBEKJW010000154.1:0-12896 GCA_050011035.1 Candidatus Acidiferrales bacterium
AACGATCCCGCGGAAGAGAAGAGTCCGCTCGACATTGTCGACGAAGCCTCCGACGAGTCCTTTCCCGCCAGCGATCCGCCCGGCTGGACCTCCGAGGATTCTGGCGACAAGAAGCGCCACCCGGCCAGTCCTCCTGCGAAAAAGGCGCACAAGTAACCCTGCTACTTTCTCGCGTCTCGTTCATCTAAGCTTTCACCCCCCGCGCCCGTTCGCGGCGGCGGATCATTCGCAGCGGAGGCTGACATGGCGGAAACCAAGATCGTTCTGCAAGTAGGAAGCACCGTGCGCCTAACCAAAACCGGCGACATCGTGATTGACAATCCTGAAATCGAGCTATCGCGCGAACAGAACGCCGCCGACGCCGTCCTCTCTTACACATTCGATTCCCAGACCGGCAGCCACACTCTCCGACTGCTCGATCCGGTCGCGGACCACGCCCACATAAAAACGCACAAGCGCAACGACTGATTCACGCAAGACCGCGCTCGCGTTTTCGCTCCGGCATTGAAATTTTCCACTAATTTCCGACAGCGACTGAAAGGACCTACGAAATGGCCTTGTTCGATGAGCTGAAGCTTCGCGATGTCACCCTGCGCAACCGCATCGTCGTCTCGCCGATGTGCGAATACTCCTGCGAGGACGGCTTCGCGAACGACTGGCACCTCGTGCACCTCGGAAGCCGCGCCGTCGGCGGCGCTGCTCTGGTTATCACCGAAGCTACAGCCGTCACGCCCGAAGGCCGCATCAGCCCGGCCGATCTTGGCCTGTGGAAGGACGCGCAGATCGAACCGCTCGCGCGCATCGTTCATTTTCTCAATCAGCACGGAAGTCAAGCGGGGATTCAGCTTGCGCACAGCGGCCGCAAGGGCAGCACTTCCGTTCCGTGGAAGGGCGGTCTTGCCGTCCCGCCGCCCGAAGGCGGCTGGACGCCCGTAGCGCCCAGCGCGATTCGATTTTCTGACACATATCCCGATCCTGCCGCGCTCGATGAGGCCGGCATTCACGCGATCATCGAATCGTTCGCCGCTGCGGCCACGCGCGCGCTTCACGCGGGCTTTCGCGTGATCGAAATTCACGGAGCGCACGGTTACTTGCTCCACGAATTTCTCTCGCCTCTCTCGAATAAGCGCACTGACGCGTACGGCGGCTCGCTTGGTAATCGCACGCGCCTCGTTCGTGAAGTGGTTACCGCCATCCGCAAAGTCTGGCCCGAACAAAATCCGCTCTTCCTGCGCATTTCCGCATCGGACTGGGTCGAAGGCGGCTGGGACGTGGAACAATCGATCGCACTCGTCGAGCAACTGGGCCCGCTCGGCGTCGATCTCATCGACTGCTCGTCCGGCGGGAACGTTGCGCAAGCCAACATCCCGGTCGGCCCCGGATACCAGGTGCCTTTCAGTGAAAAAATTCGCACGCGCACCGGCATCCGCACCGGTGCGGTCGGCATGATCACGTCGCCAGCCCAAGCCGAACAGATCATCGCAACCGGTGAAGCAGACGTCGTCGTACTCGCGCGCGAACTACTTCGCGACCCGTATTGGCCGCTACACGCCGCCGCACATTTCGGCGTCAAAGTCAGTTGGCCCGAGCAGTATTTACGCGCCGCTCCCCACGGCGCGACCCCCCGACAACCCACCGACCCGCCAAAATCCTAGCCGTCGCAGAGGTTTTAGCCCTTCCGGGTGCCTCACCCTTTTTTTCTCAAAAGGGTGAGATTCTCGTGTTCAGCATCACTCAACCACCCCGCGACGGAAACATCACCACCCATCCCGCTAGTTCGCCCCACACGCTTCGGCTAACATAATTTCGTGGCAACCGAACATTTTCACCGCCGCATCGCCGCTGCGACCGGCATCGTGATGGCGAGCGTCCTGCTCAGCCGCATCCTCGGTTTCTTTCGCGATTGGACCGTCGCTCACCAGATCGGCTCCAACGCCGCCACAGACACCTTCTATGCCGCCTTCACGCTCCCGGACTTTCTGAACTACCTCATCGCCGGCGGCTCGCTCAGCATTACCTTCATCCCCGTTTTCTCGAAATACGTCGCCGAAAATCGCGACTCGTGGCTCTCATTGTTCTCGCCGAAATTTTCGCGCCGCAGATCGTGCGTTACATCGCTCCCGGTTTCAGCCCCGAGGAGCGTGGCCGCGTCATCATGCTCACGCGTCTTATGCTTCCAGCGCAGTTTTGCTTTTATCAGGGCAGCATCTTGAGCGCCGTTCAGTACGCCAAACACCAATTCGTCGTCCCGTCGCTCGCGCCGATTATCTACAACGTCGGCATCATCGTCGGCGGCGTCCTGCTCTCGCCAAAAATCGGTGTCACTGGATTTGCCGTTGGCGTATTGGGCGGCGCCATAGTCGGCAATTTTCTTCTGCAGATTTACGGCGCGCATCGCGCCGGCGCGAAATTCTTTCCGAATTTCAACGCCGCGCATCCCGGCTTCTGGATGTTTCTGAAGCTTTCCGTCCCGATCATGCTCGCGCTTTCGCTCACCTTCGTCGACGACTGGATCATCCGTTGGTTCGGCTCCTATCTCCAGCCGGGCTCCATCACCTGGCTCAACTACGGCAAGACGCTCATGCGTGTCCCGCTAGGCCTGGTCGGCCAGGCCATCGGCGTCGCTTCCTTTCCGATTCTCGCCCAGCTCTACTCCGAGAAACGTTTCGACGACCTGAACTCGCTCCTGAATTCCACTTTTAAAGCGCTGATCTTCCTGCTCGTCCCGATCTCCGCGCTCACCATCGCGCAGAGCGTCCCAATCCTCTATCTCGTCTTCTCACGCACGCGCCTGCACGGGCCGGACATTGCGGCCACCGCAGCCGCACTCGCCGTCTTCTCCATCGGCATGTTCGCCTGGGGCGCGCAAAATATTCTCGCCCGCGGTTTCTACGCGGCGCGCGACACGATCACGCCAGCCGTCGTCGGCACGCTCGTCACCGTCGCGAGCCTTCCGCTCTATTGGACCCTCGTGCGTCATATGGCCTACCTCGGCCTCGCTCTCGCCAGCTCCACCGGCATCATCGTTTATACGGCAGCACTTTTCCTGCTTCTCAATCGGCGGACACACAACGCCGCGCAATCGAGCCTCGTCGTGTTTTTCCTGAAAATCACGGCTGCGTCAGGGGCGATGGGATACGCATGCTTCGAAGCGACAAACTATCTCGAGCGCTTCGTCGACCTGCGTCACATCTTCAGCTCGCTGGCTGTTCTCGTAGTTGTGACTCTGCTGGGTGTGCTTCTACTGTGGATTTTCCTGAAGCTTCTGGGAGTCTCCGAGGCCGACGCGTATCTCAAGCGCAGCATCGGCTTTCTTCGCCGTAACGCAGAGGCGGGCGTCAGCGCCACCAACTAAGGGCTTGCAGCCAGCGTTGGCCGCACACTCACGCTGCTGCCTTTCGTGATCTCCAGTTCCCGCACCCACGCCGCGCGGCCGTCGGCCTTGATCTCAATCTTGTGCATTCCGCCGCTCACGTGCAGCGTGGACGGCGTCTGCCCGGCAAATTTTCCATCCACATAGATCTCCGCTCCGAGCGGTTCCGACGAAACGTTCACGCTCCCGGTGTCACCTGAAAATTCAGCGACGGGTTCCACAGACAGTCGCGCATTCCGCAGCGGCCCAGGATGCTCTTCATCGCCCAGCGCTCCGCCCGAAAGCTCGCTCATCGAATCGAGCTTGAACTCGAAATGATCCGAACGAATCACAAAATACGTCCCATGCTTTTTTCCCGTGAGCCCGATCCAGTCGAACGGCCCGTCGCTCAAAATAACCTGCTTCGCCACGAAGCCCGACTTCGAGATCTTCAGCACCATCGCGTGCCCAAGCCGCTCGCCAAACGCTGTGTGCGGCTTATGGAAGAAAACGCCGGGGTAATTGAGTGTCACCGGCGTCTGGCCCAGCAGCGTTCCGTTGATCTCAACGCTCGCGCCCGCTGGCTCGCTTGTAATCTTCAGCGCCTCAGAAGCCATGCACGGCGCAGCCTGCACCAGTATGCCAACGGCCAACAAAGCAGCCCAGCTGATGCTTCGAGTATGGGAAGGGGACTTGGAGGTGACGCGTGGCATGGCGGCGCCTACGCTGCCACCGCCCCGCCCACGCGTCAATTCGTAGAACTACGCACGCATCCGTAGAAACACGGAGAACATTCGTCTCTATCGCCCGGCCGAACCGCGCTCCGGCTCGCCCAGCCTACCGCCGCCTCACCAGGAAAATCTGCGCCGCTCCCGCCACTATCAGGATGATCGAGAAGGGAACCGGAAACGTAACGATCCGCTTCGTCGAAATGATCGCCTTGTTGTCGTTGATTTGAACTTCCTGCTCCTGCGTAGGCATCTGAAATCGCGGATGGATAAGCGTCGCGATACCGGCGATCACCAGCAGCACACCGACAATGGCTATAGGGTGAAACGCCGGCGTTTTCTTCGCGCTCTTCATTGCGCTCAATTGTCCGCCTTCACCGTTTTGCCGCGATAAATCTCGCTCAGATAATCCGGATGGCTCTCGTCGCGCACGATGTGCGGGTAGCGCACGCCGCCGTGATAGTCGATCGTCCGCGTCTCGAACCGTGCGCCGTTCGAGGTGATAATCGTAATCGGCTCGGGGCCCGTCTTCGCGCCGTCGATCGCATCGTGAATCCCGTCCGCCGAGTATTGCGCGCCGTTCACGGCCACGATCTTCATTCCCGGCCCGATGCCCGCCTTGTACGCCGGCCCGTCGTGAATCACGTCCACCACCGAACCGTCGCCGCCGATCATTAGACCAATCGAGAACGTCAGATCCGCGCCGCGTCCGCCTTCCTCGATTTCTTCCATCGTGTTCGGCTGATCGTTGTATTCGAGGCGCCATCCGCTGTTCGTCAACGCCTCCTCGGGCGTTTTCGTCGCCACGCCGTCGAGCCGCGCACGCAAAAATCCCGTCCAGTCGTACGGCGCCACCTGGTTCAGCGTCGCGACCACATCTTCGAACGTGTACGTCTTCAGCTCCGGCTTGCCCGTCTCGCCGCCGTGAAAAATCTTGCAGAAATCGTCGATCGACTTTTTGTCGTTCGTAATCATCCGCAGCGTCGAATCAACGTCCAGCCACAGTAGCTCGCCTTCCTCGTAAAAATCCGTGCCGCGCCGCCAGTTTGACCAATCCGCCGTCGCATCGTACAAAAACGGCGCCGCATCCGCCGTATCCTGCAGCGGTCGCCAGTCGCGCCCTGGCCGATGTTCATACTGCGCCACCAGCAGCGCCAGGCTTTCTCGCGCGAGTTGCGGTGAAAGCAGTTCGCTTCGCGCGGTTAGCACCGAGCCCAAATATTCTGTGAGCCCCTCGTAGACCCACAACAAGTCGTCCTTCATCGGCACTTGGTAGTCCGGCGTCGCGAGCCCCGCCGGCCGGCGATACTTCCCGTTCCACGAGTGCACGTATTCATGCGGCAAAAGGCCCGAGAACTCGACGCGTTCGGCGTCGTCGATCAGGCTCCTCTCACTCGTACGGTCGTCGCTAGATTCATGATGCTCGAGGCCGAAATGCGCCACGTCGTCGCTCAGCGTCAGCAAAAAGTGATACCCGCGATAGTGGTGAACGCCGAAAAGCACCTGCGCTTCTTCCACCAGGTTGTGCAGCTCGGACTGCGTATCCGGCGACATGTCCAGCGCCGCCGAGCTGTCCGCGGCGATGTCGATCTCGTGGTGAACTGGCTGCCCCGGCGTCAGGTCGATCGCGCGATAGAAACGCCCTGAGATCACCGGCGAATCCACCAGCTCGGTCAGCGGCACCGTTTCAAATGAGGTTGTATCGCCATCCTGTTTTGCGATGGGCAGCGCCGTCCCAAACTTCCAGCCCGCAGGCAGTTTCAGGCTCGGAGAAAAATAAATGTCCTTCGCCGGCGCGCCCTTCGGATAGAGCAGCACTTGGTTCCAGCTCAACACATCCAGGGACGCTGTCGCCGAAGCACCCGCCGAAAATCCCGATCCCACCGCCGACAGCAGGAAATCGAAATCCACTTCCAGCGTGTTCACATCCCTCGGCACATCCAGGTGGATCGAAAACATTTCCACCAGATCGCGCCGCCACGGAATCGTCTTTCCCACGCCCGTAAACTTGAGCCCTGCCATCTGAATGATCGGCCCGTCTGGCATGTGTTCGCCCGGAATCCATTCCGGGTAATAGAGCGTCAGCGGCCCCGGTTGCACCGGAATTTCCAGATGCGTGTGCAGAATTTTCTGCGGCGCGGACGTGGCATCTACCGCCACACGGATCGGCTGCGCCTGCGTTTGCGCGGTTGCCACGGGAGCGCTCGCCATCACCAAACAGGCCGTCAAGATCCCGGCCATCGCCAAGCCACGAGCCATCTTCAAAATCATGCGTTCCCCCAGAAAATTGCGAATCTCAACGAACCGGCCTTAGAAATGGACGCCAACCTGCCAGAAAAGGAAGCTCAGCACATCCGAATCTTCTTCGATGATCTTGCTCACCGGCCGGCCTTCGCTGTGCCCCAGCTTCGTATCGTAGAGCAGCAAAATCGGCTTGTCGCCGCCCTGCGACGCCTGCATCAGTGCCGTCATCTTTCGCGCATGCAGCGGCGCAACGCGCGTATCGCTATCGCCCGTCAAAAACAGCACCGCCGGATACTTCGTGCCCTTCACGACGAGATGGTACGGAGAATACGCGTACAATGCCGGGAACTGCGCGGCGTTATCTGCCGTTCCGTATTCCGGTACCCAGTATTTCGCCACGAGGAACTTGTCGTAGCGCACCATGTCCAGAAGCGGATAGCCGCACACGATCGCCGCATACAAATCGGGCCGTTGCGTCATTGCCGCGCCCATCAGCAGGCCGCCGTTGCTGCGTCCCGTGATCGCCAACTTCTGCGGCGTGGTGTAGTGATTCGCGATCAGATATTCGGCTGCTCCAAAAAAATCGTCGAACACGTTTTGCTTTTTGTCGAGCATCCCGGCGTGATGCCAGGCCTCGCCAAACTCACCGCCGCCACGCAAATTGGGCAGCGCGAAAATTCCGCCATTTTCGGCCCAGATGACCGCATCCGTCCGGAACGCCGGCGTCTCGCTCACGTCGAACCCGCCATAAGCCGTCATCAGTACTGGATTCGATCCGTCGAGCTTCACGCCCTTCTTCGAAAACAAGAACATCGGAATCTTCGTCTTATCCTTCGACTCGTACCAAACTTGCTTCACTTCAAATTGGCTCGCGTCAACTGGAACGGCCGGCTTCGCCCACACCGCCAGCTGGCGCTTCGGAAATTCGAACCGATATACGGTCGACGGAATCGCGAACGACTGGAATGACAGAAATACTTCATTGCTTCGCCATCGTCCCGATAGCCCCACCAGAGATCCCAGCGCCGGCAGCTCGATTGAGCCATCTGCTTTCCCGTCGGCCTGAAACACTTTCACTTCCGACGTCGCGTTGTGCGAGTACGTCCCGACAATTCTTCCCGCGACGGTCTGCGCCGCTTCAAGTCGCGACTCGCCCTCGGGAATAATCTCCTGCCAGTTTTCCTGCGTCGGCTTCGCCGCCGGAGCCGCCATCACGCGCCACTTCGGGGCGTTCCAGTTCGTCTGCAAGTAAAGCGTGTCGCCCGCTATCCATCCCTGGAAGCACGCCGTGATCGAATTCACCGCCGTCTGGATCGGTCCGTCCGTCTCGATGTCCTTCACATACACTTCGGACTTCTCGCACGCCGAGCCGTAAATGACAGTCAACACCAGGTACTTCCCGCTCTCCGAAACCGAAGCATCGATGATCTTTTCCGGCCCATAACCATCGCCGAAAACCGGCTTGTCGCTCGTCGTCGCCGTTCCCAACGCGTGGTAGAAAACACGCGGCCCTTCTTTCGCCGAGATTCCGTAATAAAATCCGCCGTTGTCCTTCTTGAAGGAAGGCCCCGCCATAAACCGGTTGCGCGGCAGCACGTCGCTCAAGTCCTTCAACGTGTCCGTGTCGATCAGATGGATCGACACTTCGTCCTCCCCGCCCGTGCGCACGCCGTAAGCCAGGATCTTTCCGTCGTCCGATACTCCTTCGAAATTCACGCTCGTCGTGTGGTCTGTACTCATCGACGCAGGATCGACAAGCACCTGTTCCGCTCCGTTCAATCCCTTACGCATATAAAGGACGTACAAATCCGCGCCCGCCGCTCGCTTCGAATAGAAGTAGCGCCCGCCGCGTTCAAACGGAATCGACGTGACGTCGACCTTCAGCAACTCGCCGAGCCGTTTCGCCACCGGCGCTTGTCCCGGCAACTTGTCGAGCACCGCGTCAGTGCACGCGTTCTCCGCCGCAATCCACGCCCGGGTTTCAGCGCTGTCCTGATCCTCGAGCCAACGGTACGGATCGCTTACCTCCACGCCGTGAATCGTTTCCTTCACGTCGTCGACGCGCGCCAGCGGCGGGCATTTTGTCGCACCCGAATCGGCGCTCGCATTTGCAGAACCGTTCTGCGCGTTAGCTGTAGTCACCGTCACGCTCGCTGTCAGTAGAAGTATGGCGAAGGGAAGAGTAAAGCGGGAAGGGAACCGGCTGGAGCTGGGCCCGGCCGTTCCCGGACACGAATCGCTCAAATGTTTCCTCCGCAAAAACTTCAGGGGATCGGTGTAAGCGTCTTCCGGGGCGGATTAAAGAACGGCAATTCTCTCGTCGTGGCCCTAACCTTTTGACGTACCGCTTCCACGGTGAGTTCCATCTGCAATTGGGTTCCAGCGGCGGCGTGTTCGCGATTCAGGCTCGCCAGCGCGATCATCTTTTTCAGCGTCGGCGACCATGTGGTGGACGTTGCCTTGCCCACCTGCAGTCCACCGCGATACACGGGCACGGCCGCGCGCGACGCCGTGCTTTGAACCTGCGGCCCGAGCCCCATCGAGTCGTACAGCCGCTCGACGTCTTCCCAGTTAATCTCGAGGCCCATCAGCAGCCGCTTCGGACCGCGGCGGTGTTCTTCCTCCAGCGCATGGCGTCCGATGAAGTACTCCTTCTTCAGATCGACCAGCTTGCCCAGCCCAATCTCGTACGGCGAGTACTTCTGCGACTCGATCAACGCCCGCTTGCTGCTGCCGTAATCGACCTCGATCAAAATCAGCCCAGCCTCGATGCGCGCCACGTCCAGCGCCAGCATTCCCGCGGGATGGATGTCGAACTGCCTTCCGTTCTCCATCAACGCGTCCCAGACCTTGTTCGCGTCATTCCACGGAATCCACACTTCGTAGCCCAGGTCACCGGTGTAACCCGTCCGCGAAATATCTACCGGCACGCCCGCGATCGTTCCGTGCGTCACACGGAAATACTTCAAGTTCGTGATATCCGCGTCTGCAGCCTTCTTAAGCAAGCGTCCTGACGTCGGCCCCTGCAGCGCCAACGCCGCTACCTGCGTCGAAATGTCTTCAATCTGAACGTCCAGTCCCAACGCATTCTGCCGGAACCATCGCATGCTCGGATCGGCTGCCGTCCACCGGTACTCGTTCTCCGCAAGCCGCGTGATCGTACCGTCGTCTATCACTTTCCCTTGCTCATCGCACCAGCAGCAGTAAATCACCTGCCCGACCTTCACTTTCGTGATGTCACGCGTGATCACGCGGTTCACGAATTTCGTCGCGTCGCTGCCTTTCACCCAATACTTGTAGAGCGGCGAAATGTCGATTAGTGCCGAAGCGTTGCGAATCGCGTTGTACTCGTGGTCGTGATGCATCTCGTAGACGCTCACGGCGTAATACCCCGACCACTCGCGATAGTTCATGCTCTCGCAAAGCTTGGAAGTTCTGTCGTGAACCGCGGTTCCGATCGGCACAGTCGCTCCGTAGGTTGTTGCGGTAAAAATTCCGGACCGCAAATTATAGTTCCTCGCTTGCTCCACTCGCAAGGAACTCCGCGTCCCCGCCCTCAATCGCCGCTCCAATGCGGCCGAAGTCGCGCATCGCTTTGACTAGTAGTCAGTGAACCGTCGCTTCATCCTTGTGGCTTCCGTGCTCCACTTGTAGAATCTTCCGGCTTCGGAGAGAATTTTCAGTCGCACGATCACCGCGAAAAGTTCATGGCAAAACGTTACGACGTCATTGTTATCGGCGGCGGCCACAACGGCCTTGTGAACGCGGCGTATCTCGCCAAGGCCGGCAAAAAAGTTCTCGTCCTCGAACGCCGTTACGTCCTCGGCGGCGCCGCTGTCACCGAAGAAATTATCCCGGGCTTCAAATTTTCGGTCTTCTCCTATGTAGTCTCGCTGCTTCGCCCCGAAATCATTCGCGATCTCGATCTCCCGCGCCACGGCCTGGAAATCCTTCCACTCGATGGCACCATCACGCCGATGCCCAGCGGCGATTACCTCTGGCGGCAGAACGATCACGGTAAAACGCGCCGCGAACTCGAGCGACATTCCAAGCTCGACGCCGAAGCCTACGAAGAATTCGGCAAGTCCATGGTTGCGATGTGCCGCTTCGTCAAGCCCATCCTGGGTATGATTCCGCCGGACCCGACTTCCTTCGATCCTCGCGACCTGAAAAAACTCGCCTTCCTCGGCAAGCGCTTTCAGAACCTCGACGCCGAAGACAAATACAACCTCGTGCAGCTCATGACCATGAGCGCCGCCGATTTCCTCGATCAGTGGTTTGAGACAGACGTTTTGAAAGCCACGATGTCCGCTTCGGGCATCATCGGCACGTTCCTCGGCATCCGCTCGCCCGGCACCGCTTACGTTTTGCTTCATCACTACATGGGCGAGATCGACGGCGCGTTCCGTTCTTGGGGCTTCAGCCGTGGCGGCACCGGAGCAATCTCCAACGCAATCGGCGATGCCGCGCGCGAAGCAGGCGTTGAAATCCGTATGAACGCCGCCGTCCACAAGATCCTGATGAAAAACGGCGTCGCCACCGGCGTCGTCCTCGAAGGCGGCGGCGAAGAAATCTACGCGGATGTGATTTCCTCCAGCGTCGATCCGAATCTCACGTTTTTGAAATTCATGGAAGAGCGCGACCTTCCTTCGGATTTCCTCGAAGACGTGAAGCGCTACAAATACCGCGGCTCGTCCGGCAAAGTGAATCTCGCGATCGACGGTCTGCCGGACTTCACTTGCATACCTGGTCCCGGCCATCACCTGCGCGGCGCGATTTCCATTTCACCTTCGATGGAATACATGGAGCGCGCTTACGACCAGGCCAAGTACGGTGAGTTTTCGCGCCGCCCGTACATCGACATGGTGATTCCGTCGCTCACCGATCCGTCCGTCGCGCCGCCGGGCAAGCACATCCTTTCTTGCTTCGTGCAGTACGCGCCCTACAAGCTCGCGCACGGCACATGGAACGATCAGCGAGAAGCTTTCGGCAACACCGTCATCGACACAATCTCCGAATACGCGCCGAACCTGAAAAATTTGATCATTGGCAAGCAGGTCATCACGCCGCTCGATATCGAGCAGCAGACCGGCCTCACCGAAGGCAACATTTTCCAGGGCGAACTCTCGCTCGAGCAGCTTTTCTTCCTGCGTCCCGCTGCGGGTTGGGCGCGCTATCGCACGCCGGTGAAGAAACTCTACATGTGCGGCTCGGCAACGCATCCCGGCGGCGGCATCATGGGCGCGTCTGGCCGCCTCGCAGCGCTTGAAATTCTGAAAGACACGGGGAAACGCTAGAGTGCCCGCGCAGCGCGACATCGTAATTCTTGGCGGCGGGCACAACGCGCTCGTCACCGCCTTCTACCTCGCACAAAAGGGCCACAAGCCGCTCATTCTCGAACGCCGCAACGTGATCGGCGGCGCCGCCGTCACCGAGGAATTTCATCCCGGCTTCAAACTCTCCACCGTCGCGCACGCCTCCGGCCCACTGCTCTCAGAAATCGCAAACGACATGCAGCTCGCGCGCCACGGCCTGCAGATGATCGAACCGTCCGCGCGCCTGTTCGCGCCCGCGCCCGATGGCAGCTCCATCACTTTTTATTCCGACGCGAACGCCACCGCGAAACAGATCGAAGCGTTCTCGAAGAAAGACGGCGCCAAGTATTTCGAGCTGGTCAAAGCTCTCGAAACGTTTGGCGGCATCGCGCGCCAGTTGCTCTTTCTCACGCCGCCGGTCATCGAAAAGCCCTCGAAGGAAGACGCCTGGAAGCTTCTCAAGGTCGGCCACAAAGTCCGCCGCCTCGGCAAACGCGAAATGATGCGCCTGATCCGTTGGGGCCCAATGGCCGCCGCGGACTTCGTCGCTGAATTTTTCGAAACGGATCTGCTGCGCGCCGTCGTTGCCGCTCGCGGAATTTTCGGCGCGTCCCTCGGCCCGTGGTCTGCGGGCTCCACGCTCCTTCTGCTTCTTCGTGCGGCGAGCGATCCGCATCCGGCCGGCAGTTCCGCGATCCCGAAAGGCGGCATGGGCGCGCTCACAGCCGCGATGGCCGCCGCCGCAAAGCAAGCCGGCGCCGAAATTCGTACCGGCGCCGAAGTCGCCGAAATTCTCGTGAAGCACGGCGCCGTTACCGGCGTCCGCCTCGCAAACGGCGAGGAAATTCTCGCCAAGGCGGTCGTCTCCGGCGCCGATCCGCGCCGCACTTTCCTCGGCTTGCTCGATCCGGTGCATCTCCCGCCGAGCTTCGTCGTGAAGATGCAGAATTTCCGCGCGCAAGGAACCGCCGCGAAACTCAACATCGCGCTCGACGCGTTTCCAACTTTCGCAGCGCTGAAAAACGCCTCCGAATCGGCAAACAATCTTGCCGGCCGCATCCACATCGGCCCGGGCATCGATTACCTCGAGCGCGCCTTTGACGCCTCCAAGTACGGCGAATTCTCCACCGCGCCCTATCTCGACATTTCGATCCCGTCGATCTCCGATCCCTCGCTCGCACCGGCAGGGAAGCACGTCATGTCCGTGTATATGCAGTTTGCTCCCTACAAGCTGAAAGCCGGTGACTGGTCGCAGCA
>JBEKJW010000155.1:0-13444 GCA_050011035.1 Candidatus Acidiferrales bacterium
GCACCAAAACAGGTAACGAATTTCGGCGATTTGCGTATTTTTTCGTACGCGTACTCGCCGGATGGCAAGCAGATGGTTCTCGCGCGCGGGCGCACCATCACGGACGGCGTTTTGATTTCTCACTTCCACTGATTTCGATCATGCTGACAACTTTGGGCCGGAGGGAACGCGAATGAGGATTTCGCGGAGGGATTTGTTGCGCGCGGGCGCGGTGGCGACTGGCGCCGCTGCAGCTACGACGGCGCGTGGGGGCGCCGCGGAGTTCGCGCAGCAGGGAACAGGCGCCGGAGCGGCGCTGCCGCCTGCATTCGATGCGCTGAAACCGCTCGGCGATCGCATAAAGCCGATCACAACTGAAGAGTACAAGGCGCGCATCGCGAAAGCGCAGAAGCTGATGGGCGATTCGGCCTCCGCCACAAGCGGCAAAATCGACGCCGTCTTCATCGCGCCGGGAACGACGCTCACGTACTACCTCGGATTTCGATGGTGGCCGAGCGAGCGCATCCTCGCTCTCGTGATTCCTCGTGAAGGCGACCCGCTGTTAATTTCTCCCGCATTCGAAGAGGCACGCCTCCGAGAGCAGTTGCGTTGGCCCATCGATGTCCGCGTGTGGGAAGAAGACGACAATCCATACGCGGTGGCAGCGAAATGGTTCGGCGAGCGCGGAATTCGCACCGGACAAATTGGAATCGAGCAAACCACGGCCTACATGTTTTTCGATGGCCTGCGGAAGACGGTTCCGTCCCTCACTTACACGAGCGGCGATCCGATTACAGTAGGTTGCCGCGCGGTAAAGAGCGAGCACGAGCTGGAGCTCATGCGCTTGGCATGCGAGGCGACGTCCGCCGTATACAAAGCGACGTTTGCGTCGCTGCACGAAGGCATGACTCAAAGTGAAGTCGAGCGCATGGTCCAGCGCGGCTACGCGATAATGCAGCTGCGCGGCGGCGCGTCGGTCACATTTGGAACCTCGTCGGCCCTGCCGCACGGCTCGAGCGAAGAACAAGTCCTGCGCGAAGGCGTGGGCGTGATGATCGACGACGGCTGCGTCGTAGAAGGCTACCAGTCGGACGTTACTCGTATGGGCGTGCTAGGAAAGCCTGCCGACAAAGTCCAACGAGCATTCGAAATCGTGCGGCGCGCGCAAGACGCAGCGCTCGCGGCCGCCGCGGCCGGCCACGCCTGCGGCACAGTGGATGATGCGGCCCGTAAAGTTATCGTCGATGCAGGCTATGGTCCGGGCTACAAATACTTCGAGCACCGACTCGGACACGGCATCGGCATGGACGGCCACGAATCGCCATACCTGGTCCGCGGAAACACAATCTTGCTGCAGCCGGGCATGACCTTCTCGAACGAGCCTGGCATCTACGTCCCCGGCGAATTTGGCATGCGCTGCGAAGACGACATGGTCATCTCCGAATCAGGACCCGCCAAGCTGCTCACCTACGGCTTCCAGGAGTCGCTCGAAAAGCCGATTTCGTAAGCACGCAAGCTTTCCTCTTCGCCGGCGGAAGCTTAGCGGCCGATTCGCGCGTAGAACACAGTGCGAGGGGTGCGCTTTGCACCAAAACGCTCAATCGCCTACAATAGAGATTGTTGGAATTCTGCGTCGTGTGCGCAGCCACTCCTGCCATACAGCACTGTTCCACCACAATTGTTCTGGGGGAACTCTTTCGCCTTCCTAGCCCAGCGTACGGGCTCGGACGCGCCTAAAGCAACGTTATGGACGTTGAAAAGCTCATAAATAGCGTCGTCGCGCGCTTTATCGGCACAAAACACGAACGCGACATCAAGGCCATGCAGCCCATCGTGGCAGCTATCAATGCGCTCGAGCCGGAGATGCAGCAGCTCAGTGACGCGCAAATCACCGCGAAGACGGCCGAACTGAAGAAAGAAGTTCAAGAACGCGTCGCCACGCTCGATCCCACCGATCCCAATTTTAAAGTTCTTCTGAAGGAGGCCGTCGAGCCGGCGCTGATCCCGGCCTTTGCGCTGGTGCGCGAAGCGGGGCGCCGCACGCTGGGCATGCGGCATTTCGACGTGCAGTTGATCGGCGGTATCACCCTCCACCAGGGCAAGATCGCCGAAATGAAGACCGGTGAAGGTAAAACGCTCGTCGCCACGCTTCCTGCGTATTTGAACGCGCTCACCGGCATGGGAGTTCACATCGTCACGGTGAACGATTACCTCGCCCGTCGCGACGCGGAGTGGATGGGCCCGATCTACAAGATGCTTGGGCTTTCCGTGGGCGTGATCGTCCACGACCTGGACGACGCGCAACGCCGCGCTGCCTACGGCGCCGACATTACATTCGGTACAAACAACGAATTTGGATTCGACTACCTGCGCGACAACATGAAGTACGAGCTGGCGCAGTGCGTCCAGCGCGGCCACCACTTCGCCATCGTTGACGAAGTCGACTCGATCCTGATCGACGAAGCGCGCACCCCGCTGATCATTTCCGGTCCGGCCGAAGAATCGACAGACAAGTACCAGCGCATCGATAAAGTGATGCCCAAGCTGATTCAGGACATCGACTACACGCTGGACGAAAAGCACCGCACCGCGACGCTTACTGAAGAAGGCATCTCCAAGTGCGAAAAGTTGCTCGGCCTGAACAACCTTTTCGATCCGGGCAACATGGACATCTTTCATCACGTCCACCAGGCGCTGCGTGCGCACGCGCTGTTCCAGAAGGACGTCGACTACGTGGTGAAGGAAGGCGAAGTCGTCATCGTCGACGAATTCACTGGACGCCAGATGCCTGGCCGCCGCTGGTCCGATGGTTTGCACCAGGCGGTGGAAGCCAAGGAAGGTGTGAAGATCGAGCGCGAGAACCAGACGCTTGCGACGATCACGTTCCAGAATTATTTCCGCATGTATAAGAAGCTTGCGGGCATGACCGGTACGGCGGAAACCGAAGCACCTGAGTTCGACAAGATCTACAAGCTTGAAGTCGTCGCGATTCCTACCAACCGCGCGCTGATCCGCATCGAGAATTCAGACGTCGTCTACCGCACCGAAGCGGAGAAGTACGAAGCCGCGGTGAACGGCATCCTGCAGGAAGACGGAACGCGCCTTGGCGGCGTTCGCCAGTATTGGGAACAGGGTCAGCCGGTGCTGGTCGGCAGCATCTCGATTGAAAAATCGGAAAAGATCGCGGCACACCTGAAGAAGGCGGGCATTCCGCACCAGGTGCTCAACGCGAAGCAGCACGAGCGCGAAGCCATCATCATTTCGCAAGCGGGGCGCAAGGGCGCGGTCACGGTTTCGACGAACATGGCGGGCCGCGGAACCGACATTCTACTCGGCGGCAACCCTGAAGCGATGACGCGCGACTATTTTCTGAAGAACAAGCTCGCGCTGCCGTACGCGCCCGCAAGTTCGGTGATCAACGCGCCGCAGGGAACCGCGACTGCTGCGCAGGCCGATGCGGCAGCCGTTGCTGCGCAAGCGGGTAACGGCGCTGCGGCGGGCGGAAACGGGCAGCCGGCTTCGACGAACGGAAATTCGAGCGGCGGCATGGTCCTGTTTCAGATCGAAGGCAAAATTTTCCAGGTGCCGCTGGAGCAGTGGAAGCCGGTGTTCGACCAGTTCGCGCAGCAGTGCAAGACCGAGCATGACGAAGTAGTCGCGATGGGCGGTTTGCACATTCTCGGCACGGAGCGCCACGAAGCGCGGCGCATCGACAACCAGCTTCGCGGACGCGCAGGGCGCCAGGGTGATCCGGGCTCGTCGCGGTTTTTCCTCTCACTCGAAGACGACCTGCTCCGCATCTTCGGCGGCGAGAAAGTGAAGAACTTGATGTTCCGCCTCGGTATGACCGAAGGCGTGCCCATCGAATCGCGCATCATCAGCAACCGCATTGAGAACGCCCAAAAAGCCGTCGAAGCGCAGAACTTCGAAGCGCGCAAGCACCTGCTTGAGTACGACGACGTGATGAACAAGCAGCGCGAGACGATCTACAACTTGCGCCGCTCGTTCCTCGAAGGCCGCGATCAGAAGGAATTCGTTCTCGAACGCGCCGACGCTATTTCGAACGAACTCGTGGAAACCTACTGCCCGCGCGAGCAACATCCGGATCAGTGGAACATCACGCAGTTTTCCAACGAAGTTCTGAACCAGTTCGGATTCGATCCGAAAGCCGCGGGCATCGACTTCGCCAAGCTGAATCACGATCAGCTTGCCGACGAGATGCGCGAAAAGGTCCTCGCCCGTTACGACGAAAAGGAAAAGCTTTTCAGCGCGCCCACGCTACGCTGGCTCGAGCGCCACATCCTGCTGGACGTCGTCGACGGCCAGTGGAAGGACCACCTGCTCACCCTCGATCACCTGAAAGAGGGAATCGGCCTCCGCGGCTACGGCCAGAAAGACCCTCTCGTTGAGTTCAAGAAGGAAGCCTTCACGCTGTTCGACGATTTGATGAACCGCATCGACACCGAAGCGGTTCGCTTTCTGTTCCTCGTGCGGCCAGCCGATCCGACGAACGCTCCGACGCAGCGCGCGGTCGCTCCTGTGCCTGCTCCGCCTTCGCAGGGCGGTCCAGCGCCGTCCGCCGTGAGTGCCACGGCTTCGGCAGCGCCAACGCAGCCGCTAGCGAACGCCACCTCCACCGGTGGGCCGCGGCCTCCGGCATTGGGCGGCCTTTCGCAGTTCTCGCCCGAAGAACTCGAGCGCCGACAGCGCCGCCAGCAGCAACAGATGCAGTTTCAGGCGGGCTCCACGCCCACGGAACCGCCTAAGCCTGCGCGCAGCGCGGCGAAAGTCGGCCGCAACGACCTCTGTCCCTGTGGCTCCGGCAAGAAATACAAGAAGTGCCACGGCACAGACAGCTAGAGCCTCACGTATGTGTATCGAGCGTGCGATTTCGAACCGGCCACTCCCGGGCGGACGCGCGCTTTTTCCTTTGAACTTTTCCCCCAGCCCTTGCGTATCCCCGTCTGACAGGCATCCATCCGTATGGAGGAATTCGCCATGAATTTGCAATCCGGGCTTTTGCCCGCAGTCGCTGCTCTAACGGTCGGTGTTGTGATCACCGCACCGTCGGTTCTGCCGGCTCACTACTGGGCCCCAACCGCGCCGGAAATGTATAAGGTGACGTCCTACCTGCCGCCAATTCCCGCACCACCGCCGCTTCCGGGCCTTCCCAAGCTTGCAGATTTTCCAGCGCTGCCAGAACTCCCCGCGCTGCCGGCCCTCCCATCGATGCACCGGGTGCCCTTTGGCGAAGAGGGTCACTTCGACCGCACGCTCACGGTGAGCGGTCCCGTCGACCTTGACGTGCAGACCGGCTCGGGAGACATCACCGTGAGGACCGGCGATTCGTCTAGGGTCGAAGTCCACGGAAAGATTCACACGAACCACGGGGCTGGCGGCGACATTCAGAAGTACGTTAGCGAGATCGAAGCCAATCCTCCGATCGAGCAGAACGGCAACACGATTCACATCGGCCGCATCGAGAACGAAAACTGGAAACACAACATTTCGATCAGCTACGAGCTCGTCGTGCCGGCGCAGACCAAGCTCGTTTCGCAGTCCGGTTCGGGCAGCGAAAGCATCGACGGTATCGCGGGGCCGCTCGAAGCGCGAAGCGGTTCGGGCTCGCTGAAGATTTCAAACATCGGCAACGAAGTGCAGGCGCACACCGGCTCGGGCGAAGTCGAACTCTCGAACGTGAAGGGCGGCGCGAAACTTTCGGCCGGCAGTGGCTCGATTTCGGCGAAGGGAATCGCGGGCGGCCTCGACGCTTCGAGCGGCAGCGGAAGCATCTCGCTGGAACAGACGGCGCCGGGCAACGTGGAAATTCAGACCGGTTCGGGCAGCGTGGAGGTCACCGGTGCGAACGGCTCCGTGAAAGCGCAGACCGGCAGCGGCGGAATTTCCGTCGCGGGGAATCCGGCGGGTGAATGGACGTTGCACTCCGGCTCGGGCGACGTGGCGGTGAAGTTGCCGCCGCAAGCATCGTTCAACCTCGTCGCGCACACCGGCTCGGGCTCCATCGATTCGAATCGCGAGATTGCGGTGCAGGGCAAAATCAGTCCGCGCGAACTTAACGGCAAAGTCGGCGGCGGCGGTCCAACCGTCGAGTTGAGCACTAGCTCAGGCACGATTGAAATTCGCTAAGCGCGACCGCTAGAAAAAATCTCGTCGTGCCCGAATTTCCGCTGAGTGCAGCGCGAACCGCCGGGCGCGGCGAGATTTGTTTTCTCTATTGTTGTTTTCGCGCCGTTGACAATCGCCCTCAGAAAAATGTGCTACTCTCCCCCCTCTCGGGACAGGGCTACAGGGGAGTAAGACGATGAACGGCAACGGACGACAATGCCACCGGCCCGGATGTTCGAGCGCGATCCCGCCTGCGTTGGTTTGCACGCAGCTTTGTCTGAATCATTTTCTCGATGAGGCCTCGGTTCGCGCCGAGCAAGCGTTCGCGAACTGCCAGCGCGGCGAACCGCTGCGCTCCGAGGATTTGGAGTGGCTGCTTTCCGATACGCTCGCGACTGTGCAGCAGCTCGAAGCCGGCGCCGATGAACCGGACGCCGATCAGCGTGACCGTATGCTCGAGCTTGTGTTGAGCCTCGCGAATCTGCACGAATACGCCGCGCACCATTCGGTCGCCATCAAGCGCCTCGCCTGATTTCAAGCGGCCTGAAGCCCGTCTAGCCGCCCCTTGCGTTCCGCGAAACACACCCGCGTTGTAGCCTTGAAAACCCGCGCAATTCGTTCCAAGCTGGAACTTCCTTCAGGCACCTAACTATGTCCGACGAACCCAAGAAATCAGACGCCTTTCGACCGCAGGACCCGTACATCCCTGGTGTAACGGACAATCCGAAGCGCGAGAAAGAGGCGGAAAAATTGAGGAAGCTGGCCGAGAAGGCGCAGCGCAGCGCGTCGTCGACGCCGTCCGCGCTTGCGTCTCCTGTGCTGTGGGCCGTGATTGTAGGCGTGGTTTTGCTCGTAACGCTGGCGTACTTCGGCGTGAAGTGGTGGGAAAACGAACGCGCCCTGAAACAGGCGGAAAATCCGCCGATCGCCGCGGGCACCACCGATTTGCAGAACACAAACGCCGCAGCCGCGGATTTGCCCTACGGGCCGGGCCCCGTGGCAACCACATCCGAGCTCTCGAAAGAATGGTCGTCGAAGAGATTCATTTTCCGGCCGCCGCAAACCGCGGACAACATTCCGGCCGTGGTCGTCAAGCTTCCGAACAATGTGTATTGGGGAGTATCCCTGCGCGAACCCTTTGGCACCTGCCAAATGGAATACGTTTCAGACACCGCGAAGCTGACCGACGTGTATCACTTCCAGGCCGATCATCCAATGATCGCGGATCCCTGCACGAAAGCCGTGTTCGATCTGTTGAAGTACGGAAACGCGCCGAGCGGCATCGTGCGCGGCGAAGTCGTGAGCGGCGCCGCAGTCCGGCCGCCGGTTGCGATTCAGATGACCGTGAAGGGCAAAGACATCGTCGCCGTAAAGGTGGAAGAGTAGAGATCGAATCCAGACCGCGCTACGCTCAATTCGCGAGCGGTCTCGCCGTTTCCGCTGCGCACCGCTTTACTTCGTCGCCCATTTTCCCCGCAAGAACCATCGCCACCATTTTCTGATCCGCGGCAAAGCTCCAGAACGGATGGCCGAACGTCGCGGGCGTATTGTGCTCGACGAAGAAGTGCGAGAACCACGCGAGGGCGTAGGGAACCACGAGCGCGAGCAGAATGAACCACGGCCGCCGGAACACAACAGCGAGAACGAGAATGGTCCACCCGGAGAGCGTGCCGATTGTGTGAATTGCGCGCGTCATCGGATCGCGATGCGCGAGCACGTAGAAGCTCCAGAATTCGCGGAACGTCTTGGGAATTTCCATGCGCCGCAGTCTAGCTCCAAAACTCGCATGCACCCAAGACAAAAAGCGGGCCTGCATCGCTGGGATGCAAGCCCGCTGTTTTGTTGAGTGGCCCTTTGCTCGAGTTATGAATCGTATGACGGATTAATTCGTCGTCAGCTGTTCCACCGAGCGCGCAATCATCACCGGTAACCCCGTGGCCGGATCGATCAGGATGAAGCCAACCACCCGGATCGAAATCGGCGACGCACCGGTGAGCGCCGAAAGCCCGCTCAGATTGATGAAGTTGGTGTCGTTCGTCGTAAGCACCGGCAGCGGTTGCGGCAGCAGAACGCCCGCGGTCCAGTTGTCGTTGAGCGAGAACGAGCCCAGATTGCCGCTCTGGATCACGGTGCTCCCCGGGACCCAAGTGCCCGCCTGGCCCTGTCGTTGGAGCACCACGCGCATCACCGTAAGCTGGCTTGCGCCATTGTTCGTCGTGAGTGTGCCCGCGATGCCAACACGCTGGCCCGCGGCGAGAGCCGAATTGTTGAAGAGTAGGGTCGTGAGCGGCAGGTTGATGTGTTCGATGTGGTAGTTCTCGGTGCCGTTCAGCGTGAGCGTTTCAATCTGCCCGTCGCTGATGCCGTTGATAGCGGGCAGTTCGTCACGGACGTAAAGATCAGCAGCCGTGGCACCGCCCGACGGCGGTCGAACGCTCGTGAGCAAACCATCTAGATAGAATTTGTCCATCGAGACGACGTCGATTTCCGTGGCGTCGATGTTGTGCGTCACCGGATCGATCGTGCCCGAGACGCCGACGATAGTGTCCGTGGTGAACGAACTCACGGGGATCGTAGGATCGTCGTAGATGGTGTTGCTGCTCGTCGTTACGGTCCACTGGCGTCCGTGAGGGCCCTGAACGTTGAACGTGTTCGTGCCGGTGACGCCGATCACGCCGGCCATGAATTCGTCGATGGGAATCTGGTCGGTGAGGGCGTTTTCAAGCGCAACTTCAAACACGGGATTCACAGCGCCGGTAATCTGGCCGTTCGAGTCCGTAGCGAGCGACTGGCGCAGATCGAATTCCATGCGCAGGCCGAATAGGTCCGCGCTGGTCACGCTAACGGGCTGCGCGAAATTGACGGTGACGCTGTTTGTCGAAAGCGTGCCGTTGAGGGTGCTCACCGTCGGAGGACTCACCGACGTGTCGATGTAGCCGATCACCGGTGCCGAAATCGTGATGGTTGCGGAAGTGTAGGTGCCCGTAGGAACTGAAGTGAGATCGAGGAGCTGGTGCAAGCCGCTCAACTGCGCGAAATCGACGTCGGCGGGCTGCGAGAGCACGCTTACGTTGGTCGTTCCGTTATTCAAAGTGATGCCGCTGACCGTGACTTCGCAGGAAACCACGCTGGGAAGCGGCGCGTCCGTGCCGATCGTATAAACCGAAGCCTGGTCCTGCGGAAGGGGCGAGGATGTACCACCGCCGCCACTGCTGCAATTTGAGAGCGCTATTGCCGAAAGGAAAGCGAAGAACACACCCGTAACTTTCGAGTAACGCATTGCGTTTCTCCTTATTATGACGAACAGGTATGAAGTGCCGAGCTTCTGGACTTTTGAACCCTGCGATTGAAACCCACGGTTCCAAAAATAGTTTCGATAAATTTCGTCGAAATTGAGTCGAGACGCAGTGCGTGAGCGTCTCCGGAGGGTGCCAATTTGTTCGCTTTTGCATCGCCTGCGCTCCGGAGCGGTGCAGTACGCGCCTTGCTGCGCTCCGAACGGCGGTTTATGATTGTTAATTCACTCATTCATTGCGACTGCGACTGAGAAGACTCGCACTCGAAAGGAACCTGATGCCTCCGGGACACGGAACACCGAACCCGCAAACGCTCGAGAAAAAGCCGCCCATTACGGGCGTGAAAAATCTGGTGGCTGTGGCGAGCGGAAAGGGCGGCGTGGGAAAGACCACCGTTGCAGTGAACCTCGCGCTGGCGCTGAAATCGTTGGGGCACACAGTGGGCTTGCTCGACGCGGACGTGTACGGCCCGAACGTGCCGGTGATGCTCGGCACCAACGAGCAGCCACAGGCGCTGAACGATAAGACCATCATCCCGGTAACCGCTCACGGCCTGAAGATGATCTCGATGGGCCTACTGAATCCGGGCGACCGCCCGCTGGTGTGGCGCGGTCCGATGCTGCACAGCGTCATTCAACAATTTTTGCGCAGCGTGCAGTGGGGCGAGCTCGATTATTTGCTCGTCGATCTCCCACCGGGGACGGGCGACGTGCAGCTTTCGCTGATTCAGAGCGTCGCGGTGACGGGCGCGGTGGTCGTGACCACGCCGTCGATCGTGGCGCTGGCGGACGTGCGCAAGGCGGTCGAAATGTTCCGCCAGGTGAACGTAGAGATTTTGGGCGTCGTCGAGAACATGAGCTACTTCGCGTGCCCGCACTGCTCCGGCCGCATCGACGTCTTTGGCCACGGCGAAGGGCAGCACATGGCCGAAGCGTTTCGCGTCCCATTTCTTGGGGAGATCGAGATCGATCCACAGATTCGCATCGGCGGCGATACGGGCAAGCCGGTCGCGTCGCTGGGCGAGGACGCGCCGGGCGGGAAGAGCGTCTTTGCGATCGCGCGGCGGTTGGTCGAGCGGCTCGATCAGGTGAACGCGGCGAGCGCCGGGCCCGTGGTGCAGATCCTTTAGCTCGCGCTTCAGCGGCGGCCTTTAGCAGCATCCGATTCAAGTACAATCACGCGCGGGAGAACGGTTGTGATTCGAAGCTATCGCGGGCGCATGCCGCAGATCGCGGCGAGCGCGTATGTGGACCCGGCGGCGGTGATCATTGGCGACGTGGTGTTGGGCGAGCACTCAAGCGTCTGGCCGTGCGCGGTGATTCGCGGCGACGTGCACTACATCCGCATCGGCGCGCGCTCCAACGTCCAGGATAATTCGGTGCTGCACGTTATGCGCGATACGAATCCGCTCGTGCTGGGCGACAACGTCACGGTCGGGCACAGTGTGACGCTCCACGGCTGCACCGTCGAGTCGCGCTGCTTGATCGGAATGGGCAGCATCGTTCTGAACGGCGGAGTCTTGTGATGGGTTCGCCGGGAAAAGTTCGCCGCCCGCTCACCGACGACGACCAGAAGTCCATCGACCGCTACGCGCAAAATTATTTCGAGTACAAAGAAATCTACAAAGCCGAGCCGACCGCGTAATGAACGAACGCAAGCAGTTTCGAGCGATTAAGGGTACTCGCGACATCACGCCGCCGGACTCCGCGCTGTGGAATTGGTTCGAACGAACCGCACGCGACACTTTCGAAAGCTTCAACTTTCGCGAGATCCGCCTCCCGATTTTCGAGGAGACTTCACTCTTCGCGCGCTCCGTCGGCGGCGAGACAGACATCGTCTCGAAGGAAATGTACACGTTCGAGGACAAGCCGATTGGTCTGGAACCGCCAAAGATTATTGGCGACACAGGGGACTTTATAGCCAAGGTCAAGCTTGCGGCTAAGTCTGGTCAAATTCCTACCGATGATGCGAACGTGAGTTACATCGAGGAGGTCGACGCACTGTGGCGTTGGTTTGAGGGTGGCGGGAGCGGCGGCACCTTCACTAATGATTTAGAACCCGCGCACAAAATCTGGGCCATGTCAGGAATGGCTCACGATATACGAGTTGGCCCTGATGTTTCGCTGCGGCCGGAAGCCACCGCCAGCACGATGCGCGCGTACATCGAGCACGGCATGCACGCGCTGCCTGGCAACGTGAAGCTCTACTACATCGGCCCAATGTTCCGCCGCGAACGCCCGCAGAAGGGGCGCTATCGCCAGTTCTACCAGATTGGCGCCGAAGTGCTGGGCCAGTCCGACGCGCCCGCGATCGACGCCGAATTGATCGAGATGTTGATGCTGTTTTTCCAGCGAGTCGGTCTCACGCGCACCACGCTCTACATCAACTCGATCGGCGACAAGAATTGCAGGCCGGCCTACGTGGAGCTTCTCCGCGCTGAACTGCAAAAGGTTAAAGAACAACTTGGCGCAGACAGCCAGCGGCGCATCGACACGAACCCGCTCCGCGTGCTTGATTCCAAAGTCCCGCACGAACAGGAAATCATCGCGAAACTCCCGCGCATCGCGGACCACCTGTGCGACGCATGCCGCGAAAACTACGCCGGCCTGAAAAAAGAACTCGCGCTGCGCGGAATCACCTTTGAAGAAAACTGGCGGCTCGTTCGCGGCCTCGACTACTACACGCGAACGACCTTCGAAGTCATCGCCGAGGGCTTGGGCTCGCAAAACGCCGTCTGCGGCGGCGGCCGCTACGATGGCCTCGTCGAGTTACTCGGCGGTCCTTCGACGAAGGGTATTGGCTTTGCCATCGGCAGCGACCGCTCAATCCTGTCCATCCAAGAGTCGGGCAATTTGCCCCAGCTACCGGGCCTCGACATTTTCGTGGCATGGATGGGCTTGGACACGTATCCGACCGCGGTAAAAATCTCGCGCACGCTGCGTGACGCCGGCTTCGACGTGGAGTTGCCGGGCGAAGAGTTGAAGTTCAAAAAGTCACTGAATCTTGCCGACAAGCTGGGCGCCCGTTACGCGCTGATCATTGGCAGTGACGAAGTCGCGTCTGGAGCGTTCACGTTAAAGAGACTCGCTGACGCTGATCAGAAGAAATTGAACGAAACAGATTTGCTCGAAACTTTGCGGGCGGAGAAACGAGGACCACGTGCTTGATACATTGGGCGACCTGAAACGCACAAACTACTGCGGAGCGTTGCGCGCCGCGGACGCCGACAAGGAAGTGATATTGATGGGCTGGGTCCACCGCCGTCGCGACCTCGGTCAGCTGATCTTTATCGACCTGCGCGACCGCGCAGGCATCGCGCAGATCGTATTCAACAAGGAAATCGACGGGGCCGCCCACAAGAAAGCCGAGGAGCTGCGTTCAGAATTCGTAGTCGCCGTTAAGGGAAAAGTCACAAAACGTCAGAAGGCGAATCCGGATCTTTCGACGGGCGAAGTGGAAGTCATGGCCACGCAGCTCTGGATCCTGAACACGTCGAAGACGCCGCCATTCCAAGTCGAAGACGAAGTGACGGCCAGCGAGGAGACGCGCTTGCGCTACCGCTATCTCGATCTGCGTCGCCCGAAGCTCCACAGCAACATCGAGCTGCGCCATCAGATAGTCTTCACCATGCGCAAGACGCTCAACGAACTCGGCTTCTTCGAGATCGAAACGCCGCTGCTCACACGTTCGACGCCCGAAGGCGCGCGCGATTGCCTGGTGCCGAGCCGCATCCATCACGGCCAGTTCTACGCACTCCCGCAATCGCCGCAAATCTTTAAACAGATCCTGATGATTTCCGGCATGGACCGCTATTTTCAGATTTGCAAATGCATTCGCGACGAAGACTTTCGTGCCGACCGCCAGCTCGAATTCACCCAGCTCGACCTCGAGATGTCGTTCCCGCGCCAGGAAGACATTTTCCATGTGATCGAGCAGGTCATGGTAGCGACGCTTGGCGTCATCGGCGTGAAAGTTACGGCGCCGTTCCGCCACCTCGATTACAAAGTTGCTCTCGCGAAGTACGGCTCGGACAAGCCGGACCT
>JBEKJW010000156.1:0-10900 GCA_050011035.1 Candidatus Acidiferrales bacterium
TTCTTCGGTGATTTCCTGGTTGATCTCGACGATGACGTTGCCTTCGTAATCCTTAATTTTCTCGAGCGAAACGCGGCCAACGACGCGGTCGCGCAACGGCTCGACTTCGACGCCGGCTTCCAAAATCGGCTCGACGTAAATTCCGTCAGCCGTGCCGCAATCGAATTCGTTAATGATTACATCTTGGGCCACGTCAACGAGACGCCGGGTGAGGTAGCCAGAATCGGCGGTCTTGAGCGCCGTATCGGCCAAACCTTTACGCGCACCGTGCGTGGAGATGAAGTACTGCAGCACGGTGAGACCTTCGCGGAAGTTCGAAGTAATCGGAGTCTCGATGACTTCGCCGGAGGGCTTAGCCATTAAGCCGCGCATTCCGGAAAGCTGGCGGATCTGCTGTTTCGAACCGCGCGCGCCGGAATCGGCCATGACGTACACCGGGTTGATCACGCCCTGCTTGTCCTGTTCTTCCAGGGCTTTGAACATTTCGTCCGCCACTTTTTCCGTGACGTCCGACCAGATCGCGATCACCTTGTTGTAGCGTTCTCCGTTGGTGATGGCGCCATCCAGATACTGCTGCTGCACTTTCACTACTTCGTGCTCGGCAGTGTCCACCAGCTTGAATTTCACGCTGGGGATGACCATATCGCTGATGCCGATGGAGACGCCGGATTTCGTCGCGTACAGGAAGCCCAGCTCCTTCAGCTTATCGAGCGCGATTACGGTCTTTTCCAGGCCGAAGCGCAGGTAGCAATATTGCACCAGCGCTTGCACGCCCTTCTTCTTCAGCAAACCGTTGATGAAAGGCATATCGTGCGGCAGGTGATCGTTGAAGATCACGCGGCCCACGGTGGTGTGCAGGAATTGACGATTTAGATTTACCGGCTCGGTGTGCGAAACGTCTTGATCATCGTAAGCATTGGTCAAGTCGATCACTTCACCGCTATAGCGCAGGCGAATCGGAGTAAGCAATTCCACTTCTTCCGCTTCGAGCGCCATCACTACTTCTTCCGGTGAGCCGAACGCGCGGCCTTCGCCCTTAGCCTTGGGCTTGTGTTTGGTCATGTAATAAATGCCCAGGACCATGTCCTGCGTCGGGACGGCGAGAGGATAACCGTTGGCAGGCGAAAGAATGTTGTGCGAGCTGAGCATCAAAACGGACGCTTCCACTTGCGCTTCCGGTGACAGCGGAATGTGAACCGCCATCTGGTCGCCGTCGAAGTCCGCGTTGAACGCAGTGCAAACCAGAGGATGGATGCGGATAGCCTTTCCTTCCACTAACACCGGTTCGAACGCCTGAATGCCGAGACGGTGAAGAGTGGGGGCGCGATTCAGCATTACGGGATGCTCGCGAATGACGTCTTCGAGAATGTCCCAGACGATGGCTTCCTGCGCCTCCACCAATTCCTTGGCTTGCTTGATGGTGGTGCAGTGACCAGCGGCTTCGAGCTTGTGATAGATGAACGGCTTGAAAAGTTCCAGCGCCATTTTCTTCGGCAAACCGCACTGATGCAGCTTCAGCTCGGGGCCGACTACGATGACGGAGCGGCCGGAGTAGTCCACGCGCTTACCCAGCAAGTTCTGGCGGAAGCGGCCTTGCTTGCCTTTGAGCGTGTCGGACAGCGACTTGAGCGGACGATTATTCGTGCCACGCAAAACGCGGCCGCGCCGTCCGTTGTCGAACAGCGCATCCACTGCTTCCTGCAACATGCGCTTTTCGTTGCGCACGATCACGTCCGGCGCGTGCAATTCCATCAACTTTTTCAACCGGTTGTTGCGGTTAATTACGCGGCGGTACAGATCGTTCAAATCGGATGTAGCGAAACGTCCGCCATCCAGAGGCACCAGCGGACGCAACTCGGGCGGAAGAACCGGGATCACGTCCAGAATCATCCACTCCGGCTTGTTGCCGCTCTTGCGGAAAGCTTCCAGGACTTTGAGCCGCTTGGCGAATTTGATTCGCTTTTGCAGGCTCGGATCCATCTTCATCTTTTCGCGAAGCTCTTCGGAGAGCTTGTCCACTTCCACCGCGCGCAGGAGTTCCTTGATAGCTTCGGCGCCCATGCCTGCGCGGAATTTTCCGGGATTTTCCTTCTGAAGCTCGCGGAGTTTTTCCTCCGGCAGAATATCCTTCTGCTTCAGCGAAGGCACTTCGCCGGGATCGATGCAGACGAAGGTTTCGAAGTAAAGAATGTGCTCGAGGTCGCGCATGGTAATGTCGAGCAAATATCCGATACGGCTCGGCAGGCCCTTAAAGAACCACACGTGGGAGCAGGGTGAAGCCAGCTCGATGTGGCCCAAGCGCTCGCGGCGAACTTTGCTGAGCGTGACTTCCACTCCGCACTTGTCGCAGATCACACCGCGATGCTTCATGCGCTTGTACTTACCGCAGAGACACTCCCAGTCGGTGACCGGGCCGAAAATCTTGGCGCAGAACAGGCCGTCGCGCTCCGGCTTAAAGGTGCGGTAGTTGATGGTTTCCGGCTTGGTTACTTCGCCGTGAGACCATGAACGTATTTTTTCCGGACTCGCCAGGCTGATGCGAATGGAATCAAAATCAGCAATCTGGCTGGCACGGTCGTACGGGCTTGAACGATACAAGGGCAGATCCTCCTCTCCGGAACTCCGGAGCAAAAACCAATTAGGAATCTGTGAAGCGCCGCCCCGATGTTTTGAGGCGGCGCGCTAATTAATCGGCCGCTTCGGCTTTTTCCAACTGCGGCTTCTGGCGCTTCATCAATTCAACGTCCAGGCAGAGCGACTGCAATTCGCGCACGAGTACGTTGAACGATTCGGGCACGCCCGGCTCGATGCCAGGTTCGCCCTTCACGATCGCCTCGTAAATCTTGGCGCGACCATAGACGTCGTCGGATTTCGCGGTAAGCAGCTCCTGGAGAATGTGCGCCGCGCCGTAAGCTTCCAGCGCCCACACTTCCATTTCTCCAAATCGCTGTCCGCCGAACTGCGCCTTACCACCGAGCGGCTGTTGCGTGATCAGTGAGTACGGTCCAATGGAGCGAGCGTGGATCTTGTCGTCCACCAAGTGGGAGAGCTTGAGCATGTAAATGTAACCGACGGTAACTTCCTGAGCGAAAATATCGCCGGTCATTCCGTCATAGAGTGTAATTTTTCCGGTCTGGGGCAACTCGGTAAATTCCAGCAAATGGCGTATGTCGTTTTCGCGAGCGCCGTCAAATACCGGTGTCGCGAACGGTACGCCTTCGCGGAAGCTGTAGGCCAGGTCCAAAATCGCATCGTCATCCAAATCGGCGATCGTCTTCCAAACCGATGTGGGGCCGAATGCGTCCTTGAACCACTTGCGCACACCTTCCGCCCGGGTTTCCTTGTCGAGCAACTTCGCCACTTGCGCGCCGAGCTCTTTCGAAGCCCAGCCGAGGTGCGTTTCCAGGATTTGTCCCACGTTCATACGCGAAGGAACGCCCAGCGGATTCAGAACGATTTCCACCGGTGTGCCGTCGGGCATGTAGGGCATGTCTTCTTTAGGAACGATGCGCGCGATGACGCCTTTATTTCCGTGGCGGCCTGCCATTTTGTCGCCGACGGAAAGCTTGCGCTTCATCGCAATGTAAGTTTTCACCAGCTTGATGACGCCTGGCGGCAGTTCGTCGCCCTTCTTGAGTTTTCCGATACGCTCGTCGGTAATTTTCCGCAGCACATCGATCTGACGAGAAGTCATTTCCTCGATCTCGTCGATCTTCTCGATTAGCAGCGGGTCTTTATCGTTCAAGCGCAAGCGCTTCAAGTTGCGTGTGGTGATCTTTTCCAGAATGTCGCGCGTCAACTCGGTGCCCTTGGTCAGCAAGCGCTTGTTGGTGCGCTCGTCGTGCAAGTCGGCGGTCAACTTCTGTCCGCCGAGCAAGTCGTTCAAGCGCTTCAAACGCTCGTCGGTGAGAATGCGGATCTCGTCGGCGAGGTTCTTTTCCAACTTAGCGATTTGCGTACCTTCGATGGCCTTGTGGCGTTCGTCCTTCTCCGCGCCTTTGCGGCAGAAGATCTTCACATCCACAATCGTGCCTTCGATTCCGGGCGGACAATAGAGCGAAGCGTCGCGAACGTCGCCTGCCTTCTCGCCGAAAATCGCGCGCAGAAGTTTTTCTTCCGGAGTCAGCGTGGTCTCGCCCTTCGGTGTTACCTTGCCGACAAGAATATCGCCGGGCTTCACCGTTGCGCCGATTCGAATCACGCCGCTTTCATCAAGATTGCGCAGGAAGCTCTCGTTGATGTTGGGGATATCACGCGTGATTTCTTCGGGACCCAGCTTCGTGTCCCGCGCCTCGATTTCGTACTCTTCAATGTGAATCGAAGTGTAGTAGTCCTCTTCCACCAGCTTTTCGCTGACCAGGATGGCGTCTTCAAAGTTGTATCCACGCCACGGAAGGAAGGCCACCAGCACGTTGCGGCCGAGTGCCAGTTCGCCGCGGTCGGTGCAAGGACCGTCGGCCAGCACTTGACCCTGCTTCACGCGGTCTCCCGCGCGAACCATCGGCTTTTGGCTGATGCAAGTGTTTTGGTTCGAGCGCTTGAACTTCGTGAGCAAGTAAATGTCGGAACCAACTTCGCGGCTCAGCACGCCGGACTGGTCTGACTCCACGCGCACGATTACGCGTTCGGAGTCCACCTGGTCCACGATGCCGTCACGACGGCAAACGATCACGGCGCCGGAATCGCGCGCCGTAACTCGTTCCATGCCGGTACCGACTAGCGGCGCATCGCCGCGAATCAGGGGTACGGCCTGGCGTTGCATGTTCGAACCCATCAATGCGCGGTTGGCGTCGTCGTTTTCCAGGAACGGAATCAAGCTAGCTGCTACCGATACAAGCTGCTTGGGCGAGACGTCGATGTAATCCACTTCATCACGGCTCTTCAAAACGAAGTTGCCAGCCTGGCGGCAGTTAACCAGTTCGGTTGTGATTTTTCCCTTGTCGTCAAGCGAAGCGTTAGCCTGCGCGACTACGTAGCGGTCTTCTTCCCATGCCGAGAGGTAGAAGCAGTGCGGCTCGACAACTACGCGCCGTCGCTTCAACTCTTCGTTGGTGTCCTCTACTTTTTCGCGTTCCACCACTTCGCCAGCTTTGAATTCGCTGTCGCCCGAATTGATGATTTGGACGAAGTCGATGACGCGTCCGCCGCGAACCTTGCGGTACGGCGATTCGATAAAGCCGAATTCGTTGATCCGCGCGTAGCAGGAAAGCGAGCTGATCAAACCGATGTTCGGGCCTTCCGGCGTTTCGATCGGGCAAATACGTCCGTAGTGCGTGGGGTGAACGTCGCGCACTTCGAATCCTGCGCGTTCACGAGACAGACCGCCCGGTCCAAGAGCCGACAGACGGCGCTTGTGCGTAATTTCGCTGAGCGGGTTGGTCTGATCCATAAACTGAGAAAGTTGCGAACTGCCGAAGAACTCGCGAATCGCGGCCATCACCGGCTTGGCATTCACAAGGTCGTGCGGCATGGCTGTGGACATTTCCTGATACACGGACATCTTTTCCTTGATCGCGCGTTCCATGCGGACCAAGCCGATGCGGAATTGATTTTCGAGCAATTCGCCCACCGCGCGAACGCGTCGATTGCCCAGGTGGTCAATGTCGTCCACCGCGCCGATATTTTTGCGCAGCTTCAGCAGGTACTTAATCGCGGCCACGAAGTCGGACGGATCGAGCGTGCGCTTGTCGAGCGGAGTCTCCAGGCCCAGCTTGATGTTGAACTTCAGGCGGCCCACTTTGCTGAAATCGTACTTGCGGGCGTCGAAGAACATTCCGTTGAACAGCGCCGTTGCCGTTTCCAGAGTCGGAGGATCGCCGGGACGCAGCTTGCGATAAATCTCAATCAGCGCTTCTTTCGAAGTGCGGATGGTGTCCTTCTCAAGCGTGCGGCTAACCACGATGCCTACATCGTCACGGTCGGGGAAAGCGATATCCACTTCCGTGATTCCAGCTTCGGCAATCGCCGAGAACATCTCGGGCGTCAGCGGCTTGTTGGCTTCGAGTAAAACTTCACCGGTTTGCCGGTTCACTAACTCGCCGACGGTGATGGCGCCTTCCAAATCGGCCGGCGTAATTCCCACCTGTGTGACGCGCGCCTTGCCCAGTTCCTTGAAGAGTGGCTCGGTAATGCGCTTGTGCGCGCCAACCAGCGTCTCGCCGGACTTGGGATGCTTGACTTCTTTCGTCAGCTTGCGGTCGATCAAGCCTTCTGAAAGATTCCAGAAAAGCTCATTGTCGCGCAGCGAAATACGCTCCACTTGATAGAACGTGCGCAGAATGTCTTCATTTGACTTCATTCCCAAGGCGCGAAGGAAAATCGAGCCCAGGAATTTGCGCTTGCGGTCGATGCGCACGTACAGAATGTTTTTCGTGTCGTATTCGAACTCAACCCACGATCCGCGGTAGGGAATAATCTTCCCCAGGAAATAGCTGCGGTTGTTGGCGGTTTCGAAGAACACGCCCGGCGAACGGTGCAACTGGCTGACGATGACGCGTTCGGTGCCATTGATGATGAAAGTACCGTTCTCGGTCATCAGCGGAATGTCGCCGAAGAAAACCTCTTGTTCCTTAATATCGCGAATGGACTTCGCGCCGGTGTCGGGGTCCTTGTCGTAAATGGTCAAGCGAATGGTGACTTTCAGCGGGGCGGAGTACGTCATGCCGCGCTCCTGGCATTCATTCACGTCATACTTCAGTTGCAGCGTGACCGGGTCTCCACACTTGTTGCAGAAAGTTGGCGTGTTCTTGTTGAAAGTGCCGCACTTGGTGCAAAGCACGTCGCCCGTCTTATACGGATTGGTGACTACCGACGCGCCGCAATTCCGGCAAGTGGCGCGCAGGTGATGGAGGCCGCGCAGGTGTCCGCACTTGCACTCCCAGTTACCGATCGCGTAGTCCACGAAATCCAGCTGCGACAGCCCGCGAAAATCCTGAATCGGAAACACGGAAGTAAACACCGACTGCAAGCCAGTGTCTTCGCGTTCGCTGGGCAGCAAATCCATTTGCAGGAAGCGCTGATACGACTTTTTTTGAACGTCAATCAGGTTGGGAATCTGGACGGTAGTCTTGATTTTGGCGAAGTCCAGACGTTCCCGTTCCCGAGTGGCGCGATTGCCGTTACGATTGCTCATGGGTGAGTATCCTCTTCAAACTAAGCCGGATACGACGACGCGGATAGACACCCGCCCCGTCGGTCCGGGAAGGACGATTTTTGAAGTTCCAGTTCCAAAGGAGCTCGCTTGAAAGCGGATTCCTTCGCAGCCCAGCGTGCGGGCCGCAGCGGGGCGGCACTACTTGACGTCGACTTTTGCCCCGGCGTCTTCGAACTTTTTCTTGATTGTGGCGGCTTCTTCTTTGTTGACGCCCTCTTTCACCGTCTTGGGAGCGCCATCCACCAGGTCCTTGGCTTCTTTCAAGCCCAGGCTGGTGACTTCACGAACCGCCTTAATTACGTTGATCTTGTTAGCGCCCACTTCGGTGAGAACGACGGTAAATTCCGTCTTCTCCTCCGCTGCGCCTGCTGCTCCCGCGCCTGCTCCGCCGCCCGCTGCCATCATGGGCGCCGCCGCTGCCGCCGAGACGCCGAAAGCTTCTTCCATCTTCTTGACTAGATCGGAAGCTTCGAGCAGCGTCAAACCCTTGATTTCTTCTAGAATCGACTCCACTTTGCTGGCCATTCTGTTCCATCCTCCCCTGCGAGATGAAAACTCTATTTTTGTGTGTACTAGTTTAGATGCAGATTAAGCTGTTTCCGCTGCTGGAGCTGTACCGCCCGCTCCTCCGAATTTGTTTGCCTTTGCTGCTTCGCTGGTGACCACCGCCAAACCGCGCGGAACTGCGGCCAGCGCCGTTGCAATGCGTTGCGCCGGAGCGTTCAGCAGGAACATGACTTTGCTGATGAGCTCTTCCTTGCTCGGAAGCAAGGCAAGCTGGTTGATCTCTTGAATCGAAATTACGCGGCCCTCTACCCATCCGGCGCGAAACTGAAACGCCGGCACATCTTTTGCTACCTTGGTCAGAATCTTTGCCAGCGCCACCGGGTCCGTCTTGGTATACGCGATCGAATTGGTGCCCTTCAGGTTCTTCAGCAAGCCTTCCGCAGGAGTTCCCGCAGCGGCGCGCTCGGCAACCGTGTTCTTCACCACTTCGTAGTGCCCGCCGGCTGCTTGCACGGAGCGGCGAAGCTTGGTGTCCTGCTCGACGGTAATGCCCTGGAACGTCGAAAGGATAACGGTGGATACGGTGGCGAGCTGGGTCTTCAGCTCTTCCGACTGCTTTACTTTTTCGGCCTTCTTCTTCATGCCGAACTCCTTAAAGTTACAGACTATGCCGCGACGGCTACTGCCACATCAGCTTCCGCTTCATCGATCGGAACGCCCGGCCCCATGGTGGAAGTCAGCGTCATTTTCTTGATGTACTTGCCCTTGGCTGCGGCGGGTTTCGCTTTCAGCACCGCGGCCAGCAGAGCGTGCGCGTTCCCTGCAAGATTGGCTGCCGAAAAACTGATCTTGCCCACGGGCGAATGGATGATGCCGGTTTTGTCCAACCGGAATTCCACTTTACCGGCCTTGATTTCTTTTACCGCTTTCGCCACTTCAAACGTAACCGTTCCGGTCTTGGGATTCGGCATTAAGCCGCGCGGTCCCAGAACTTTTCCCAAACGTCCGGCGGACTTCATCATATCCGGTGTCGCGATTACCGCTTCGTAATCGGTCCAACCTTCTTGAATCTTCTGGACCATGTCTTCGCCACCCACAAAATCGGCGCCGGCTTCCTCTGCTTCGCGAACTTTATCGCCGCCCGCGATTACCACCACGCGCTTCGATTTCCCCAGCCCGTGCGGCAGGACTACGGTGCCGCGCACCATCTGGTCGGACTGCTTGGGATCGACACCCAGATTCAGCACCAGCTCGACGGTCTCGTCGAACTTCACGAAGTGCGCCTTGCGTAGCAACTCCGCCGCTTCTTCGAGCTTATACTGGCGCGCTTCCACCAGTTTTCTGGCGCGATCGATATTCTTTCCGCCAATCTTTGCGCTACGGCCCATCGTGTTCTCTCCCGCCTCGAATCACTCGCTGACTTCGATGCCCATGTTGCGCGCCGTGCCCATGATCGAGCGGACGGCGGATTCCAGATTCATTGTGTTCAGGTCCGGCATTTTCACTTTGGCAATCTCTTCTACTTGCTTCTTCGTGAGCTTTCCCACTTTGTTGCGGTTCGGTTCCGGAGAGCCTTTCACGATTCCTGCCGCGCGCTTCAGAAGCTCAGAAGCCGGGGGCGTCTTCAGAATAAAGGTGAATGTGCGATCGCTATAAATCGTGACCAGCACGGGAATGATCATGCCGTCGGGCTCTTTCGACGTCTTGGCGTTGAACTGTTTGCAAAAATCCATGATGTTCACGCCGTGCGGGCCAAGCGCCGTGCCCACAGGAGGCGCCGGAGTAGCCTTCATGGCCGGCAATTGCAATTTCACGGTCGATTGAATTTTCTTTGCCATCTATTTTGTCCCTTGCGTCCCGTTTCTTAATCCAATAACGCGCGCTCGGAATGAGCAGCGCCAAACACTCCAAAACATCTACGCGACCTTCTCAACCTGCGCGAAATCCAGCTCCACCGGAGTGGAGCGTCCAAAAATGGTGACCGAAACTTTCAGCGTGCTGCGGTCTGAATTCACTTCTTCCACCACGCCGGTAAAATTCGCAAAGGGACCTTCTCCAATGCGCACTTTTTCTCCGCGGTCGAAAGACAACTTGGGCTTCGGCTTGTCTGCCGTGGTAGTCGCCCGGTTCAAAATGTTTTGAACTTCTTCTTCGGTCAGCGGCGAAGGCGTTTGTCCGGAGCCGACGAATCCAGTAACCCGCGGCGTGGAGCGCACGACGTGCCAGGTGTAATCGTCCATGTCCATTTCGACCAGGACGTAGCCCGGGTAGCACATCCGCGGCGAAATCACCTTTTTGCCGCCACGCACTTCCACCACAGACTCGGTCGGAATAATGATCTGTCCGATTTTGTCCGTCAGGCCGAACGCAGCTACCCGGCCTTCCAGGCTTTCCTTCACCTTTTTCTCAAACCCCGAGTAGGTGTGAACGATGTACCACTGCTTCGACATTATCGATCCTATTGCTGAAAGTATTTTAGCACCCGCTGAATCAGCTCGCCGAGTCCGCTATCGACTACGAAGAAAAATAGCCCAAAAAAGGCCACGGTTACGGTGACGACCACGGTGGTCGACACAACCTCCGGACCCGACGGCCAATTCACATGGCGCATTTCCACGCGCACATCGTGAAGAAATGAGCGCAGCCGCCGCGGATATTCCGCCAGCTTACCGACTGGTTCCAGAAGCGAAAATCCACTAACGCGATGTTCCGCTTCGTCCCGATTCGTTTTTGCCGCTTGCGCCATTCGCCGACCGCCTTAAGCCTCTAGACCTGCTCGCCTCGCCATGCCCTTGCCCCTCGCTGCTGCCCCACCATCGAAACTGGCAGGGGAGGAGGGATTCGAACCCCCACTCTCGGTTTTGGAGACCGATGGTCTACCGTTGAACCTACTCCCCTAAAACCCGATTTTGGGCGAAGGGTGAGTTTCCACTTGCCTCGCCAGATTCAGCGCAACACGCTGAATTATTTGACTTCTTTGTGATCGGTATGTTTCCGGCAAGTATTGCAAAACTTCGACGTCTCCAGCCGGTCCTGGTGCTTCTTCCGGTTTTTGGTCGTCGTGTAGTTGCGGTTCTTGCAGTCGTTGCACTGTAATGTGATTATTTCTCTCATAGTCGTTTACTCGATGATCTCGGCAACGGCGCCGGCTCCCACCGTGTGGCCGCCTTCGCGAATCGCGAAACGCAACCCTTTCTCCAGCGCTACCGGCGTAATCAGCGTGATCTCCGCCGACACGTT
>JBEKJW010000157.1:0-13106 GCA_050011035.1 Candidatus Acidiferrales bacterium
AGAGTTGCCAGTTGTTTTGTTCCACTCGATTACGGGCAAGTGGAGCCCGGCATGCCTTCGAGCCGCGACAACTTCCGTCGAAACCGTGTCGCCCCCGTTGGAAACACTAGATTAACACCCGCCACGGTCCGCCGCCAAATGACGCGCCCGTTGTTGCGCATCGTTCGTCAATGCGACCGGCATCGCCTCAACCGCTACTTTTCTTCGACAATCGGCTTGCCACATGCCTGCGCGATCCGCGTCGCGATTTTCTTGGGCCGCATGAACGTATACGAATTGAACCTGAAATATCCGCCGTCGCTTGCATGCACCGTATACGTCTGGTAGTTGCCCACCCGTTTGTGCGCCACGCTTTCGATCGCGCTCCATGGCATCGAAAAATCCTTGTACCCGCCCGCCTCGGCGTAGTGAAAGTTCACGCCCGCGCCGTCTAGCACCACGCGGGCATTCCACGCTTTCACGCTGAGCCGCCAGAACATTCGTCCCACTATGAAAAAACAGTACGCGAAGAACAGCCATTGAAGAGCTCCCAGCGCGCTCCAACCTGCCGCGGCTTTCAATTGCATCAGCATGTAGACCGTCATCATCGCGCCGATGCCCGCCAGCGCCCAGCTCGCCAGCGAAAACAAAACACAAACCGCCAGCAGAGCGCGGCTGTTGTGAATCGTTTCTGTGCCCATCACCGGAACTTGCACTGCGGCGCTCATGCGATTCGATCGTCTCCAAGCTCGCGCAAATGCACTCGCTTCCGTTTCACGTCGCGCGGTTAATACGGCGAACCGTCTCCGTGCACTTGCTGCTGTTGGGTCCAGCTACCCTGCAGGACGCCGTTCGGATTCGCGTTCGGATCGTTCGTCTGGTAACTCACGGTTCCGGTGCTGTCCACCCACGTGTGCGTGTAGGAGCTCGAAACTTTGTTGACCTGTCCCGTGGTCGGATCCATCACGGTTTTTTGGTCCAGCGCGAAGTCCACCCAGTCGGATGTCGCCGTGCTCCGCGCGTTCATGCTCTCCTGCGTCCGCGCCATGGACATATCGGTGCCGCGTTGCATTGTGGCCAGAAATTGCTCGTGCATCTGTTGCCGCACGGCCTGATCGTGATTGAATTGCTGCTGCTGAGCCTGCATCGCCGCGTTAGTCGCGCGAATGCTGGCATTGATCACTTGCTGAGCTTGCTCGCGGTTTCGCTCGACCCAGGCCTCTTGCCACGCGTCCAGCGCCTGGCCGCCGAGATCGGGCGCGTCCCACATTTTGCGAATCGCCGCGAACCTATTTTCTGGTGCGACGGTGTAGCGCACGCTAGCGGTGCAATGATGTGTGGTGGTGGGCGGACGGTCCGCCATACCACGCAACTGCGACCTCATGCCTGGAATAGTGTTCTCCACGCAATCGACGCGCGCCGTGTACAGCCCCTTCATATCGAACGATCCGTTCTTGTAGCGAACAATGGCGCGCGCGAGTTCCGCTGTGTTCGCCGTCTTCAGAAAACTCCCAGCTTCAGCCGCGTTCATATCCGCTGCCTGTTTGTGTATTTTGTCCTGCAGGTCCGCCGGAACGGGATCGTCCGCCACGTACTCGACTTTCATCACCGACGCCAAATATTTCAGGAAATCCTGTGCGCCGAGCGCCCCCTGCAGCGGAAGGCAATCGTTGTTAGGTTTGGGCGCCGACGGCCCGCTACCCCATGCCCAACTGAGCGCCGGAAGACGCTCGACGTAACTGAGCCCATCCGGACTGGACGCTCGAAAAACGAAGTAGGGAATCGAAGCGCAATTGCCGGCCTGAAACAGCACACCCTGAAAATGCCACTTCGCTGGGATCGACACAGCGACGGCGTTCATGCCGTTGAACGAGGGGTCGGTGATGTACTTCACCTGGCGGGGGCCGGACGCTTCATCGGAGGAAACCGCGGATGCCGATGCGGGTGCGGACGCCGGTGCCGAGGTTGACGACTTGCCCTTGGCAGCGTTCGCCTTTACCTCCGCGACGCGGGCGTCGTAATCAGCCTTGGTGATCACTCCGCTGGTGTAAGCATCCAGCAGCGCGGTCAGTTTTTGCTTGTCGTCCGCCGACAAAGTCGACTTCTGCTGCCCTTGGGCACAGGGCGTGACGAGCAGAGCAAATATCGCGACAAATCCGAACCAGGAAACTCGTCTCATGGAGGCAAACCCTTTAGCGGATCGGCGCGCACCAATGGCACGGCCCGCCCATCAAGCTGCGGTTGTCGTTCAGGAAGGTACGCGGCGCACTCTACCAGCGAATCGGTGTCGTGCCTACGGACAGGACGGGACACCTGAGGGCAATTCGGGACAACTTGTCTCGCGCCCGCCAACGCGAACCCCATCAAGTTGTTGGAGTTCATTGCGCGACGTTATACACTCCGCAAACCACCACGGCCCCTGCTCCCCTTGGAACCGAAGCCGCTCTACTCCCGAATTAGCCTGCGTGCGTTCACGCTGCTGGCGCTTCTGCTTATCGCCCTCGGCACCATCCGCTCCGCCGTCGCCACTCGCCTCGATAGCTTCACCATCGACGAGGCCTACCACATCGCCGCCGGTGTCACCTACGTCCGCGACGCCGACTTTCGCGTCAATCCGGAACACCCGCCGCTTGTGAAGCTGTGGGTCGGAACCGTGATCGCAGCCGCAGGCTTCAATCTCAAACCGTTGCGCCAATTCACGGACAAGCCGGACGAGCGCGCCTTCGCGCAGGATTTGGTCTATCGCGCGAACGACCCAGACTCCGTGCAGCGTCGCGCTCGCGGGGCCATGTATGCGCTGAACGGGCTGCTGCTACTTGCGCTCGCCTTTGCCCTTCGCCGCGAATTCAATTCCGTCGTGGGACTCGGAACGCTCCTGGCGTTGCTCATCGATCCCACCGTTGCGGCGCACATGCCGGTCGTCATGACCGATCTTCCCGTCGCGCTGCTTTCCGCCACAGCTCTCGTGCTTGCGGCGCGCGCGTTCCAAACGTGGCGCTGGCCGGACGTCGCCGCTTGTTCGGCATCGCTCGGATTGGCGCTCACGGCGAAGCACTCCGCACCCGTCGTCCTGCTGATCATCATGATTGTCGGTGTTTGCGCCGCGATCTTCAGGCCGGCATCGGCTGCAGGCGCCACACATTCAAATCGCCTCATGAAGATCGCCGTTCTCGCCGCAGGTTCTCTCGCGATTCTCTGGGCTGCCTACCTGTTCCGCTATTCGGAAACCCCATCGGGCCATGAATCGTTTAATCGCGCGCTCGCCGACAAAATCGAGGACGTCGATAATCCGCGCTATCACGCGGTGCTTCGCGTGATGAATGCCACGCGCATCGTGCCGCGCGCCTATCTTTGGGGTTTTGCAGATACGGTCCACGCGGGGATGGAAGGGCGGCTCTCTCCACAGTTGATATTCGGTCGCCTCTATTTCGTGAAAGGTCCCAGGTATTTCTTTCCGGCGATCATCGCGGTGAAACTCCCAATCGGTTTCCTCGTATTGATTTTGCTCGGCATTGCGGTTTACTTCGCCCGCCGGATTCCCCCGGAATGGAAATTCCCGGCCTCGCTCCTGCTCGTCTCCGTCGCTCTGTTCTTTCTCGTTCTCGCGTCTGGCGCCACCTACGCCGGAGTTCGCCACGCGATGCCGGTCGTGGTGCTGCTCTACATTTTTGCGGGACTCGCAATCGACTACGCCGTCGTCTCGCGCTCTCGCGCGTTTCGAGCTGTCACAGCCCTGGCTTTCATCGCAGCATGCGCTTCCGCTTTGCCCATCCTGCGCCCGTGGGAATATTTCAACGAGTCTGTCGGCACACGAAACGCCTACAAATACTTCAGCGATGAAGGCGTGGACCTCGGCCAGCGCACCAAGGAACTTGCGGCCTACACGCGCGCAGTGCTCACTCCCGCCGGAGAAGTGCCCGACGTCGAGTATTGGTCGCGGAGCGAGGAGTTGAAAGCACGCGACGTGAACTACCTTGGACGCGAATCGGAAAAAGACATGCCCATTTGGAGCGCACCAACCCGAACGAGTGGAATATTCACGGCCGCCAGCTTCCTAAGCACGCCCTTTTTTTCAACGCCGGAGTTACTCGCGGTCGAACCAACGGTCCGATTCGGGAACCTCTTCCTCTATCGGGGAAAGTTTGACGTGCCCGGCGCCGCTGCCAACAGCTTGTACTATTACGGAATTGACAAGCTCTACGCCGAGAAACCCGACGAAGCCGCAGCCGAAAAAGCCTGGCGCCGTGCAATTGAGCTAAGTCCGGACGCGTTTTTCATCCACATCGAACTTGGCAATCTCATGCTGAAGCGCGGTGACAAGGTGTCGGCGCTCGATTCCTACAAGAAAGCACTCGAGGCGGCGCCGGACGCGCGGCCCGTCCGCCAGCCCATCGAAGAGCAGATCCAGCTTCTTTCCAGTTCGCCGACGGGCGCCGTTCCACCACTGCGCAATCCATTTCTCGAGTAGCGAATGCGCAGCCGAAAGCCGCGCGTTGAACAACCCGGACGCGCTTGCACCACGCAGCGCGGTCCTCGATCACCCGTTCGTTCGCGCGCGGATAAGATCCGTAAACGCCGGATATCTCGCAATGAGTTCGTCGCGTTTTCCGGTTTCGTAGTCTTCGTACTCGAATCCCGGCGCCATCGTGGTGCCAAGTAGCGCGAACTTCCCACCTTCGCGCAGCCGCGAACCCTGCCACACGCCGCCGGAGACCACATGCTGAAGCTTCATTCCCGAGAGGATGTCCTGCCCGAGCACGATCGTCTTGCCCGAACCGTCGGGCCGCAACTCCAGCATCTCGACGGGATCGCCTAGGTAGAAGTGAAACAGCTCGTCCCCTCGCACGCGGTGCATCGCAGAAATCGTGCCCGGCGTCAGCATGTAGTAGATCGCCGTGGATAGAGACCTCGCCGCCGGATACCCAGGCAGCGCCTCATGCGGCACGCCGCGAGCCGAGCGATACGTCTCCGCAAAATACCCACCCTCCACCGGATGCGGCTCCATTTTCAGCGCCTTCATGATCTGTTCCGCGCTTAATGACACGTGTTTGACCTCCGAAATTCAGATGCCCGCGATCGCAAGCAACTCCAACCTTTTCATGGAAATAGCCCGTCCGCAAGCCCCCGCTTGGTGGCCAAAGTACAGCTAACCCGTAGGAACGCTTGCGGGGAATCTGCGTTGACACCCTTCTGTACCGTTTTCATAATTAAATCGAGGCAAAGTCCCTGTGACCGCTCGCAAAAACTCGCTGGATAACGCCCTGGAAGACGCCGTTTCACGCGCCCTTCGTGACAATCTGGCGCCGCTGCAGCGCACCGCCGACGAGCTCCACCACGCGTACGCCGACCTCGTCGCAGCTTGCGCTTCCAGCCGCCCGACGAACGCACTCCCGTCTTTGCTTCGCGCCCAGACCGCCGCCTCGGCACTCGCCGCCGGTCTCTCCGTTCTCTCGAATTTCGTAGCGGTCGCGCTTAGCCCGCGTGAGCAACACAGCGTCGCGGGTGCTGCCGTCGCCGCGGCTGTTGCAGACGAAGATGAAGCGGTCGAGGGCCCCGAAGAAGATGAGCCGGCCGCCGAAGAAGTCCACTCGCACGAAGTGACGGCTGAAGAAGAAATCGCCGCCGAAGCGCACATCGAGGAGCATCACGCCGTCGAGGTGCCCGACGAAGTCGAGGTCATTGAACCCGCCGTCGAGGAATCCAAGGCCAAGCCGTTCGATGTCGCTACGCTTTCACCGGAATTGCAGGACCTGCACAAACGCGCCAACCGCGTCGCCAAAGTCGCGATGCAGGACATCAAGCTTCTGCAGCCAAAGGAAGTCCGCGCCGGCCGCGAGCACAAAGACATCTGCGCGCGTCTGAAGGTCGACATCGATAAGGCGCGCAAGGAATACGATCGCCGCTTCCACGCAATCCAGGATCATCCCGTCGATTACTTCCATCACTGGATGGTCGAAATTCTCGCCGGAGGAGACAGCAACGCGCTCGGCGAGTATCCGTACCCGTCGCCCGTCCTGCATCGCTAAATACGTCCGTGCTAAACTTGCGTGTGCGCTTTACCTTGGCTCTGGCATTTGTGTTTTTGCTGACGCTTGGCGCCGACGCGGCGCCGCGGTCCTCGCGTCCGCAAGCGAAGACGAAGAAGAAATCTCCCGCCGCAGCGGCTTCAACCCCAGCCCCTCAGTCGAAAAATCTCGAACAGCTTTGCAGGGCTCTGAAGTTAAAGAACGCGACCGCTTCCTACACAAAGCTCAGCGCCATCGCCAATCAGAAAGGTTCAGGCGTGACCGGCATGCGCGCGGCTCTCGCGCTCGGTTACTACGACCTGGGCAAGGATCATCACGCGCAGGCGGCGCAATGGTTTGCGCGCGCGCTGGGCGATCCGCTGCTGCACGACTACGCGCTCCTCTACGGTGCCCAGGCGAATATCGAGCTCAACAAGAACGCTGAAGCGCTCGCCCAACTTCAGCAGTATCGAAAAGAAAATCCCGACTCGGTCCTGATGGATCAGGCCGTCCAGTCGCTCGCTACAGCGGCGATATCCGCAGGTCAGCCGGGTGAAGCGGTAGCGGCGCTCGATCTCTACCCCGAGACAAAAGACAAACCCGCATTGTTACTCCTGCGCGGCGATGCGCATGCCGCGTTTTCGCAGCCTCTACAAGCCGCGATCGACTACCAAACGATCTACCTGAAGTTCCCGACGAGTGACGTTGCCGGAAAAGCCGAAGAGAAACTCAACAGCCTCCGCGGTACGCTCGGCGGAAAATTCCCGGCGATTTCGATTCAACACCGCATCGAGCATGCAAACACAATCTATGGCGCTCACCAGTGGAGCAACGCGCGCAACGAATATTCGCGGCTCGTCACCGAAGCGACGGGCCCAGACAAGGAACGCGCCGAGTTGCGCGTGCTGGCGTGTGGCGTCGCGCTGGGTGGAAGTCCGGTACCGATGGTCGCGATGAGCATCTCGGATCCCGACGTCGATGCGGAGCGTTACTACGACCTCGCGAATCACTACCGCCAGCACGACAAAGAATCGGACATGCTTGCCGCGATCGAATCCGCAGCTGCGCGTGCGCCTCAAAGCGGCTGGACCGAAGCCGCGCTCTTTCTTGGCGGAAATTATTTCTGGGTGCAGCTCGATCGCGATCGCGCCGCGGGATACTACCGGCGCCTCGCCGATGCGTTTCCTTCGTCGCCGGATGCAAATGGCTCCGACTGGCGAGCGGCCTGGGCAGCGATCATCAAGCGGCAACCGAATGCCACCGACCTTGCCGTCAAGCACCTCACACGCTTTCCGGGATCGCCGTATACATCCGACGCGCTCTACTGGCTCGGCCGTCTCGCCGAGGAATCGGACAACGTCGCGCTCGCTCGCGCTTACTACCAGAAGCTGCAAGAGCGCTTCCCGCAAAATTACTTCACGCAGCTCGCGACGGCACGATTCCGCGTGATCGGCCACGGCCCCGGCGCGCCGGCTCCTGTGCTCGCCACGATTCCTGCAGTGCCGCCGGTGAAGCCGCTTGGATCAACAATTCCTCCGTCTGCGGCAAATCGCCAAGCCCGCGCCGACGCGCTTCGAACGATCGCATTCGACGCATCCGCAGAACTCGAACTCCGCGCTGCCTACGCCGCTACAGGCGAACCGCGCTTGCTACTTGAGGCGGCTCAAGAAGCAGTCAACGCGGGCCACGTCGGCGTCGCGATCGTCACGATCCGGCAGATGTATCCGCAGCTCGAGTCGCGGCCGCTCGCAGAAGTTCCGCGCGAGGTTTGGTTCGCGTCTTACGCGATGCCTTACCAGCAGGCGATCCGTGCGCACGCCGCGCAAGCCGGCGTCGATCCAATGCTCACTGCTGGACTCATCCGTCAGGAATCCGCGTTTACGCCCGACGCGCATTCCGTAGCCAACGCCTACGGCCTGATGCAGCTCGAACCCAAGACAGCGCGCATGCTCGCGCAACGCAACCGCGTTCGCTACTCCTCCGCGCTCCTCGTCGATCCCGACTTCAACATCCGCATCGGCACCATCCTGTACGCCGGCCTTCGCAAGAGTTATGGCACGGACGAATCCGCGCTGGCCGCGTACAATGCTGGGGAAACCAGAGTTTCGCAGTGGACTGCGGGCCAGTCGTATCGCGAGCCCGCCGAATTCGTCGACTCGATTCCGTTCACGGAAACCCGCGAGTACGTCGAACTCGTCTCGCGCAACGCTGAAATTTACCGGAAGCTTTACGGGGAGAACAATGAGTCCCGCAAATCCGCAGCCAACCGCGGCGGCAACTAGCATCGAGCTTTCCCACAAAGTTAAGCTCTTCACCGAATCGGTCATTCGCGAAATGACGCGCCTCGCCATCGCGAATAAAGCCGTCAATCTCTCGCAGGGCTTTCCCGACTTTCCGGCGCCCGCTGAAATCAAGCGTGCGGCGCAGGACGCCATTGCCGCGGACATCAATCAGTACGCGATCACCTGGGGCGCGAAGAATTTTCGCGACGCAATCACCGCGAAATGGGCGGAACGCACCGGCATGACCATCGATCCCGAGCGCGAAATCACGGTGTGCTGCGGCTCGACCGAATCGATCATGTCGACGATGATGGCGATCATCAATCCCGGCGACGAGGTCGTGATCTTCGAACCGTTCTACGAAAATTATGGTCCCGACGGCATCATTTCCGGCGCCACGCCGCGGTTTGTGAAGCTCCATGCTCCCGATTGGCGTTTCGATCCCGATGAGCTTGCCGCCGCGTTTGGCCCGAAGACCAAAGCCATCATCCTGAACACGCCGAACAATCCGACGGGAAAAGTGTTCGAGCGCAGCGAATTGGAATTGATTCGCGATCTTTGCGTTCGCTGGAATTGCCTCGCCATCACCGACGAAATTTACGAGTACATGCTCTACGACGGAGCTGAGCACATCTCGATTGCCACTCTGGATGGCATGCGCGAACGCACCGTGACGATCAACGCGCTATCGAAGACCTACGGCGTCACGGGCTGGCGAGTGGGCTGGGCGATTGCGCCACCCGAAGTCAGCTTCGCGATTCGCAAGTGCCACGACTTCCTTACCGTGGGAGCGGCGGCACCTCTGCAGGACGCTGGAGCGGTCGCGCTCAAATTTCCGCGGGAATACTACACGAAGCTCGCAAGCGACTACGCTGCGCGCCGCGAACGGCTGCTTGGCATCCTCGAGAAATCGGGTTTCAAATGCTACAAGCCGCGGGGCGCTTACTACATCATGACCGACATTTCGGCCTTCGGTTTTACGGATGACGTTGCGTTCGCGAAGCATCTCGTCACCGAGATCGGCGTTGCAGCTGTGCCCGGATCGAGTTTCTATCGCGATCCGGACCACGGTCGCACGAAGCTGCGGTTCACGTTCTGCAAGACTGAGAAAACGTTCCAAGCCGCGGAGGAGCGCCTGGCGAAGCTAAAGCCGCTCGCCGCACAAGCAAAGTAAGCTCAGCCAAGCGTGTGCAGACTCGCGCTCAAACAAGCTCTTATGGCCGACAGACTCGAACTCATCCCGCCCGGCTCGCGCCTTACGAAAGATGGCGAAGGCGCGACGTTTGATCTCGCCGGAAGCTCAACGCGAACGTTCCTTTGCGCGATGGATATCACCACGCAAATTGAGCAGGAGTCGGTCGATGTTTCGGTTTGGGGTTCCCAAGACGGCGGGTCCTGGGGAAAGACGCCGCTACTGATCATGCCTGAGCAGTTCTACAGAGGCGAAAGCACTCAAATCCTCGATCTCTCATTGCGGCGCGAAATTCGCTACATCCGCGCGCGCTGGAAACTCACGCGTTGGGGCCGCGTCTCACCTCATCCCATGTTCGAGCTGGGTTTTACCGCAACGGAAATTCCCGCCTTCGCTCGCCAGTCCGCTTAGTACGAACAAAAATCACCCGACGCTGGCGTTACTACTGAAGTTTCGGCGCCGGGCCGTCTGCCACGGGCTGCGGCTGCGCATCCACCTTCTGCGCCACTTCGTCGCGCAACTGTTTGGCGCGTCGGCCTGCAGCGCTGTCCGGATCCAGCTTCACATACTCATCGATGTCGGCTTCGGCGGAACGGTAGTCTTTTTCCTTCAGGTGAATGTTCGCAAGCAGCCGGTAGATGATCGGAGTATCCGGCGCAAGCGAACGCGCCTGCTCGGCCGAGGCTTGCGCTTGGTCCGTGTGCCCTTCGAGAAATAGCGTGCGGCCGAGTTCGTAGTGCGCGAGCCAGAAATCCGGGCTCAGCGCGACTCCTTGCCTTAGCAATTTTTCGCCTTGGGAATAGTCCTTCTTGTCCACGGCAAGCGTTCCGAGGCCCACAAAACCCGCTCCGAACTTGCCGCCGCTCATGTCCACCGCTTTCTGAAAACTGCCCGACGCTTCGTCGCGCTTACCCTGCGATAGGTACGCCATTGCCGCAACATATTCAGCTTCGTAGTAATCGGGAGCGATCGTGACCGCCTGCTTGAAGTCCGCGAGCGCACCAGCGGCGTCATGCTGGTCGTACAGTTTCGTTTTGCCGGAAGCCACCAGATCGCGAGCCTTTTTGGGCATCGACAATTCATGCGTGGAAACGGCGGCGGCGTGGCGCGCCGACTCTCCGCTTTCGCTCCGCTCCAGAATGATCTGCAGTCCTCTTGTTGAAGCAAACGACAAATCCACGGGTACGTTCACCGGTTGATAGCCCTGCACATCAATCGCAAGCGAGTACTGCGCGGACTTCAAGTCGTAGATCGTGAAGCCGCCGGATTCGTTCGTTGCCGCGTCCCAGCGATCTGCCCCTTCCGAACCCTGGAGTTGCACGAGCACGTTCACGGCGGGATGGTTTGTGTCCTCCAGATAGACATTGCCCGCAATCGTAAACTTGCGTTCCGGAGCCGGATTGGTGTCGATTTGAAACGCATGCACCGAGCAGGGCACTGCAAGGAGGGAAACAACAAGTAGAAAACCGAATACGAGACGGCGCATAGGCCACCTCCAACCCCGAGGTTGCCGCTGAGTATAGCACTCGCACGGCGCAGGCGGCGGCCTTGGCTCGTATTTTTACAATTTCGCGGAGAGGCTGGACTTTAGATCGTCACCCATGCGGTCGACGAGCGTTTGATCCTCCGCGTCGCCCACCCACTGCTTCACCACGTGCCCGTCTTTACCAATCAACACGTACGTCGGCAAAGCCGTCGCTCCGTAGTCGTGCATCATCTGATGGCCTTCGTCGCGCTTCTGCGTCCAGTTCATCCCGTTATTCGCCACGAACGAGCGCCACTGATCCTCATCCTCGTCTTCGCTAACGCTGATCACTTCGATCTGATCGCTCCCGTAAATCGATTGCAGCTGTTTCAAGCCTGGCAGCGCGTGCCGGCATGGGCCGCACCAGGTGGCCCAGAAATCGATCAGCGTCACGCGACCGCCAGACGAGCCGCTCGAGTAGCCCGGCGCTTGCTGGCCCTCCGCGATCGGCGCATGCGGCATGTTCTGGTCGTCAAAGATTTTCACGGACTTGGCCTGTGTCGCCTTGCGGGCGCGCGATGCCCGTGCAAGGTCTGCCACGGACGCGGGCTGTGATGCTTCGATGTAGGTTGTGCCATTCTGTGCGAACGCATTCGATCCAGGAGATGCTGGAGCAACAGTCGTTGGGCCTGTTGGAGCTGTCGAGGCTCCGGGAGCAGGGGGCGCAGGAAGCATCGCGGATTGGGGGTTCGACTGTGCATTCGCGGCACCCGCAAACGCCATAGCCGCCACTGCCAGGCCCACTACGAGCGAGCTTTTCTTCATGACATCCGCCCTCCTGAGTGCGTTTGGGCCTGAACTGCTTACTACCTCGTATTCATCACCACGTCTGGCTTCGTAAAGAGGGAATCGTCCACCGCGGCGTTGTTCTCGATTTTCGTTACGCGCACAGTGAACACGCTTCCTCTTTCCACGTGCCGGATCTTGAACGCGAAATACACACCGTCGACTTCGCGATAGTCGTCGAGAAACGACTGAACCACATAGTCGCCGTCGGAGAGATGCACTGTATCGTCGACTCGCACAACGAAACCGCTCGCGCTGTCGAAGTACACTTTCGAGGAAATATTTTTTGTGGGCTGGAAGTCCAGAACGTATGTCGAATACTTGCCCACCTGCGCAGTGTTCACCGTCTTGCCCGGCGGAATCTGCAACAACAGAAGTGCGCCGCGATTGAATTCGGACTCATGCATCCAAGCTACGCGCGCAGCACCGGAAAATTCGAGCATGTCGCCGCGAGGTCCTTCGAGCCACGCTGTCTTGCCGTTGCAAATTTCTCGCAACGTCGCGCCGTTGGGGAAAGCGATCTTCTCGTAACGCAGGTTCGGAGCTTCGGAGTAAATCTCGATCGCGGCGAAGCCGGATTGATCCTCGGTCTGGTAAATGCCCTTCAGATACCGCGTATTGAACTTCGACCATGCCTCGCGACCGCCCATGGCTGCTTCGTATTTCTGCAGGATCTCAGCGGGCGTCGGCGTAGTCTTGGCTTCGTCCGTGGCGGCCGCGTCCGCTGTGCCGCTGAAGCTCGAAGCCTTCACTGGCTGCACATCAGCAACGCTCGACTGCGCACGCGCCGGCGAAATCGCGATGAACGCCATTCCGAGCACAACCACTAAGCTCCCAGCGTTCCACTTCGTCATAGACGCCTCCGAACGCGAAAACCGCTCTATTTAGTATGGGCGCAGCCAAAACGCAGTGCGATTTGTCGCGGTACGGGCGTCGCGAAGAGGGAACTGTACGGTTGGACAGGCGAAAACGAGGAAAAGCTAGGAGAGCGCAAAAAGAAACGCGACGGCTCGTCGTGTATCACGAAGCCGTCGCGCCTTAAGTAAATCTATCGTGAGCTCGAGCCAAGCGCTCAGAAACTCAGTCGGGGTGGGAGTGACGCCATTCCCAATACTGCTCCTGCTCTTTTTTGTTAGCCTTCGACCACTCGTGTTCCTTCCAGTGTTTCTCCTGCTGGAAGCGAACCCACGCAGCATTCTCATGGTCGTCCCACATGTGATAGTCCTTGTGCTTTTCGTCGTACACACGGACCTGAACGCTGGCGTCCTGCGAAATCGGAGCGGCTATGGCGGCCATGGGAGCGAGCAGGGCAGCGCCCAGAATGAACGAACCAATCA
>JBEKJW010000158.1:0-14054 GCA_050011035.1 Candidatus Acidiferrales bacterium
TTTGCGCGGCAGCAAGAGACGGCTTCATCCCCCGCATCCCGAGGCGCAGTTGCACCACACCCCGATAAACTGCGCCTCCCACCCTCCGTGTGTGCCCGATTTCATTCCGAATTCTTAGCGATGTAACAAATCCGTAACATTGCCCGCCAAAGATGGGAGTACAAGGAGAGTCCCAATAATGATCAAACGAATCCTGCTAGGTGTGTCGCTCCTGCTCGCGTTGGGGGTCATTGCCTTGGCCCAAGGTACCGTGCTGCTAAATGGCGCGGGTGCCACGTTTCCCGGTCCTATCTACACCAAATGGTTCGATGTGTATCACCAGGCCCATCCCAATGTTCAGATCAACTATCAAGCGATCGGCTCGGGCGGCGGAATTCGTCAGCTTCTTGCGGGCACGGTCGACTTCGGCGCGTCCGACGGACCGATGTCCGACGAGCAACTCGCGCAAGCGAAATTCAAAGTTTTGCATTTTCCCACGGTGCTGGGAGCCGTGGTGCCCAGCTACAACGTTCCGGGTGTGACGGGGGAATTGAACTTTACGCAGTACGCGCTCGCAGGGATCTACCTCGGAACGATCACGAAGTGGAACGATCCGGTCATCGCGAAAGCGAACCCGGGCGTGAATCTGCCGGCGAACGACATTGTCGTCGTGCATCGCTCTGACGGCAGCGGCACAAGCTACATCTGGACGGACTTCCTTTCGAAGGCCAGCACGGATTGGGCGAGCAAAGTTGGCAAGAACACAGCGGTGAACTGGCCAGTCGGACTCGGCGGCAAGGGCAACGAAGGCGTATCCGGCCTCGTGAAGCAGACCCCGAACTCCATCGGCTACATCGAACTGGTGTATGCAGCGCAGAACGGAATATCCTTCGGCAAAGTACAGAACGCCGCTGGCAAGTACGTGAAGGCAGACCTCGCAAGCGTAACCGCAGCAGCTGCGGGTGCGGCGAAGGCGATGCCGGATGATTTCCGAGTTTCGATCACAAACGCGCCGGGCGACGGTTCATATCCGATCTCAAGCTTCACCTGGCTCCTGATTCCGGCTCAAATTCAGGACGCGGCGAAGCGCGACACAATCAAGGCATTCCTGAAGTGGATGCTCACGGACGGCCAGGGCTACAACGAAGGACTGACCTACGCAAAGCTCCCGAAGGCTGTGATCGATAAGGAGCTAAAGGCAATTTCACTGATTCAGTAAACAGCTCCTCCGGTAAACCTAATGTCAGCCACAGCAACAACGTTCGGTCACGAGGCTCCGCATGAAGCGGGGCCTCGTGCTTTTGTAAGGCGCTTTCGTCGCGGAGACGAAGTCGCGCACCTCATCACGCTGGTCTTCGCGGCCAGCATTCTGCTGATCACATCGCTGCTGGTGTGGGAACTCTGGCGGGAGTCGCACTTATCGCGTGCGAAGTTCGGTTGGATGTTTTTCCTCACACGAGTTTGGGATCCGGTTTTCGATAATTACGGGGCGGCGCCCTTCATCTACGGCACGCTGGTGACCTCTGCGGTTGCGTTGCTGATCGCCGTACCGCTGGGCCTCGCGAGTGCGATTTTCCTTTCGGAGCTCGCGCCCAGGAAAATCAGCGACATCATTTCGTTCCTGATCGACTTGCTGGCCGCCGTGCCTAGCGTCATTTACGGCCTACTCGGCATTTTCGTGGTCGTTCCGCTGATGCGGAATCAGATCGGTCCGGCACTGAAGGCAACGCTCGGATTTCTGCCAATTTTTAGCGGGCCGAATTATGGCGTGGGCTTTCTTACCGCGGGCATCGTGCTCGCGATCATGGTGGTGCCGTACATCATCTCGGTGTCCCGCGAAGTGCTGTTGACAGTGCCGGGCGATCAGCGGGACGCCGCGCTCGCGCTGGGTGCAACGCGCTGGGAAGCCACTTGGAAGGCCGTGGTGCCCTGGGCGCGGACAGGCATCATGGGTTCGGTGTTTCTCGCTCTGGCACGCGCGCTGGGCGAGACAATGGCCGTGACGATGGTGATTGGCAATGCGCCGAACATCGTGGCGTCACTATTTTCTCCCGGCGACACGATCGCTTCGACGATCGCGAGCCAATTCACCGAGGCGACCGGAGATCTTTATCTAAGCGCGCTGATTGAGCTGGGCCTGGTGCTGTTCCTGATGACTTTCATACTGAACGGGCTTGCGCGGCTGCTGATCGTGGCCACCGAACGCGGAAGAGGAAAGCAGTCATGAACTCCACTAGCATGGAAAAGGCGAGGCTGGTGTGGCGGAAGACCGTCAACGTCATCATGCTGAGCCTGACCGGCTTGGCTGCGCTCGGCGTGGTCAGTATTTTGTTCATGATTCTCGGCTACTTGATTTACAACGGCGGCCACTCGCTCAACTGGAACTTCTTCACCAAGCTGCCGACGCCCGTGGGTGAGACCGGCGGCGGCATGGCAAATGCGATCGTCGGCAGCCTGAAGCTTCTGCTGCTCGCCGCGGTGTTCGGATTGCCGGTGGGTCTGCTGACCGGCGTGTATCTGGCAGAGTTTGGCGGAAAGACTTTCTCGTTCGTCGTGCGGTACACGAACGACTTGTTGAACGGCGTGCCGTCGATCGTCATTGGCATCTTCGCGTATTCGTTGGTCGTGCTTCCGGTAAAACACTTCTCGACGCTCGCCGGCGGCGTGGCTCTGGCGATGATGGTGATTCCAGTGACGGTGCGAAGCACGGAGGAATTTCTTAAAGCCGTTCCGAACAACATGCGCGAGGCGGCCATGGCGCTCGGCGCGAGCAGATGGAAGACGATCGCGACAGTGATACTGCCCGCAGCGAGCGGCGGCATCCTGACCGGTATGCTGCTGGCTCTGGCCCGCGTGGCAGGAGAAACGGCACCGCTACTCTTCACCGCCTTCAGCAATCGCTACTGGAGCCAGGGATGGCTGCAGCCGATTGCGTCGCTGCCGGTGATGATCTATACCTACGCGATTGCGCCGTATGACGACTGGCACCGCCAGGCGTGGGCCGCGGGCTTGGTTCTATTGACGTTGGTTTTGCTGTCGAATTTGGGCGCCCGGTTTATCCTGGCGCGCACGAAATCCGTCTAAGGCAATGAGCGAAGGTGACAACGTGAGTGGAGCTCCTCAACCTGCGATGCAGGTGAAACCGCTGCGAGTACCGGTGAATATGGAAAATACAGCGACGCAGCATCAAAAAGCCGAGCTGGCGACGAGACTGAAGGTCGAGAACCTGAACTTCTTTTACGGGGCGAAGCAGGCCGTGTTCGGGCTCAACATGAACATCCCCGTGAACCGCGTGACGGCGCTGATCGGGCCGTCGGGCTGCGGCAAGTCGACCTTTCTCCGCACGCTGAACCGGATGAATGAGACGATCCGCAACACGCGCGTGGAAGGCGGAATCCTTCTCGACGGGCACGACATTCTTAGCATGGACGTTGTCGGGCTGCGCCGTCGCGTCGGCATGGTGTTCCAGAGGCCAAACCCGTTTCCGAAGTCGATCTATGACAACGTCGCTTATGGCCTGCGCATCAACGGCTTCAAGGGGCGCCTGGACGATCTGGTTGAACAAAGCCTGCGACGGGCTGCGCTCTGGGACGACGTGAAGGACGTGTTGAAGAAGTCGGCGTTCGCACTTTCCGGAGGCCAGCAGCAGCGCCTTTGTATCGCACGCGCGCTGGCTGTGAATCCTGAAGTGTTGCTCCTGGACGAGCCGTGCTCGGCGCTCGATCCGGTGACGACGGCAAAGATCGAAGAGTTGATGTTCCAGCTCAAGGACAGCTGCACGATGGTGATCGTGACCCACAACATGCAGCAAGCGGCGCGCGCCAGCGACTACACTGCGTTCATGCTCGATGGCAAACTGATCGAGCACAGCGAAACTTCGAAATTGTTCACCACTCCAACCGATCCAAGAACCGAGGCGTACATCACCGGCCGTTTCGGATGATACTGGGATAACGAAATTTGTCGGGCTCTGCCCAACGGCACTCTGAGGAAACATGGAACGACACTTCGAACACGATCTGGAAGAGCTTAAGCAGCGGCTGCTCTGGATGGGCAGCCTGGCCGAACGCGCCGTTCATCAGGCCGTTCACGCGGTGCTGGACGCCGAGGAGAATCTCGCGGACTCCGTGCTCACCGAAGAGAGCGCCATCAACGAGATGCAGATCGAGATCGACGACCGCGTGCAGCGGCTGCTGGCGCTCCAACAGCCAATGGCTGCGGACTTGCGATTTCTGCTGGCGGTGTCGCGAATCAATCAGGACCTTGAACGTATAGGCGACCAGGCCGTGAATATCGCGCAGTCGGCTATGCGGATTTTGCGGCACCCTCAGGTGAAGCCGTACGTCGACCTGCCTCGCATGAGCGAACTGGCGGAGGCAATGGTCCGCGACAGCCTGAACGCGCTGGTGCGCGGGGATCAGGATCTCGCGCAGTCCGTGCTGCGGCGCGACGATCAGGTGGACCGCTTGCGCGACCAACTGTTCCGCGAACTGCTGACTTACATGATGGAAGATTCGGCGCAGGTTTTTGCGGCGTTCGAGCTAATTCTGGTCGCGAAGAACCTGGAGCGCATCGGCGACCACGCCACGAACATCGCTGAGGACGTGATCTACTACATCGCGGGTCGAGACGTTCGACACCCCGCTCTCGACCGACGATAGGCTGCTTCAGCGCGCGCCTCGCAAACCCTCATTGCTTGGGCTCCAACATTCATTTCTATAATTGGCATTCCTGTGTGTAGGGGTGCGCAGACTGGAGGTTTACGCCACGGGCGGACATGACTGCGTGCGACAGCGCAGTAGAGCGTCAGATGCGGGTGAGAGCGACGGATTCGTCTTCGGCGAGATCGAGGATAGTGTCGAGGCGGACCATCTTGAGCAACATCAGGACGCGCTTGCTGGGAGCGAAGTAGGTGGCTTTGCCACCGGCACGCTTCAGGGCCGTAAAGGCGCGCACGAGTGCTCCGATCCCGGAGCTGTCCAACTCAGTCACGCCCGCGAGGTTCACCGCAACGTGCGTTGAGCCCGCATCCACCAGCTTCTGAATCTGGTTCCGAAAAGCCTCTTCGGCATCTCCCAGTTTCAACGGACCTTCGAGGTCCAGAATCGTCGCGTGGCCCGCTTTCCGAATGCCGATGTGCACCGTACCCTCGCTAGGACATGCAACGCTAACTGAATTCGGAGCGCCAATCAAGCGTCCTGGGAGCGTTTTCTCGCATGTCGCGATTGCCGGAATTTCCCATTTCTTACGCTGTGTATCGCTATTTTACGGAAGCGGAGGGAGGTCAACTTTTTTGCGATCGCTTCGAACCGCGGATCGTCGCGGACCAAATCGCAAGTGCATCCACACTCGAGCCAGACCAGACTTGTCGCGCACTTTCAATGATTCTTCGAGCAGTTCTAAAACCTTTAGTACGCGCCTCCATTCCTTGACGCACCGTCTCCCCATTTGCTAGTCTCGCGCATCTCGTCGGCCTCCTGACGCTAGTGGTGTTGGCGGCGAGACGCCGGAAGTGCCCCCTTCCTCCTGGGAGAGTCATGGAAACGTCGTCCGCGCTCTATGAACTAGCGAGCGTGTCCCTTGCCTGCCGAGACCAAGACACCCTGCTCAAGACGTTTGCAGCACGCGTAGGCGCGACGCTGTCGGCGCGAGCCGTGTTCATCTGGACGTATGACGTGATCGCGGAAGCGCTGGTGTGCCGGACGCGTTGGATCGAACCGGGCGAGCGCCTGAGCACGGTGAATGAGCCGGTGAGCGAAGGAATTCTTTCCGAAGTTTATGAGGCGGGCGGCAGCCGCGTTGCGGACGCCGAAGCGATTGCCGAGGACGGCTTCGAGCATATCGACGAGGCGAGCAGGCCGCGCGTGAAATCCGCGCTGTTTGCCGCGCTGCCGGGTGCACAGGGGACCGCAGGCGTCGTGGAGGTTCTGAATCGCCGCGCGGGTGATTTCACGGCGGATCAAGCGCATTTCCTTGAGGAAGCTGCACGGTTCGCGGGTCACGCTTTTGCTAACCTCGGCGCGATTGAAGCCGAGCGTCATACGCAGCTTTTCACACTCGAACGCCTGACGGCGCTTTACGACCTCGGACGGACTTTTACATCCACACTGGAACTCGGTGAACTGCTACCCGTGGTGGCGAACAAGATTAAGGACATCCTTCCCGCGGCCGCGTGCAACTTGTGGCTCGCGGATTCGGGATCGGAGGAACTCTACCTCGCGAGGAAAGTAGGCTCGGACCCGACGATCGAAGAAGACGCGCGCGTTTCGCTAACCGAGGGACTGCTGGCGGACATCGCGCAGAAAGCTGCCCCGAAACTGATCGAAGATGCGTCGAGCGAGCCGTGGTTGGCGGAACGCATCGAGAATGGCGGCGGGTTTGAGATTACGTCGTGGATGGGCGTGCCGCTGCGCAAGGACGATCAAGTCCTGGGCGTGGTGGAGATCGTCAACAAGGCCGACGGTACGGCGTTCAACGAAGAGGACCTGTTTTTCCTCGCGAGCATCAGCGAACAGGCGGCCGTTGCATTGCACAACGCGAACTTGCTCGAAGCGGAGCGCAAGGTCAGCGCCCTCGACGCACTGCTGAAAATTTCGCAGGAAATTACATCGACGCTGGATCTGGATCACGTGCTGACGACGGTGGTGCATCAAGCGTCGTCCGTGGTGCCGTTTGAGCGGTGCGTGATTGGGTTTTTCGACCGCAGCAAATTCCTCCTCGGCGCGGTGTCGGGCGAGACAGAAGTTCCGAAGACGCGCGAGATGTCCGACCTACGCACGCGACTCGAATGGGTCGCCAGCCAGGAAGGTCCGATTTCAGCGGACCTTTATGAAGACGGCTGGCACACTTCGCCGGACGAAACGAAGGCGCAGATCGTTCCCTTCCTCGAAGCGCACCAACAGAACGGATTCTACGGACTGCCGCTACGGGACGACCAAGGCAGGCTCGGCGCCATGGCGCTGCTCAGCGGTGACGCGGACTTCCTGACGGAAAGCAACAAAGAAACCGTCGGCATCCTCGCGAACCAGACGACCGTCGCGATTCGCAATGCGCAGCTTTACCAGCAAGTGCCGCTCGCAAACTTGCTGCAGCCATTTTCGCAACGTAAGAAGAGGCTGATGACCGCGATGCCGCGGTCGCGCTGGGCGGAGTACGCGCAACGAGCCGCGCTGATAGCCGGCGCGTTGATTTTGATTCCATGGCCCTTGCGCGTCGGCACGGATGCGACTGTGGTCTCCGGCGAACGCCGCGTGGTGAGTGCAATAAGCGGTGGCGTGATCCAACACGTTTTCGTACACGAAGGCGAAGCGGTGCAGCAGGATCAGATCATGGCGCAACTCGATAACAGCGACGACCGCGTGAAGCTCGCGCAGGCGCAGGAAGCGTTGGCACAGGCACGACACGAGCTGGCGGAGTCTGAGTTTCGCAACGATCCGTCCGCTGCCGGGCAAGCGAAGATCCAAGCCGACTTGCATCAAGCCGAAGTCGATCTGGAGCAACAGCGCGTGGCGGAATCCGTATTGCGCGCGCCGATCGGCGGCTTGGTGGTCACGAACAAGATCGAAGACAAAGCCGGCGCGTACCTGCATCCGGGTGAGGCGTTTGGCGAGATCATCGCGCAGGAGCGTATGGCCGCGGAAATGAGCGTGCCGGAGACCGATTTAAACCTCGTGAAGTCCGGCGCAAAGACCGCGCTGAAGCTGAATGCGTTTCCGACGATCACGTTTCACGGAACGGTCGACCGCTTGGGCGCACAGACGCACGGTGAAGCAGGCGAGCAGTATTTCAACGTGCGCGCGACGTTTGACAATGTGGACAATCGCGCGCGAATCGGAATGGCCGGTCGAGCGCGCATCTCGGCTGGTGGCGGATGGTTCGGAAGCGGATGGTATCCGGTCGGCTACGTTTTGCTGCGGCCGCCGGTGCGATGGCTGTGGGAAAAAGTCTGGGGATATCTACCTTGAGGTTCACGGAATGAAGGACGCAAAACAATTTCCCGCTGCCTACGTAGCGTTTGCCGCGTTGTCGCTCGTCGCGCTGGCTCTGGGCGGATGCAGTGACTCGTCGCATTCCGAAGCAGCGGGCCCTGCCACGCCACCCGCAGCTTCACGCCCAGCGCCCACGCCTGCGCCACTGGCAAACGCTCCAGCTGTGAATGAAGTTCTCAGCGTGCTGACCGTGGAGCACCAGGTGGATGTGACGGCGCAACGCGACGGGGTCGTGACCGGAATTTCGAAAGACGAAGGCAGCGCTGTGAACGCCGGTGAAGTACTCGGAAAGCTGGACGACCGAACGTTGCAGACGGAATTGGTCAAGGCGCGGGACGACCTGCAAGTGGACGAGAACAACCACAAGTATAAGGAAGCGGAGTTGAAGGCCAAGACGTCCGCCTTGCACAGGCAAGAGCAGCTTCGCGCCAACGGGCTTTCGACCGACGCCGATCTCGAGACCGCGCAGTTCGAAGCGAAGGCCGCCGAGTACGACATGAAAGGTTATGAGGCGCTGGTGGAAAGCGGACACGCGGAGATCAACCGCCTGAATTTAGAAGTCGAGCAGACCCAGATCAAGGCGCCATTTTCGGGCGTGGTGGTGCGGCGGTACATTCGAGAAGGCCAAGCAGTGACGAAAGGCGACAAAGTGTTTCGCGTAACGCAGCTCGCGCCGCTGCAAGTGCAATTTCAGGTGCCGGAAACGTCAGGGTGGAAGCCCGCGATCGGCGCGCCGGTGCAGCTCGCGCTCGTTGGCGAGGCGAACCGTTCGGTGACGGCGCATGTAGTCAAGATTAGCCCGACGATCGACGCCGCGAGCGACAGCTATGACGTGCTCGCGCAGCTGGGTGGCACAGGAATCGGTGATTTGCGCCCGGGGATGGCAGTGCACGTAAGCTGGCCCGGCGCGAATGCTGCCGCGAAGAAACAGTAGCTCTCTCCTCCGATGCGTTTCGGACCGACCAGCCTACAAGTCTCAAGCGTCCTAGCCAAAGGCCTGCGGCGGCCAAAGCTGCGCTCCGATGTGCGCATCAGCGAGCAGACGGTCAACGGCGAGACCAGCTATGTCATCAAGAACCACGAAACAAATTCCTACAACCGCTACGGCGCGACCGAGTACGAACTCCTCCAGCTTTGCGACGGCACGCGCACGCCGCTCGAAATCTCCGAAGAGCTGACGCGCCAGCACCCCGATTCCCCGCTGGACGAAGGCGAGGTGCTCGAATTTCTCGACAGCATCGAGCCCGCGCTTTGGGAACGGTCGCTCGGCGAGAAAAATCTCGCAGTGCTCGAACGCATCCGCGATGAACGGAAGGGGCGTGTCGATCAATCGAGCGTCCTTTATATGAGCTTCAAAGCGTGGGATCCGAACATCACGCTCGCCAAGCTCGATCCCTACCTGAGTTGGCTTTACACGCGCGGCTTCGTTTTCTTCTCGATTTTGCTGTTCATTATGGCGGCGTATTTGCTCGCGGGCGATTGGACGCGCGTGCAGGCCGACACTGCCGCGCTCTACAACTTCGCGGACAAGAGCGCTTACGACCTCTGGATTTTCTGGATACTGCTGCTCGCGCTCGGCGGAATCCACGAGTTCGGCCACGGCCTCACCTGCAAACACTATGGCGGCGACGTCCACCAGATGGGCTTCCTGCTGATTTATTTCACGCCGGCGTTTTATACGGACACGACCGACATTCTACTTTTCACCAAGGCGTCCGAACGGCAGTGGGTGATCTTCGCGGGCATTTGGATCGAGCTGGTGCTTTGCGGCCTGGCGGCGCTGGTGTGGCATTTCACGCTTCCTGGCACGGTGGTGAACGACATCGCCTACAAGCTGATGCTGCTGAGCGGAATCCAAGGCGCGTTGCTGAATCTGAACCCGCTGATCAAAGCCGACGGTTACTACGCGCTTTCGCAATTTCTAGACATGGATAACCTCCGCGAAGATTCGTTTGCGTTTCTGCGCGCGTGGTTTAACCGCTATATTCTTCGCCACGACATCGACCTCCCGCCTGCCAGTCGGCGGCAGCGGCGAATCTTCATGCTCTTCGGGCTCGCGGCGATTATTTACAGCACCTCGCTGCTTGTGCTGGTCATTGTGTTTGTGAAAAACGTGCTGGTGAATCGGCTCGGCGACGGATGGGGATACATAGCCACGGCGTGCGTGATTTATTTCTTTTCGCGCGCCGGGATTCGCAGTGCAATTCCGAAGGCGCGCGCGTGGATTCGGGAGAAGAAGGAGGAATGGATGAAATGGAAAATGTCGCCGGCGCGCGGCGTGGGCGCCCTGGCTCTCGCGGCCCTGATCTTCCTGCCGCCCGTTCCTTCGCGCGTCTCGACATCCATGGTTCTCGAAGCCGGGCACTCCGCTCACGTTCGCGCAGTGGTTCCCGGGAAGATTGCGGCAGTTTACGTCCATCAGGGCGACCACGTAACGGCGGGTCAAGTTCTTGCCACGCTGGAGAATCCGGAAATCACGGCAGAAAATCGCGTCGTCGAGCAGCAACTTGCACTCGCGTCCAGCAGTTTACGTTACGGGCAGGAACGATCCGACTCTTCGGGCACAGCCAACGCGACGGCAAAATCGGAGCGGCTCGAGCAAGATCTGCAGATCACGCGAACCGATATGGCTGGCCTTGAACTGCGAGCGCCTATCGACGGTGTAGTGGAAACTCCTGGCGTGTCACAACTCACCGGCCAATACCTGACGCCTGGAGACGAGTTCGCGAAGGTGGTCGACCGCAGTACGATGCGCGCGCGGATTCTGGTGCGCGATCTCGACCTGCAGGATGTTCAACCCGGCGCTTCTGCGAGAGTAAAGGTGGTTCCCTACCCCTTCCGCACGTTTACGGGGCGCGTGGAAAGCATCAAACCCGCTGCTTCCGTCGACCGAAAAGCTCGAGCGGCTGGGCCAACAGCTCACGAGCTACGTTGCCGTCGACATGAACTTTCCAAATCCAGACGGAACGCTCACCGAAGGAATGACCGGCACCGCAAAAATTTCCGGTAAGCCCGCCCCACTCGCGTGGCAAATTCTCCGCGGAGGCTGGCGGTGGATTCGTAGCCAAATCTGGTAACGTGCGCGCGATTTCGCCGGTGGAAGAGGAAATGTTAGAGTTCGGAGCGGCGAGGCGGGCGTGCGGAGAAAAGTCCTGGGCCCAAAAAAAAGAAGACCGCCGTTCCTGGGACGGCGGCCTTCCTTTGGGAGTGCTACTACTTCGCACCCTGCCGAGCCCAAACCCAGCAGGGAATCCTGTGAGCGGGACCTAGATCTTGCGGGTCAGCGCCCGCATCAGCGGCAGGACGTGGGCCTTCTTGGCCGGCTTCTGAATACCTGCTTTCTTTTCGCCCTGCTTGATCGGTTTCGGCTTGTCGGCCATTGCTCGCTCCCTCGAATGTCGCTCTGATCTCAACTGCTTGACTTGTATAAGTGCAATCAGCTCGCCAAAGTTTGAGATTTCTTAATTTCGGCAAGTAATTGATCCAGGACGACTTAACTTGCGTCTAAGGAACTGCTCCGCAGAGATTCGCGTGAAGGTTGTTGAAATTTTCCGAACGCTGTTGACTTTTTCAATAACGGCTCGCGTAAGCCACCCGAAGCTTGTCGCCCCAAAAACACAAAGAGCTGCTGCCCGTGGAGGCAGCAGCACTCAGAATCCCAAGCTCTTCGGGCCCACGCGGCCAGGACCACTCACTGACCAGAGGCTGAAGTTCGTAACTTATGAGCGGGGCGTCTGAAGCCTCAGGGACTTCGTCGCTTCCATCTTCTTGGCCTTCTTCAAAGTCTTCTTCGCCATCTTGTCCTCGCTGGTGGATTGGAGCCATGAGACTGTCACACAACAAAGAGCTGCTGCCCTGGAGGGCAGCAGCTCTTGGAATCCCGAGCAAAAGCTAAAGACTGCGCTTAGCGAAGCTTCACGCCGCCGCCGGTCGTAAGCGTCAACGGCTTCGTCGCTTCCATCTTCTTTGCCTTCTTCAAAGTCTTTTTAGCCATTTTATCCTCTCGTTGCAGATGGGAATCGTATCTCACTCGGGCCGCAAAGAGCTGCTGCCTTGGGGCGGCAGCTCTTTGAAATTTGAACTCTTCAAGCTCGCAGCGCTGGGTTACTCCCCGAGCCGAGGCTCAAGGCAGCGACTAGTGGTGGGGTGCGACCGAAACTTTCAACGACTTCGTCGCTTCCATCTTCTTCGCCTTCTTCAGAGTCTTCTTGGCCATTTTGCTCTCCCTCGCTTAATTTGCCCTGGTGGGCATCTGCTTCTGTATATGCAATGGAGTGCCCAAACATTACGAGTGTCTTTCGGCTCCGTAACTGGTTCATTTTCTTCGCGCCTGTCTCGAGCCTTGGGCCAGACCTGTACGAACGGCCAGTCTCCCGTTGAATAATCCATTAACGGTTGAAAATTTCAACGGCTAAGCCTCTCGAAACGCTAGAGATTGTATTTCCGGCAGAGGTAGTTGAGCCGGTTCCGGTCGACGCCGAGCAGGCGCGCGGCTTCGGACTTCACGTTCTTGGCCTGCTCCAGCGCTTCCTTCACCCAGCGGCTCTCGAACGCCTCGATCTCGCGGTCGAGCTTGATGCCGGCTGCGGGCAACTTGAACCGGTTCCGCGGGTCGTGCCCGGCCGCCTGGACGATCTCACCCGGCAGATCCTTGAGCATCACCGTCTCGCCGTCGGACATGATGACCAGGCGTTGGATCGTGTTCTCCAACTCGCGCACGTTGCCGGGCCACGGGTAGCGCTTCAGGGCCAGCATCGCCTCGTCGGCAATCCGTTTCGTAGGCATACCGTTCGCCGCCGAATAGATCTGAACGAAATACTCAGCCAGAACGGGGATGTCCTCAACGCGTTCACGCAGCGCCGGCACGAAGATGGGCACCACGTGGATCCGATAGTAGAGGTCCTCGCGGAATTGGTCCTTGCGGACCATCTCCTCCAGGTCCTCATTCGTCGCGCTGATGAGGCGGAAGTCTATCTTGATCGATTTCTTGCCGCCGAGCCGAGTTAGGGCGCGCTCCTCGAGAACTCGGAGCAGCTTGCTTTGCAGAGGCAGGGTCAACGTCGCGATCTCGTCGAGGAACAGCGTCCCTTGGTGGGCTAGCTCAACCCGGCCCTCTTTGGCAGCGACAGCGCCCGTAAACGCACCCTTCTCGTAGCCGAAGAGTTCCGCCTCCATTAGCCCCTCAGGCAGGGCCGCGCAGTTCACGCTCACGAAGGCGCGGCTCCGGCGAGGGCTCTGCTCGTGAAGCGCCTTGGCAACGAGTTCCTTGCCGACGCCGCTCTCGCCGCGAATAATTACGTTGGTATTCGCCTTGGCAACACGAGTGATGGACTCGAACACATGCCGCATAGAGTCGGTAGCGCCAATGAAGTCGCCCAGGGTCTTCTTGCGGCTGATTTCTTCGCGCAGCAGGCGGTTTTCGCGCTGAATGCGCAGCTTCTCCACACCCCGGCTAATGAGGTGGCGGAGCACGTCCGTATCGATGGGCTTGATGAAGTAGTCGTAGGAACCGGCGTCGATTACCTTGAGCGCGGCGGCCTTTGATTCATCCGTGCTCAGCACGATGACCAGCGTGTCGATGTCGCTGCCATCGAGGCGGGAGAACAGCTCGATACACTGCTTCAGGCCGCCCGATTCGATGGGCATGCCAAGCAGCAGCACGTCCAGCTCGGAGCCCTCGAGCAGCTTGTACGCTTCCGGGTAGTCTCCACCCTCGAAGACTTCAAACTCGGAACGGAGCGCCGACGCGATCTTGCCACGCAGCGCCGAGTCGTCATCGACGATGCCGACTCTTGGTTTAGGTGCCCCTGGTGTGATGTCCGGACTCCGGATGAATCAACAAACGCTTACACGGAAGGGGCAATTAAGTCGGATCCGTGTGCGGAGATTCTAGGTAACGCTCGGCCCGCCTGTCAACGCCGCACTGGCTATTTAACCGATTCGATAATCAACGGGCTAAATGGCCGGCGCGCGTGCCCAAGCCCGACCGCTGCGTGCAGTACAATAGAGGGAACCACCCGATGGCTTCCCCAATTAAACAAACCCTACTCCACGATTCCTTCCGCGTCGGCATCACTCTGAAAGGCC
>JBEKJW010000159.1:0-10849 GCA_050011035.1 Candidatus Acidiferrales bacterium
GTCGCACAGATTTCGGATTGAAAACACGAATCGTTGACAGTGAAAAACCGGATGATTATACTGCCGAAACTGCGTACTTAAGCGATTTAGTTGGGGGCGGAGAGAGTCCTAGAATCAACCGCTGCCGGCTCACGGAGCAACAGATGAAGGCAAGAATTTGGGGGTGGGTTGCTGTCGTAGTTTGCTTCGCATTATTCCTTCCAAGCGCACAGGCGCAATATCACGCGGGATTGCAAGGCACCGTCCTTGATTCGCAAGGTGCGGTCGTGTCCGGTGCAACCGTTACGCTTCTCAATCTGGAAACCAATCACTCGGTGTCAGTGACGACGACAGGCGAAGGCGTTTACACGTTTTCGAGTCTTCCACCCGGGCCCTATACCATGACGGTGGAAAAGACCGGATTCACCAAGAAGCTGCTCGAGAACGTCACGATCGCCGCCGAGCAGGTCCAATCCCTGAATATCACTCTGGAAGTCGGCCAAGTTTCGCAGACGGTGACAGTCAGCGGTTCATCGACACCACTACTAGACACGGAGACCGGTCAAATCAGCGGAACGCTGAGCGCGGACGAAGTTCAAAAACTGCCATCACTCGGCCGCGATCCTTTCCAACTTCTACGCCTCGCTCCGGGAGTGTTCGGCGACGGTTCGTACGACAACAGCGCGAGCAGTTTCCAGATTCCCGGAAACGCGGGCCCCGGCGGAGGGGGCGCAACAACGAGCATTTTCGCCACGGAAAACCAGGCGCAAATCTTCGCAAACGGCCAGCGCAACGAAGGCAACAATTTCCAAATCGACGGCGTTTCGACGAACAGCCTGGATTGGGGTGGAGCGTCTGTCATAACGCCGAGCGAGGAATCGGTAAAAGAAGTCCGCGTGACTTCGAATTCGTATGACGCAGAATTCGGGCGCGGCAACGCAGCGCAAATCGAAGTGGTATCAGAGAACGGTACGAACCAGTTTCATGGCAGCGGCTTCTTCAAGTTCGACCGGCCGGGCTTAAATGCCGTTCAACCGTGGAATGGTCCGGGCGGCCCGACAGCGGACGCGCGAGTAAGCAACGACTTCAACCAATTTGGCGGAAGCGTTGGCGGACCGGTCATCAAGAATCGCTTGTTTTTCTTTTTCGCGTACGAGACGCTCCGCAACAATTCGGAGATCCCCTCGAATGCGTGGGTCGAGACACCGCAGTTCCTCACCGCCATTGCGGGATTGACCGGGAATATTTCTGGGGTTTACGGCGCGTTCCCGGGAGAAGGCGCGACGTACACTACAGTGATCCCTTCCACGTGCGGACAAATCAACCTGTCGCCGACTCAATGCCAAGTTGCAGGAACCGGCTTGGATATCGGATCGTTCGTCCCGGCAACAGTTCCGCGAGGAACTATCGACCCAACCTTCGGAGCGACTGCTACGCCTTTTGGGATTGGTGGCGGACTCGATGGAATTCCCGATATCCAGTACGTCCAGCTTCTCAATCCGACGAAAATCACAAACACGCAATACAACGGCAGGATGGATTTTCAAGCCACTCACAATGACATGGTGGTGTTCAGCATCTACTGGGTACCGCAAGCGACCACGGATTACAACGGACAGGCGCGAGCTGCCAATCTTTGGCACAACAACACCCTGAACTATTCAGAAGGTGTCTCGTGGATCCACACGTTCAATTCGACGCTCATCAATGAAGCTCGTTTCAACGTTTCGCGTTGGTATTTCAACGAACTCGATACGAATCCACAGGAACCGTGGGGCCTGCCGAACGACAACATCAACTGCATCGGCGGAGGAGCCGGAACGAACGGAGCGTGCGGGATCAACTACGGAGCGCCTGGACCGGGCGTCTTCTACAAGACCGGATATAACATTCGGGATAACGTCACGAAAATCATGAATCAGCACTCGCTGAAGTTCGGCGTGGATATATATAAGGATCAGAACAACCAGGGCGAGTTTGGCGGAGCGCGTCCAAGCTACTCGTTTAACAACCTCTGGGATTTCGCGAACGATGCGCCCGTAAGCGAGTACGGGCAATTTAATCCGACCAGCGGGCTTCCGACGGGTTTCTTGAGCTACGTCCGAGATAACGACTTCGCGCTTTATGCGAAGGACGATTGGAAGATCAAACCAAACCTGACAATAAACCTTGGCCTGCGGTGGGAGTATTTCGGGCCTTTCCACGAGAAATACAACAATCTCTCGGTGCCGATTCTTGGGCCTCCAGGATCGGAGCTGACGGACCTTTCGATCCGGCTGGGCGGCAACCTCTATAAGACCACGAAGCATGACTTCGGCCCCCAGATCGGTTTCGCGTGGAGCCCGACAGGGTTTTTGAATCACAGCTTCAATAATCAGCTGGTGATTCGGGGCGGGTTCGGCATCGGATACACCAAGCCCGAGGATGCCGTCACGCTCGGGGCGCTGACAAACGTATCGCCGCTGTATGCGGCTTTCCCATTCAACTATCCGACTCCGCCGGGTACTCCACCGGTGGGCAACCAGATTGTTTATGCGATTCCGTCGGATCCGAAGCAATTCGCACCGTACCCGGCCAACCCTAACGCCGTCCTTACGTTCGGTCCGAATAATGTGCCGACGAGTGGCGGAGCAATCGGCTTGGAGGTGTTTCCGCGCACGCTGTATCCCGCATACACCTACCGATACTCGTTGCTCGCGCAGTACGCCGCTGGATATGACTTGGTTTTCACTCTGGGCTACCAGGGCAACAACACCCACCGGCTCATGCGGTGGGACTACGACGGACAAATTCAGTTCGCGGATCAAAATCCACAGATTCAGTCTGTTAACTATTTCCAGGATGACGTCGACGCCAACTACAACGCTCTGCTGGCGGAAGTGCAAAAGAAGTTCTCACATGGCTTCGAGATGGATTTTCAGTACACGTTCAGCCGCGCTCTGGACGAAGCGTCGAACAATTATTACTTCGACCAATATCCGTTTAACGCGGCTTCGGCGTACGGGCCGTCGGATTACAATGTTCCGAACAACTTCAAGTTGTGGGGAATCTGGAGTCCGAGCTTCTTTGCCGGCGGCTGGAAGCACAAGCTGATCGATGGTTGGACGACGTCGGGAATCTATAACGCGCATACGGGCTTCCCGTGGACGCCGTTCTACAACGTTCAAGTTCTCCAGTACGGAAACAGCTGCAGCCTGGTATTCGAAAATAGCGGCTACTGCAATGTCCGGCCTGCAGCCTATCTGGGCGGAGCGGGAACCAACTACGGGAACAATACATTCAAACAGCCGCTCGCGTATTTCCCGAACGGCCCAGACACGTATTTCACGCCGCCGGCACTTTCAGCCACGGGAGTGCCCCCGCCACCGGGAGTTGGCCGCAACTCATTCCGCGGACCGGGCTACTCGTCGGTGGACTTTACGCTCTCGAAATCGTTCGGATTGCCGAAGGCTCCGGTGCTTGGTGAGAACGGGGCGCTGGAAATCCGAGCGAACTTCTACAACATTTTTAACCAACTCAACATTCAACCGTTCGGAGCGCAGGCCATCGGCACGATTCAGATCCAGCCGGATGGAACGCAAATAAATCCGACCGCTGCAAACGGATTGGCGAGCACGACGTTCGCGCAGGGACAGAACGGTCTGGGCGGACGCGTGATCGAAATGCAGGTGCGCTTCAGCTTCTAGCGCTAGCGCGCAGTTCGGTGGTTTGCGAGGGCACGAGAGTTTTCGTGCCCTCTTTTTTTGTGTCTGCTAGACCGCGACTTCGTAGGGCTGGGGCGGCTTGTGGCGCGTGGCGCGTTATGCGAGGATAGGCCGCAACGACCGATGAACCGCTCACGCCAAGCGAAAACCGCCGCGGCAGCGAAAGCGCCGGCGCACGTGACGCTGAAGGACCTGGCGCAAACGCTGAACCTCTCGTCGGCGACCGTGTCGATGGTGATCAACTCTGCGCCAGCGGCTCGCTCGATCCCCGCCAAAACGCAGGAGCGCGTGTGGGAAGCCGCTCGGAAGCTCAACTACAAACCGAACTTCATGGCGAAGTCGCTGCGGCAGAAGCGCAGCTACACGATCGGCGTGATCGTGCCGGAGATCAGCGAAGGCTACGAAGCGCTGGTACTTTCGGGCATCGAAGATTTTCTGCTGCAGGCGGGATTTTTCTACTACGTGGTGAGCCACAGGCACCGGCGCGAGTTGATTGAGGAATACCTGAAGCTGCTGCAGCGGCGCGCGGTGGAGGGATTGATTGCGGTGGACACGCCCTGCCCGGAGAACAAGCTGCTGCACGTGGTGTCCGTTTCAGGGCATAACGATGTGCCCGGGATGACGAACATTATTCTGGATCACGAGCTTGCGGCGAAACTGGCGCTCGAACATCTAGCGGGACTCGGACATCGCGAGATCGCTTTCATCAAGGGGCAGGCGTTCAGCTCGGACACGGCGGTGCGCGCGAAGGCTGTGACGCAGGCGGCGCGGAAGCTTGGATTGCGCGTGAATGAAGCGTTGGTCGCACAGCTCGAAGGCGAGAATCCGTCGCCGGAGCTGGGCTACGTGGCGACGCGCAAGCTGCTTGCGACGGGTCTGCCGTTCACGGCGCTCTTTGCGTTCAACGATATTTCGGCGATCGGAGCGATCAAAGCGCTGAGCGAAGCAAACGTGTGCGTGCCGAAGGACGTTTCGGTGGTGGGATTCGACGACGTGCAAAGCGCGGCGTATCAGAATCCCGCGCTCACGACGGTGAGGCAGCCGCTGCGAGACATGGGCGCGCTCGCCGCGAAGACGCTTCTGAACCGCATCAGCCTGGATTTCAACGCGCCGTATCCGAAGTCGATCGTAGTGAAGCCGGAACTGGTGGTGCGCACAAGCACCGCGCCCGCGCGCAAACTCTCCTAACGCACTTTCTCAGCGCAATTCCTTAGCGCAATTCGATCAAAAGCAGCGCCTCGGGCTCGAGGTGCAGCTGGAGGCGTCCGTTTTTTACGGTGGCGCTTTCCGGCGCGGGCAGCTTGGCGGCTTCTTTGAGCTTGTCGAGCTGGTCGCGCGTCGGGTAGATGGGGCTCCCCATCGCGGCGTAGGTTTTCAGGAGCGAACCGTGATCGGCATCGAGACGATAGATGGTTGCGTGCTTCGCGCGGGATGAGTTGAGTTGGAGTGTGACGTCTTTGGGCTTTGTTTCGCTTCGCACGGTGGCGAGGTTCCAAAGCGCGATGGCGAGAGTGCCGTCGGCGCGTTTCGTGGCGAGAATGTCGTCGCCGGTGGCGGAGAGTTTCGTGTCGCCGAGCATGTGGAACATCTTGAAGGCGTTGAAGGCGGGCTTCGGAAGGTCGTACGCGGCGACGAGGCCGTAGCCGCCGTAGAACGGCTTTTTCACCACGCCCTGCTCCTCGAAAACGTCGGAGAAGGTCCAGTAGCTCATCATGTCGACGAGGCCGTTGCAATCGCGGATCGTGCCGGCCATCCATGGGCCCATGTAGATCGAATCGGTGATGTCGGTCTCGTTCATGTAGCTGGCGTTGAACTCGCTCCAAATCAGGGGGAGAGTGGGCTTGGCGGAAGCCTGGATTTGGTCGTGAACTTTTTTTACGGCGCGGCAGACCATTTGGGTGCGAGGAATATTTTCGGTGGTGCCGAATACGTCTTTCGAATTGTCGTTGCCGTAAACGTGCGTGGAGACGAAATCGACCGGCACATTTTGTGACGCCGTGTGCGCGATGAAGCGATCAACCCACGCGGCCTGTGCCGTCGCTGGTCCGCCGACGCGCAGGCGCGGGCTGACGCTCTTCAGCGTCTTCGCGGTTTCGTCGTAGAGCTGATAGTAGGTCGGCTCGCTGGGCTTGCCGGCCCAAAAATCGAGATTCGGCTCGTTCCAAACTTCGAAATACCAGCTTGCGACTTCGTCGATGCCGTAACGCGCGACGAGATGCTCCGCGAACTTGCGAATGAGGTCGTCCCACTTGGCGTAGTCTTTCGGAGGCGCGACGACCGGGCGATACCAGAAGGCCTGGTGGATATCTTCGGCGGCGAGCTTTTTGGGCATGAAACTCAATTCAACGAAAGGACGCACGCCATTTTTCAGGAGGCCGTCGTAGATCTGGTCGACGTAAGAGAAATTGTAGATGGGATTGCCAGAGGCGTCTTCGTCGTAGACGCCGACTTCGTCGAGAAAAATGCCGTGGAAGCGGACATATTGGAAGCCAGTGACGGCTTTTACGGCGCGAAGATCGTCGCGATAGCTCTCGCGCATGGAGAGGACGGCACGGCCGGAGCCGAACATCTGCTCCCAGAAGTGTGGAAACGGAGTGCCTTTCGCGGAGACGTCGACTGTGTCGGTCTCGGTGGCTGGGGCCTGCTGCGCATTTAAATTGCGATACGACGGGATGACGGCGACGGCCAGGAACAGTGCGACGAGCGAAAGAGATGTTCTGCGTAGCGACGAGCGCATTTTTGTGAACATTGGGCAGTGGGGCACCGCGTTCATTTTGTCGAGCATGTGACGATGGAAAGCCAGCTAAATCGATTCACTACAGGGTCTTTACGTCTATAGCATCGGCCGAGGCGCCGCGTCAAGAAGCGGCACCCCTTCTTTATAACACCGGCGCGGCGGCGATGAACGTCAAATCTGTGACCCGCGAATCACGAGAGCTCGTGCCCAGCGAATCTATCACAAATTAAAAAGCACTTGTTTCCCCTTTACTTAATCGATTATTCTTGATGTCCCGGAAGACGTTCCGGCGGCAACCAGCGAGCGCACCGCAAGCGTTCGTGAAGGAGCCCACCCCATGATCACTGTCGAGGAATCCGTCGACAACCAGAGAGCGCGCCTGGCTGAAATGGCGCAAAGGGTTGACAGCCGGAAGCAGATTCAATTCTCCGCGCATTCACACCGGATCAAATTCCGGTTCGCCGACGCAGCCGGCAACGTGCTGACGGACTGGAGCCGCGACTATCGCGCCCGCGAAATCGCTGAAAAGTCCGATTCGGAGGTTCTGAGGATGCTCGGAAGGTTCCAAGCCCTCAATTCCGGCCGGCGCGTGGCGTAGTTGGTGTAGATTGGCCTCGCTTGAACTTTCCTCGCGATAATCGCGCATGATGAGACACATCTTCCGGCTGATGAACGCTGCCGTCGCGGTATTTTTGTGTGCGACGTTTGGACTCGCCCAGCAAAAGCCCTTTCCTGTTGTGTCCACGGTAGACGCGAAGACGATCGCGGGCCGACCGGTGGCGCTCGACGCGCAAGGAAAACTTCTGCCGTGGCCGATTCCGAACGACACGGGATACTCCTACTCGGCGTATTTCCTATCGCAGTGGACCATCGTGTGGGATCAATTCAACCGGCAGCGCCTACCTTATTATTACTGCTGCTTCGATTTTGACCGCACCACCTTTGAGCTGATTCCCGACAAAAACTGGGTGAACTCGACGGGATACCTGCGCGCGATGATGGAAGGATTCATCGAGCGGCTCTACCCGTACACGGGCGACGCACGGACGCTGGTGTTTCTCCAGAATTTTTTCGATTACGAACTCGAGAACGGACTGACGCCGGAGGGTTACGCGTGGTCGCGCGTTCCTTATCCATCGGCAAATCCGGGCAGTGCGCGTTATTCGGGATGGAGCAGCCACGGCGAGGATTACGTGGAACCGCACGTGGTTGGCGAGGATGGCTACGCTTATCTCCGGCTCTACGAGATCACGGGAAATACGAAGTACCTCGAAGAGGCGATTCGTTGCGCCGACGCGCTTGTGAAGAATTTCAGACCCGGCGACGAGAAGAATTCACCGTGGCCCGATCGCTGCCACGCGCGCGATTGTAGCCTGCAGGGCGGGACGGGAATGTTTCCGTACTCAGCGAACGTCGTCGAACCGATCATGCTGTTCGACGAGCTGATGCGGATCGGCCAGGGGAACGTGGGCTCCTATAAACACGTTCGCGCCGGTTGCTGGAACTGGCTGATGAAGTATCCGATGCGAAACAACGTCTGGGTCGGATATTTCGAGGACGTGCCCGGCAGCATGGACAACATGAACCAGGTGATTCCGCTCGAGTTCGCACGCTACGTCCTGCTGCATCCCGAAAAAGATCCGCTGTGGCGCGAGCATGCGCGATCACTGATCGAATGGGTGAAGACGACTCCGAAGTGGCCGAAGTACGAAGTGCACGGCGCGACGGTAACGACCGAGCAAGGCGACGGAAAACAATTCTGCTGCAACGAACCGAATCAATGCTGTGACAGCCACAGCGCGCGACTCGCAGCGGCGGAAGCGCTGTACTACGCGCGGACCGGCGACGAAGCGTACAAGCAGGCTGCGTATCGCACCTACAACTGGGTGACGTACTTTCAGGGCCTTCCGGCGGCTGCGCACGCGCCTTACTCGAATCAGTGGTGGTTCACGGACGAATTTTCTGACGGGCCGCGGCGGATGATGGACGCGTTTTGGGCGGTGCCGGAGTGGTCGCCCGCGAGAGAGTCCCACTTGCTCGGTTCTTCATCGGTCGTTACAAAGATTGCATACGGGCGTGGGTCGGTAACGTATTCGACGTTCGACAGCGACTCGACCGATGTGCTGCGCATCGATTTCACGCCTACTGCGGTGCGCGTTGGCGGTCGAGCGATGTCCCCCTCGAAGGGCCTGACACGGGAAGCATTCGAGTTTGACCCAGCGACGGGCGTGCTGCGAATTCACCACACTTCATCGCGCGACGTAGACATTCAGGGCAACGACGGCGCGATCCCTCCGACATACGTGACCTTTGACGATCCACACGAAGCTGCCGGAACAGCGCTGGTGGGCCAGTATCCTTCCGGCGTGATTGATTGGGGCGATGGACAATGGCAGATCGGCACGCCATTCGGAAAATTCGGCACGTTCAACGTGCTGATGAAGGATCGCAGCACCGGACGCGGTGCGTTCCGGTTTTATGCGCCGCGCGTTTTTCTGGGTGTCGATGCTTATAACGACAGCGACGCCGAGGCGACGCTTACGATCCGCTCGCCCGAAACGAGCGACGTGGCTGTGACGCTCAAGCCCAAAGAGCTTCGCCGGATTCGTACCGAGTGGAGCCAGCCAAGTTCGAATGTCACGTTCGAGATCGTAAACGGACAAGGGCTGCGCTTCGACAATCTCGCCTACGCGTACCCGCAATAACGCCAAACGGAACTACTGCTTGTCGTAGACCCACTTCAAGTCGAGGTCGCCCATCGACAGCGTAAGGTGAAGCGCGATGGTCAGGACTTTGCCGTCTGCAGACAGCGAGTAGGTACGCTTCGAGTGCACGTCCATGCCGGAATAGGCGCCTGTTTCGGTGACGATCAAGGACGGACCGTCCCAATCGGCTTTGATCGTCTGCAGATTGAATTGGCCCTGGTGCGCGTTCGGCGAGTCGGCCGGTACAGTCACTTCCTTACCGTCGGCGGTGAACGTCAACACGGTGTGGTCCTTGCCTTCGTCCGTCGCGGTATCGTACGTGCATTTGAAGTCGCTCTCTTTCTGCTCGATCACCTGCGTCGCGGTGCTCGGCGCGGGAATCGGACCGAATTCGCTCTTTTCGACGTTGAGCTTCCAAGTTCCCGAGAAGTTCGTCTTTTCTTGCGCCGACGCAACCGAGGCCGCCAATGCAAAAACGATCATCGGTAGAAATAATCTGCGAAACATGAATCCTCCTCGATATGGCTTTCCGTCGCGGCTTATTGGACCTGGAATTGATACGTTCCAGAGCCGATCTCTATAACATCGGAGCCGTCCGATTCTGTCACTTTGATTGGCTTGCCGGACTCGAGAACCTTCGCGCCGGCCACGTGTGGCAAATACACTTTCGCTGAAGTGTTAGCAGGAATCACGACGTTCAAAGCGAATGGCCCTGTCTTCGTCCCTCTCCAGTCGCTCACGATTTTTCCGTATACGGACTCGAACTCACCGTGCGCTTGCGTGATGCGGTCGTCGAGGCGCGGGTGAATCACGATTTCGTGAAAGGCAGGCGACGTATATGTGGTGTCGATTCCGGCGACGTTTCGATAGGCCCAAGCCACCACCGATCCGAAGGCGTAGTGGTTGTAGGAGTTCATGGCCGGATCGCCGGTGTCGCCGTTCCAGCGTTCCCACCACGTGGTGGCGCCTTTAGAAAGCATATAGCCCCAGGAGGGATACGTTTCGTTGAGCAGAAGTTGATAGGCGACGTCAGTGTGCCCGTGATCCGCGAGCGTAAAGAGAAGGAACGGCGTTGCGAGAAAGCCGGTGGAGAGATGACCACCGTTTGCGGCGATGGCTTTCGCCAGATTATCCGCGATTGTGGGTTCGAGCGACTCGGGAGCGAGCTTCATGTAGAGCGTGAGGACGTATGCAGCCTGCGTGCCGCTGAGCACGTCACCGTTGTCCTTCACGTACGCCTTCTGGTATGCGGCGCGGATATTCGCGTAGAGATCGTCGTACCTCTTCGCGTCGTCGGGCTTGCCGATTGCGGCGGCCATGCGCGACATCATCTGTGCGCTGAGCGCCCAGTAGGCTGTATCGATCAGGGGCTTCGAAGTGCGCTGATCGGGTGCGAGCCAATCCGCGAAGTCGAAACCGTTTGCTTTTGTGCGCAGGTAGCCGGGATTATTTTTGAGAATGAAGTCCATGTAGCGTTGCATCGCGGGCCAACTGTCGCGCAAGATCGCCGTATCGCCATACTGAAGCCACGTGGTGTACGGAACGATTACACCGGCGTCCGCCCAGCCGGGCGCGCCAATCGCGCCGCGGCCAAGACCGGGAAGCGTGTCAGGCGAGACGTTGGTGAAGGCGCCCTCGGCGTTTTGCGCGTCGGTGACGTCGTTCATCCATTTCTCGGCGAACGCAGCGACGTCAAAGTTGAAGGTGCCGGTGCGCCAGAAAAC
>JBEKJW010000160.1:0-10848 GCA_050011035.1 Candidatus Acidiferrales bacterium
AGCCACGAATGTGCAAGTCTGCTTCTGCGATCCGCAGAGTCCCCGGCAGCGCGGCACCAACGAAAACACCAATCTGCTGCTGCGGCAGTATTTCCCTCGAGACACCGACCTGTCCGGTTATTCGCAAGCGCAGCTCGACCATGTCTCGGTGCGTTTGAATCGACGACCCAGAAAAACATTAGGGTTCCAGACTCCGGCGAGTACACTTCGCGCAACTGTTGCACCGACCCACTGAACCCGCAGCGTTAACTAGGAGTGACGCTTCACCACCGGCGCACTCGAACGACGAGCACCACTTGGTTGCGGCGCTTTTCCCTATTCCTTTTTTTGGGGCAGCGATACCCGCTTATTCTTGCCTAACGACCGCCGGAGCCGATTAGTCCCGTGCGCTCCCGGTTGGTGACGCGTGTTGCTTACATGAGTGATTACCATCACATACGCGACCGAGTCGACTGCGTAAGGTATTCGAAAGCGTAGGTACGCTCGGGGCAGACCCTGGCCCTGAAGCGGTACTTTGAAAGCCTGCAAGGCCACAGGGAAAAGTAAGTGTCCCGACTGGAAGGGTCCTTCAATCGTCAAGGCTGTGCAATTCTGCACAGTTTTCGTACTTCTGGCAAAAGTACGATGAGGACAACGCAAGGACATCTCAGTTGACCGCCTTCGGAGGACGGTGATGGGCCGCATCCACATTTCGATATCTTTGGGATTGCTGATTGTGGGCAGTCTCTTGTCGGCTTCAGCGTGGGCCCAAACGCAAGAACCATCGTCCGCCACGGACAAAACTGTCAGAGCGGTTCAGGCAAAAATTACGCCTGGAAACTCGGGGACGAGCCCTACGGACTATGTAGGAGCGGAAGTTTGTAAGACCTGCCACGAAGACATTTACAACAGCTGGGAGAAAAGTCCGCACTGGAAAACCACGCTGGATACAAAAGCCGGCGTCGCTCACCAGGGGTGCGAAGGCTGCCACGGCCCAGGTTCCGCGCACGTTGCCGGCGGAGGTGACAAAACCAAGATTTTCATCTTCAGCGAACACTCCTCGAAGGAAGTCAACGCCCAGTGCCTCACCTGCCATGCCGGTGGCACGCAGCACATGAACGCCATAAATTCGGAACACTCCAAGAACAACGTGAGCTGCACGTCGTGCCATTCACCGCACCACGCGGAAACCAAGGAATTCCTGCTCATCAAAGCGCAGCCCGCGCTCTGCTACTCCTGCCATCTCGATAAGAAAGCTCAATTTGCGATGCCCTTTCATCATCGCGTGGACGAAGGCCTGATCCAATGCAGCGACTGCCACAACGTTCATGGAACGGTGGGTCCGAAGCAGGTACGCAGTTCGTCCGCTCAAGATGCCGTTTGCTTTACTTGCCACATGGACAAGCGCGGTCCTTTCGTCTATGAACACACGCCGGTAAAAGTGGACGGGTGCCAGTCCTGCCATCTACCGCATGGCGGGCCCAATCCCCACATGCTCAAAGTCAGCAACGTCAACTTGCTCTGCTTGCAGTGTCATACGACGTCGTTCAGCTCCGCGCCGGGAGCGCCATCGTTCCACAACCAGTCCACTTTCTTCCAGGCGTGCACTCTGTGCCACGTCCAGATCCATGGTTCGAACTTTGATGCGACGTTTTTTAAGTAGATGCGACTATGACGGTGCGACTCAAACCGGCTTTAAAGGCGAATCGTTGGCGGGAGAACTCGCGTTTCGCCGTCGTACGCTCCAGCGTCGAACGCCGCCATTTCACGAGAGGTTGGCGGAACGCTTCTAATCTCAAGATAGCAGCCTTGGCTGTGGTTCTGTGGAGCCCAGCCGGCCTGTGGGCTCAAGGCGGACCCACAGACAGTCCGGGAATTAACTCGGGTGATTACAACATCCATCAAACGATTGAGGCGGGCTATCGCGCGAATTTCGTCAACGGGAACAAAGACACCTACGACACATTTGAAAATCTGGGGCCGGGCTTCCGGCTGTTCGATTATTCGTTCGAAATGCGTTCGCTCGATCACAGGGGATTTCTTTTCGACAGCCTCACTTTCAGCAACTTCGGTTACGGCGGCGATCCGAACGACGTGACTCGACTTCGGATCCAGAAGAACAAAATCTTCGATTTCCGGATGCTGTTTCGACGCGATAAGAACTTCTGGGATTACAACTTGCTCGCGAATCCGTTGAACCCGGCGTCGCTCAATCCTCCGGGTTCCACGACCACGGGTTGTTATGCAACTACCGTGGGCGCTCCCCCCGTGGTCGCGCCAGTGGTCTGTTCGAGTCCGGCCGTCGCGATCAATAATTCGCCACACTCGATGGATTTGGTGCGCCGTATGCAGGATTACGACCTGACCCTCATGCCCCAATCAAGGATTCAGGTTCGGTTGGGGTACTCGCGGAATCGCGACGAGGGGCCCGGATTCTTTACAACGGACGGTGGGACGGTTTCGGATTTCAATCAGAACTATAGCTACACGACAAATGCCTATCACGCCGGAATCGATTTCAAAGTATTGCCGCGTACGACAATCTCGTACGATCAGTTTCTTAGCTATTTCAAGCAAGACAACATCGTCGCAGACAACCCGACTGTAAATCCGCAGAATTTCGGATACCAGATCGCCAATCCAACTGGCAACGGAACGCCTAATGGTACGCCCGTCGACCTCGGCATCGTTTACAGCACTCAAACACCCGCCGAAGTCTTGCCGTGCGCGAATCCGATCGTCAAGGGCACCACCAACACCGCGACTCCGACGTGCAACGGATATCTTTCTTACAGCCAGGTAGGCCGTCCGCGGAATTTCATGCCGACCGAGCGCGTACGCTTTCAATCCAATTACTTCAAGAATTTTGAGATGTCCGGTTCCATCGGCTACAGCACGAGCGACAACTTGATACCGGATTTCCTGGAAACCGTGAACGGGTACACGGCTCGCACGGGCGAGCGTGGTAGCACAACTGGGGGTCCGGCAAACGCGAAGCGCGTGTCGGTGAATGCGAATTGGTCCGGTGTATACGCCGTCACTGATAAGCTAAGCATTCTCGATCAGTTTCGCTACGACAACTGGCGCATACCGGGGATGTGGTCGCTCGACGAGACGAACGTGTTCGGTACGGGCTACCCGGGTTTGGCCGGTCTACAGCAAAGCGAAGCAGTATTCAACGCTGCAAATTGTCCGCAAGGTTCCAATGCCGTGACCTGTCCGCAGCATACTCTTACCTCAGCTGCAGACGTCACCACGGGCTTGGCCTCCACTTTTCTCGGTCAGAACCTGAAATCAAATACGTTGGAATTGCAGTACGACTTCAGCAAACGTCTGAGCGCTCACGTTGGATACCTCTACACCAACCGAATCATCTCGCAGTTCAGCGATACCAATGACTCGGGTCTCATATACTTCCCAGGCGGCCCAGGGGCGGCGCCAGCGAATGACTTCCTGGCAGCTCGCGGGAGTTGTGCCGAGGTTGGCGGGGCTCTCCCCGCCGGATGCACGCTTAACGCAGATGGTTCGGTAACTTTCGTTGCTCCCGCGACAGCAAGCCCTACGCGCAACCTTACTACTATCAATGAGAATGCGTTGTTATTTGGTTTCGTATACCGGCCGATCGACGCACTTCACATCACCAGCGATTTTGAGTTTGGTTACAACGACAATTCCTATACACGGATCGATCCGCGGCAGGTCCAAAGCTACAAAATCCATGCCAGCTATAAGGTTAAAACGTGGGCGACGCTCGATGGCGCGGTTGAGATCCATGAGAATCGCGACAATGTCACCGACGTCAACAACCTGGAGCACGACCGCGCATTCAGTTTCACGACAATCCTAATGCCGAATCAGCGAATCTCGATCGATTTCGGATACAACTACTGGAACGTCTATACGCAGTCGCTGATCTGCTTTGCGTATTCAACATCGGTCACAAATCCGGCCCCGCCGCCAGCAACGCTGCCCGTTTCGTCTTTTCCGATCGGAGTTCCGATGCTGCCGACGGGCCCGGCATGCCCCATCGCGGGTGCGTCGTCTCCGCTCGGTGCTCTTTCAACGTATTCGAGTAACGACCACTTCGCCCACGCCGGCGTCATCTGGAAAGTCACAAGGCGCGTGACGGCGATGGTCGGGTACGGCGGCAGCTTCGTCCGTGGCAACACGATCTTTCTGAATCCGCTTACGCCGTCAGGGACTCTCGATTTCAACTATCAAAAACCGTATGCGTCCATCGTTGTCGATCTTTACAGAGGCCTCAGCTACAGGATGGCCTGGGACTACTTCGGCTTTAACGAGACGGGTGCGACCAGTCCATTCGGTCTTGCCACGATTCCGTTACAGGATTTCAACGGCAGCAACGCGACTTTTTCATTGCGGTATTCGTTTTAGGCCGGCTGTCTGAGCGGCCCGATATGACATTGCGTTCGACGCAAAAAGGAGGAAGTGCACAATGAAATCTTTCATGCGGGGAGGCGGTCCGAAGTCAATTCTCCTGGCGCTCGCGGTCGCGTTCGTTTCTGTTGCGGGAGTGCAAGCCGATGGCGCCGGAGATTTTAAAGCTAAATGCGCCATGTGCCATGGAGCGGACGGGGCTGGCAGCACCCCAACCGGAAAAGCTCTGAAAGTCCGGGATCTGGGTTCGGCCGACGTGCAGGGCCAATCCGACGCGCAACTGACCGACATCGTAACCAATGGCAAGGGCAAAATGCCCGCCTATAAAGGCAAGCTAACCGACGATCAGATTAAAGAGCTTGTCGCCTTCATTCGCTCGCTCGCTAAGAAATAATTAGCCATGGCCGGACAAACTTCGGGCAGCTCCGAATCGCGGAAGCCGCAACAGGACGCTGGATGATCGGGATTCTCATTTGTCAGATCGCGCTAAGCATCGTGGTGGCGTCCGTATTCTTGTTTCGACCCTCACTAACGAGCTCGGCCGGCTGGAAAATCGTTGCGTTCGTTGGATTATGTGTTCTCCCAGCTCTGTGCCTGGTCGGTGGAATGAACGCCCATGTACAACGATCCGAAACGACGCAATTCTGCACGTCCTGTCACGTCATGATTCCCTACGGGCAGAGTCTCTACATCGACGATGCCAATCACATTCCCGCCCAGCACTTTCAAAATCATCGAGTCCCGGCCGACATGGCTTGCTACTCCTGCCATGCGGACTACACCCTCTATGGTCCACTGAACGACAAAATGCGCGGCCTCGAGCGAATCTATCTGCAGTACGTGACCCAACCGCCCGATCCTGCGGCCATCCGGATACCGGGCGGATTCAAAAACGCTCAATGCTTGCACTGCCACGCGGGTGCCCGCAGCTTCGAGGAGAATCCGGTGCACTCGCCGATTATGAGTACTCTCATGTCGAATGAAGTGTCGTGTCTGTCGAGCGGCTGTCACGACACGGCCCACGATATCGCTAATCTCGATCATCAGAAATTCTGGAAGCCCGTCCAATGAAACTCTCTGGAATCGGAATTCGTCGGATGCTGCAAATCTCAAGCGCGCTCGTCATCCTCGGCCTGCTGCTCGAAATGCTCAGTCTCCTCTGGTTTCATCCGCTTTCGTTCGTCTTGTTTGCCTTCGTGGCCGCTGGGTTAATCGGCCTGGGCATTCTGACGTACCTGGTTTCGCTGGTTTTGGTTGTCGCGCCCCGTGGAGACACCGGTCATTGACCTCAGGTGGTTTGGCGGAGCGCAACATCCAGATCGAGGCGGAGCTCGTACGATAGGAGGTCTGGATGCTGATCCTCGAACTCGGCCGTGAGAACAGTATCGAATTATTGTCTCTCTTGCGGCTGGGCCGAATCGCCTGTACGCAAGGCCCCCAATCCTACGTGGTTCCCTTCTACTTCGCGTACCAGGACAACTACCTTTACAGCTTTTCGACGGTCGGACAAAGAGTGGAGTGGATGCGCGCGAATCCTCTGGTCTGCGTGGAAGCGGACCAAATCATAAGCGCGGAGGAATGGGCAACGCTCATCATCTTCGGCTACTTCAAAGAACTGCCTGACACGCCTGAGTGGAAGGATGAACGCGAATTCGCATTCAAGCTCCTTCGGCAGAAAGGAGTTTGGTGGGAACCGGGGTACGCGAAAACGATCATAGGCGGGATCGAACGCCCATTAGTCCCACTCTACTTCCGCATCGAGATCCGCAAAATGACGGGACATCAGGCGGTACCTGATCCAGCAGGTTCCATCGAAGAAACGCAAAATCAGCGGAAAACGGCAACGACTAATTCGTTTCGGAGAATCCTCGATGCGATTCGACCGAAGTCTTAGCGCTGTCGCGGATCGGCATTCGCGTTTCCATGGCGATGTATAACAAGAGGTCGCGTTAATCCTGGTCCGACCGCTGCACTTTTTTTGCGAAATGCTGTAGGTAAAGTCGACTTCCTCTCGAAATCCCACGCACCAACTTTCAGCGGCGGGGTACGCGTTGTCACGTCGAACCCAGCCAGCCCCACTCACGGCGTCCAAGCTAGAAGGGCTGTCGGTTCTTATGTGATCGTACGCACACGCTCGGGTGACTGAGCTCACTGCGGGTCCTACCGGAAATCGCCACACTCAAGCCCGGGAGGATGCCGCGATGGGTAACGACGAGCGAGATGTTTTGCAGGTTTTGAATAATGAGCTCGAGTTTCTGGATCGAGGTGGCTACGTTCGCTCTAAGGCGTCCTGGCGGCCGGCATTGATCTTTGAAGACTCGCCGACCTGTCCGAATCTGGAACATCAGGAGGATCCTCTGTCTTGCAGCGAATGCGCTCTAATGCAGCTGGTTCCACTTGAAGCAAGACGAGGCAAGTCTCCATGCAGGTCGATTCCTCTCAATGCCTCGGGCGAAACCCTTGATTCACTCTACCGTTACGCCGACCCGCGGGAAACGGAGACGGCTCTCCGGGATTGGCTCACCGCAACGATCCGGGAAATCGAGGAGCGAAGATTTTCTCGAACAACGGAATTGACGCAGGATGTTTGTAGAAAAGCTGACACTCCAGACCCTCTGCTTGCTCCGGAAAAGATGGAGGTCGCGAAATGCGCTAACCCTGCGTGCGGCATTGCGTTCCGATGGATAGAAGGGGGCAAGTTTTTCAGCCTTAGACCGCAATCGAGCTGCCCCAACGAATGTGCAGCGGACGATGGTTCGACGAAAGTGGCGCCCAAAAATAAATATTATTGGCTGTGCGAACGGTGTTCGCACGTATTCACGCTCGAGGCAAGCGACGAGTTCCGAGTTACGCTGAGGTTGCTTTGTCCGGAAATTCCTCTCTCAGAACCTCGTAGAAATTCAAAAACATCGCTTGAGTTCAGTAGCGCCGCGCCAGCGATTTCGGCCTTAAGGCCGAAAACTCCCCGCGCGGTCTGACACTGGGACACACCGCGCGCGACTTCGGGGCAAGAGGGGTCGCGCAGATCGAACTGGCCGCAGATTACTTCGGCGAACGCACTGTAAGGACTGGGCAAGACGCGTGTGCCACGACATTGTGAGCCGTCGTTCTCCTGAAGTGCGTCGTCGCCTCAATAGGGCCATCGGCATCTCGAATTCCCATGACAATCAAGTCGGCGCGTCGCTCGCCGGCGGCCGCAACAATTCTCTCGCCGGGCTCACCAAATTCCACCACCGCCTCGGGAAATCCCCGCACACCCTCGATACTTCCAACCGTGTCGTGGATTTTCTGCATCGCTTCAGCGACCGAACGCTCTGGCTTACTCACGTGCCGTGGCGCAGGTCGCGCCATGACATGCAAGAGAACCAAGCTCGAGTGGGTCTCCCGCGCGAGAGACAGAGCAAACGGTGCACCTGCAATCGAGGCGGTCGTGAAGTCGGTGGCCAGCAAGATCCGATGAAATTGCCCAGCGTTGTGACTGCTCGTCCGCACACGGGGACCGACGGTCAGCACCGGGACCGGCGAACGTCGAAAGATTTCTTCTGCGACGGAACCGAGCAACAGCTTCTCGGCACCGGTTCGTCCGTGCGTTCCCAGCACAATGAGATCAATCGCGCGGCATTCGATCGTGCGTTTGACCGCATCCCATACAGCCACGCCTTGCTCCAGAATGCATTCGTGTTCTACACCCACAAACTGAGATTCCACCCGCTGTAAGTTCGCTTTCGCCTGTTCCTCTTCTGCCTCAATCGCCAGCGCTGAGCTTTCGGGAGTGGTGTACGTATACGCTGGCGGGACAAAGACGTTCAACGTAAAGATTCGCGAGCCGTAGCCACGACCAATTGCAGAAGCAAAAGGTAGTGCCGCCTCGGAGGGAGCTGAGAAGTCCGTCAGGAACAAGATATTCTTGAATGAAACTTGCACCTTCGATTCCGCGATTGTCATAGAACGCTCCTCACTCGAGCATCCACGAATTCGGTCCAGATCGCGGTGACGACCGTCGCCGTCCCTGGTGATAAAGATCACAGCCCTTGCCGGTCGAAATCGGATACAAAGTCATCCTGTTCTCTTCGAGCAATTCGGTAGCGACTAACACGCGGACAAGTCTCAAAACCGTTTGGCGAAGAACTCTTCGAGGCACACTGTCATTCACAACGAAAGTTGCGCGCGTCCTGCGCGTCGCCGGAACCGATGTATTGGGCGTGGCTCGGGTACGCGCAGAGTGGACGGCTGCGACCGGGGAACGCTTGGCCGGTTGCGATCACAGAATCGGGTACCGTTCCCTTCTCAACCCAGTTGACGACGGCTGTAAGCATATCGAAATGGTCGAGCGAAGGGCCGCCTCCGCAGTGAGCCATCCCCGGAACGAGGAACATGCGGCTCCACTTCGATACCTCGCTGGCACCACCGTTGCTCATGGCGAGCGACTTGTAGTACTCGAGAGTGTCGAGTGCCGAGAACCACGGATCGCTGTCGCCATGAAAGAAAATCAGCTTGCCTCCGTTTCCTGAGAACGTGGACAAATTTGTGGAGGCAGGCTCAACGAGAGGATCTGAGGCGTGGAGCGCAGCCTTGTCCACGTCGAGTTCCGTGGCCGTGGTGTAGGGCCCAAAAAGACCGTTCTTCCCCAACGCAAGCAGGCCCGACACAGGTCCCGACGCGGCGATCCCGGCGTCGTAAAGGAAGCCGGGATAGACCTGTGTTCCGTAAGCATTCTTCGGTCCCGCAAAACCTTTCTTGATTGCTGCGATCTTTTCGGGCGCGATGCAGTTCTTCTCATCGCCAGTTTTGCAAGCGAGGACGCTCGTTATCCTGCATAGAGAAGGCGAGGCGGAAATCGAAGGCGCAGCCGCCATGCCCGTTGCCGAAAAGATGATCGCCTATATTCCTTCGGCCGCGCGCCACAAAGCTAAGAACGCCGGAGACGCTCCCCCTGGGAAACGGCTACGTCGTCGCGCCCGCTGCCAAAAAATAGGGACAGCGATACGTCGGAAATTCGAGGTTTGGCACTTGATTGCATAACAACGCCGGCTCCTCGGACCCGAGTAGACTGTGGTTTGTCGAGACCAAAGGCTCGGGAGAAAGGAGCCGGACATGCTGATTATAGGCGTAGATTATCACCCGAGCGACCAGTCGATCGCGTTGGTAGACACAGAAACGGGAGAGTATGCGGAACGTCAACTGAACCACAGTGCGGGAGAGGCCGAGAAGTTTTACCGGGAACTGGCGACACGAGCGACGAGTATTCGCGTAGGAATGGAAGCGACCGGGTACTCCCGCTGGTTCGAGCGGCTATTGGGCGAGTTAGGGATTGAGCTGTGGATCGGGGATGCCGCGGAGATCAAGACCAGACGAGTTCGCAAGCAGAAGACGGATCGTGAGGACGCCCGACTGCTGCTGCGACTGCTGCGGGAAAATAACTTTCCCAAGATCTGGGTTCCCGATCCAGAGAATCGTGATCTGCGGCAACTGCTGTGGCATCGGCATCGGCTAGTCCAGATGCGGACACGGATCATGAACCAGCTGCAGGCGCTGGCCATGAACGAAGGCCAGCGGCGGAAGAAGAAGCTGTGGAGCGAGCAAGGACGAGCCCAGCTGGAAAAACTTCCGCTAGCTCCTTGGGCCTCGCGGCGCCGCAACGATCTACTGGAACTGCTGGACCGGATGAACCCAACGATCGAAGAACTCACCCGAGCCGTCGAGCAGGAAGCCCGGAAACGGTGTGAGGTGAAGCGATTGATGACCCATCCCGGCGTCGGACCGATCACGGCACTGGCTTTTGTGCTGATCATCGGAACTCCGGAGCGCTTTCCTCGCGGCAAGCAGATCGGCAGCTATGTCGGACTGATTCCTGCGGAAGATTCCAGCGCGGGTCATCAGCGGCTGGGCCGCATCACCAAGCAAGGCAGCACGCTGTTGCGTTTCTTGCTGGTCGAAGCAGCACAGGCCGCAGCCCGTTGTGACGCGGACTGGAGACGACGCTACCTGCACCTGGCAATGCGCCGGCAACGGAACATTGCCAAGGTGGCTATGGCCCGAAGACTCGGAGTGCGGTTGTACTGGATGTGGCGGAACGGTTGGGAATACGCACAACTGGTGAAGTTCGGTTCGAACGCGGGACAGCTCGGTATCGGACATGGCGTGAACCAGAACGCTGTCCACTTGAATGGGCATCCCGCTCCCTCGCAAGAGGGAGTTTGAATTCATAATCATGGTCTGAAGTTCAGGATCGAAGAGATGTATGGGTCGGACTGAAACCGACCGAACGATTACAAGCGAGCCGTGGTCATCGACACTGGGCCCAAAGAAACACAACGAATGAAACCGCTCTCCGGAGTGGACGGAGAAGCTCGGTCTAAAAACAATTTGACAGAGTCGGCGTTGTTAGAGATGTCCGATTACATAACTAGGTATGTAAACTACATACTGAATGGCCTCATCCCCATGAGACGTCAAGAGCGGGAAGTGGAT
>JBEKJW010000161.1:0-14346 GCA_050011035.1 Candidatus Acidiferrales bacterium
CCGCGCCCGCTTTCTTTCAAAGTTTCCTGCACGTTCGGTTGCATGGTCTTCAGCGCCGGAGCCAGGCCGAATACGACTCCCGCGAGGATCGAAATGCCGAGAGTGAATAGCACCACGCGGAAATCGAGGCCGACGCCTTCAGCGCGCGGAAGCGCTTCGGGCAAAACCTTCAGCGCGATCTTCGTGCCCTGCCATGCGATGACGAGTCCGATCGCACCACCCGCGACGGCGAGGACCAGGCTTTCAGTGAGTAGTTGGCGGATCACACGGCCGGAACTGGCGCCCATCGCGGTGCGCACCGCGAATTCTCGCGCGCGAGTGGTGGAGCGAGCCAACTGCAAGTTCGCCACATTCACGCACGCGATCAACATCACGAAGCAGACCGCGCCGAGCAGCACCAACAGGAACGAGCGAACATCTCCGACCTCTTCTTCCTTCATTGCGCCAACGTAGATGCCTGCGTTTTTGTCTTCGGGATATTCCTTCGACATTTCCTCAGCGATGCCCTTCATTTCCGCGCGGGCCTGCGCGAGCGTGACGCCGGGTTTCATTCGCGCCACAGCGTCCATGCCTTCGTGGACGTCGCGATGCGTTTGAAACAGGCCGTCGTCGTAGATTCCGACCGGCATGTACATGTCGGGTTTCGAGTGGTAGTTGTTCAGGCTGAGGGTCAGACTGGAGGGCACGATACCGATCACCTGGTAGTTCTTGCCGCTCATAGTGAGCTGCTTGCCAATGATGTCGGGAGCGCTGCCGAATTTCCGCTTCCACAAACCTTCGCTGAGCATCGCGGTGAGCGCGGCGCCGACGTGGTCGTCCTCCTTCGTGAAAGTGCGGCCGGCGATCGGCGAAACGCCGAGGATCGAAAAGAAATCCGAGGACACCATCATGGTGTCGACTTGCTCGGCTTCGCCGCTGCCCGTCAGATTGTAGGAGTCGGAGCGATAGACCGCGATTTTTTCGAAGACCGTATTGCGGCGCTGCCAGTCCAGAAAATTCGGATAGGAGATGGATGAGCGATCGAAATCGGTGCCGCTTTCGTAGAGAGCGACGAGCTGTTCGGGATGCGGAAACGGCAGCGGATTCAGAAGCACGCCATTCACAACGCTGAAGACCGCGCTGTTGACGCCGATGCCGAGCGCGAGCGTGATGATCGCCACGGCCGTGAAGCCGGGGTTCTTCAGCAGCATGCGAATGCCGTAACGCAAGTCTTGCAATAACGTTCCCATCCGTCCCTCCCAAGCTGGTGGATGAACCGGCGGCCCGCCCCACGTGGTGCCCGGCGCAACCGGTGCGAAGCTCCGGCCGAGCGGAGCTTCCCGGCCAGGGCTTCGCAAGCCGCGGACCAAACGCGTCGGCGGCAACTACAGGCAGATACGAGCGGTTTCGCGTAAAAGTTCGCGGTAAATTCGATCTAAAGCTGCGATAAATCTGCGCGGCGACGACTCACGCGTTCGCTGCTGGGACTTGACGTTGCGAAATCGGACAGGCGGGTACGAGTGGCTAGTGGGATAGCCAAACTGGCTGTCTTCCTACGAGCGCAAAACAAAATTGGGGTGCGAATCGACGGCGGCGCGAAACACACGATACGAGATCCGGTTTGGAGTACGTGCAACGTCAGCGATTGAAGATTCTCAGCGTCGCCGATCGCCGGAGAACAGCCAACGCAGCAGGCTGTTCCACGCGCTAGCCGCGTTTAACGAGCACGCTGTCGGAATATGATAGTTTCGCGCTGAAGAGCGATGGTGACGCGGAGGTAGCAGTGATGGCGACGAAAGCAATCCAGCAAGTGGAGTACTTCCCCGCAACAGCAGACGAACTTTTCGAGATGTATCTCGATTCGGCGCTGCACTCGAAGGCTACCGGCGCGCTTGCGGTGCTCAGCCGCGAAGTCGGTGGCGCGTTCACGGCGTGGGACGGCGCGCTCGAAGGCCGCAATCTGATGATCGTTCCCGGCCGCGTGATCGTGCAGGCGTGGCGCGCGACGCACTGGCCCAGGACCGACCACGATTCGATTTTAATTTTGCGTTTCAGCGATGCGCCGAGCGGCGGCCGTGTCGATCTGGTGCACGAGAACGTGCCCGAACACGATCACGAGGGCGTCACGTACGGCTGGACGAAATATTATTGGGAGCCGTGGCGCGCGCACCTAGCGTCGCGCTCTGGCACCGGACCGTCTGCGCGCACCAAGTCGAAGCCGCGCACCAGAAAGCCGATCAAAAAACACGGTAGCCGGAAAAGACGCTAGACGTCCAAAACCACACGAGGTCTGAAGCAATGCGATCGTTCATTCTTGCCTTCATTCTGTTGATGCCGGCCGCGGCTGCCGCGCAGCAGGTGAGCGGCCCATCTGTCCCCGTCACGGTGACTGTCACCGACTCATCAGGCGCGCCGATTCCCAATGCCGACGTGCAAGTCAGGATTCATTCCCAGATTTCAGGTTCCCTTGCAGACGCATCAGGCATGGTGCAGCTGAAGCTTACGCGCGAATCTTACGGACTGACTGCGGAAGCCGATGGCTTCGGTCATGCATCGCAGTCGATCGATCTCGCCTCCGCCGACGGTCGCGCAATCGCCGCGAAAGGCATCCACCTTATTCTCCCGCGCTACACTGCCGCCGACGGCCCTCCGCCCGCGCCAATGTTCACCCGCTACTTTCAGCCGACGCCCACGCTGGCGCCCGCACCGTCCGCCACGCCCGGGGAAAATCCGGGCATGCTCACTGTCAGCAGCGCCGAAACACACTACGGTGAAATATTCCGTCTTCATCAGCTCGCTGCCTACAAACACGTCACGGTTACGGTCCATAATGCGCACACGAACGCCGACGAAACTTACTCGGGAGTTCCAATCGATTTGCTGTTGCTCGCAGCGCACGCGCCGCTCGGCGATCAGCTGCATCGAAAAGCGATGACGACCGGCGTAATCGCGCGCGGATCAGATGGCTACGAAGTGCTGCTCTCGCTCGCCGAGGTCGATCCCGCGTTCCACGGCGGCGACGTGATCGTCGCGGACGCGCTCGACGGAAAGCCGATCGAGAAAAACGGACCGTTTCAGCTCGTGGTGAGCGAGGACAAGCGGCCCGCGCGCTGGGTGCGCAATCTTGTTTCGATATCGCTGGTGGACGTTTACTAGCACTCAGTGGGATAGCCGAACCGGCTGTCATCTTACGAATGCGAACATCACCACGAGCTCGACCACGGACGGATCGACCCGCAAGTTAGGGCGCGCATTTATAGCAAGTGTCGCTCCGAGATCGAAACTGCATTCACAGCGCGCCCTGCCCGTAGGCTGACAGCCAGGTTGGCTATCCCACTACTTCAGCGGGTGGTGGTCGAAGCTGATTACGCGGGTAATTTGCCAAACGCCGTCTTTCTCGCGCCAGATGTGGATGAACTTCGCTTCGCCGACGTTGGCCGCGTCCCCCGGATGGAGAAAACGGTGCACGCCAATTTCGACCGCGCCGTAGTGCTCGAGCGGATAGACTTCGAGCGAGCCTGCCACCAGTTCACGGGTCACCTTGCCGCAGATGTTGGCCTTCAACGCGTCGAGCAACGGCTGCCGCCCCACTGAGAGCCCGGTCTTGTCATGATAGAACTCGAGATTTTCATCGACCATCGCGGCGACCGTCGCAAGGTCGCAGGTGTTGTAGGCGTTGAAGAGCTTCGCGTCGAGCGACTGAATCTTGGCGAACAGTGGATCGGACGGCGCGATACTCACTTGCGGCGGCGCGGTCTGTTGGGACAGTGCAGCGCCAGCTGAAAAAACCAGAATCAATCCCAGTGCGGCGATAAGAAAGCTGCGTGTCATCGTGGCTCCTGTAGGCGAACGAACTCTGCCATGTGATACGCGAGCGCGGCGTGGGATGTTCCCGGCGACTGGGCCGCGCACACCAATCCCCAAGCGCGCGAATCTCGTCGTCGCCGATGATCGGAATTCCAGCTACTCGCGGAAAAAAGTGGTCGCGACGGCTGCCGTCGTAGCGTCCGCTCCGCAGGCAACAGTTCTTAAAACCTGCGCGCGGAGCCGCACGGGCACAGATCTTTGCGGCCGAGCTTTTCGCTCAGTTCTTTATCGCCGTGTACGATTTGGGTGCCGCGCTTGACGCGCGTTTCGGACGGGAAACCGCGGCGGCGCTTACTGCTGCGCTCGAAAGCAGGATTGGTGGGAGAGTTCGTCGTATCGCATGGCACACCTCTCTGGAATGCAGCGATTATATCTTGAAGCTGGATCGTAAATCTCGGAGAGCCGATTACTACAGACTGCTGCAGGTCGAGATCTAGTAGGTGCCTTTGAACCGCACCTGCGCGACTTCGCGGGGCTTCATCGACACGACCACGAACTCGCGTTCCTTGCCTGAGCCATCGGGCGACTCGAGAACGAATCTATCTTTCACCAGGCGGAAGTGGGCTGCGCCGCCGATCGAGATGAGCGAAGCATGCTTCGCATCCGCTGGGCGCACGTGATACGCCACCAGGTCGGTTTCAATCGTGTATTCCTGGCAGCTCAGCGGCTGGGACGCGGCATCCTGACCGCGAACGCCGCACGGTACCGAGTCCATCTGGACGATCCTGCCGTCGGTGTATTCCGGCCGGTTTTTGGCCATCGCGCACGAGGCGCAGGCTAGAGCCAGCATCGCAACTGCGTATCTCTTCATGGCTGCTCCCCAAGGTGATCCCGCCCAGGCGGGATCGAGCCGGATTACTGGGCTAGCTATAGGCTATGGGGGCCGCGCGCGGCGGCCAATGGTACGGAAGTCCTGTTTTCTCAGTGCGTAACCGGGATCGACACCGCGAGTACGGTAGGCGGGAAACTGCTCGGGGGATGTCGCACGGAGCTTTCGTCTGTCGTCGACCGAATGCTATCCCGGTTAATGTTCGTGGGAGGACCGGGCATCGGCCCTGTCCGACGCTTGCTAAAGCGAGCGTCGCCTGGGGGTGGCCGTCCCACCACAAATGTCAAAGCTCTGCGATGGGTCCCGCGCGTCGTTGACGCGAGGTTTTCGAGGCAGTAAGCTTCCAACTCAGATACGCCGCGCAGACCGCGGGTGGGATGCGTCCGGAGCTCAGCATGATCCAGCCTAGGGGTGGGTCCGTCTCGATGAAGATGGCTCGCGCCGCCTCCGTGCTCGCTGCCGCCGCGCTAATCGCTTCCCTTCCAGCCGGCTCGCAGCAAGCCACACAAGATTCCGCATCCGCTGCGCCCACGCAGCAGCAGAGCTCGTCCGCTCCGGCCACGCAACAACAGAGTTCGTCTGCCCCCGCCACGCAACAGCCGTTGCCTTCTTCGCCCGCACAGTCGTCCTCCACGCAAAACTCAGCGACCCCGACGACGACGTCGTCGCAGCCGCCGGCTGAAATCGCCACACGCACTTCGCAAACGCCGTTTCAATCGAGCGTCAACCTCGTTCCTGTGCGCGTAGTCGTGCGCGACTCCAGCGGCAAAGTCGTGACCAATCTTCAGCGCGAAGACTTTCAAGTTTTTCAAGACGGCAAGCCGCAGCTCGTCGCGCACTTTGCCGTGCTCACACCGGAGTCCGAAGCGCAATCGGTAGTGCGCGCTGTTCCTACGGTCACTGACACCGAATCGGCCGGCGTAAACGGCAAGCTGGAACTTCCGTCACGCTTCGTGGCGCTGCTGTTCGACGACATTCACGCCGACATGGGCGATCTGGAGCGTTCGCGGGTTGCCGCGAACAAATACATCGACACGGTGAACGACCCCGCCACGCGGTTCGCGCTATTCACCATGTCCGGCCAATTCCAGTCCGACTTCACCGACGATCCAGCCGCGATTCACAAAGCGATCAACGCGCTGATGCCGCGCCCCGTCGGCGCGTTCGTGATCAACGCACCGGGCCAGTGCCCGCCGATGGATCACTACGAAGCCGATTTGATTCAGAACCAGCACGACCAGATCGCCGAGAGCGCTGCGATTCAGGACGCGGTCGCCTGCCTCACCGCGAACATGCCGAACCAGCAGGCCGCACAAGCGCAAGCGCAGTCGATGGTGTACTCCACAGCGCAACAGGTGCTGATGGCGGGTGACCTGCAAACGCAGTACGCATTGCGAAGGATCGACGAAGTGTTGCGGCGGCTTTCCGCGCTGCCGGGCCAGCGCTCCATCGTGCTGGTCTCGCCGGGATTTTTGATCACCACGTTTCAGAATCAGGAGTCGGACATCATTGACCGCGCGGAGCACTCCAACGTTTTTATCAACACGCTCGATGCGCGCGGCTTGTTTACCGTCGACCCGATTGGCGACATCACGCAGGACGTGCCGCAATATGCTTCGTCGCGCACGGCCGGAATCGCTTCGATGTACCGGACGCTGAGCGCGCAAGCGAACGACGACGTGATGCGCGACCTCGCGGCCGGCACGGGCGGCATCGCGTTCCTCAATAACAACGATCTCTACGCCGGCCTGGTGCAGACCGCGGGCAAACCCGAAGTTTCCTACCTGCTCGCCTACTCGCCTTCAGGACTGAAGAACGATGGGAAGTTCCATTCGATCAAAGTGAAGCTGACCGGCAAGGAGCACTACTCGCTGCAGGCGCGCCGCGGATTTTTCGCGCCGAAGAAGGACGTCACGCCGGGAGACCTCGTCAAGCAGGACATCGAAGACGCCGTGTTTTCGCAGGAAGAGCAGGCGTCGTTCCCCGTGCAGTTGCACCTGCAATATTTCATGACCGGAACGGGCAACGCGAAACTTTCAGTTTTGACGCACGTGGATGTGGGCGCTGTGCGGTTCGACGAGCGCGACGGGCGCCACTGGGACGATCTGACGATCGTCGCGGCACTTTTCGACCGCAATGGAAACTTTATCGAGGGCGACGAAAAAACGCTGGAGATGCGGCTGAAAGACCCCACGCTCGCGAAACTCGAGCAGAGCGGCGTAACGATCAAATCGAGCTTCGATGTGAAGTCGGGCGGATACCTTGTGCGGCTGGTGGTGCGGGATACGAAGGGCGCGTCGATCGCTTCGAAGAATGGCGTGGTGGAAATACCGTAGAGTTTTTCGGTAGTGGACGCGGCGGGCGAGAAAACCGCCCGGTTCGTGCGCTGCACGGCCGAGACCGGCGGTTACATGTGCGTCGAAGGCCGCGGGTGGGCCGCGCTTTCGAAGAGGGCAACGAAAATGAAAACGATACAAGGCGCATTTATCGCAACCGTCCTGATTCTTTCCGGCGCGGTCCTCGTTGGCGCGCAGCAGAGCGGATCGCAGCAAAGTGCGGCTCCGGCCGCGCAATCCCCCGCTCCGCCTACCGCGAGCGCGGGCGCGCAACAGTCCCAACAGGCGCAGGCTCCCGCGCAACAGGTGCCGCTCCACGGCCCGGCGCTGAAAAGCGAAACGCGCGAAGTGCGCGTGGACGTGATTGTCACCGACAAAAAGGGCACCTACGTCCGCGACCTGAAGAAAGAAGAATTCAAAGTATGGGAAGACAACAAGGAAGAGCCGGTCAACAGCTTCACGTTTGGCGCCGACCCCAGCTCGCCGCTCCAGGCGCAGCGGCATTACATGGTGCTCTATTTCGATAACTCCTCGATGGATCTGAGCGACCAGCCGCGGGCGCGCGCCGCAGCGATGAAATTTATCGACGCAAACGCCGGACCCGATCGCGTGATGGCGGTGATGGATTTCGGCGGCACGTTGAACGTCGCACAAAATTTCACGACGGATGTGGCCAAGCTGAAGGACGCGGTGTCCGGCATTCATACCTCGGCGACATCGCCGAACGAAGCGGCTTCCACCGGCGGCATGGTGAACCCCGGCTTGCAGAGTATCGGAAACGCGGCGGCGGAATTCGGCGCGTACACATTGCTGCTTTCCATTCGCAACGTCGCGAAAAACCTTTCTGAAGTACCGGGCCGGAAGAGTTTGATTCTATTTACGGCGGGATTCGGGTTGTCGCCGGAGCGCATGTCTGAACTTACTGCGACTGTGGATGCGTGCAACAAAGCCAACGTTGCGGTCTATCCAGTCGATGTGCGTGGGCTGACTACGATGATGTCTAAGAACGTCGTGCCACGCGCTGACGATGGCGCGAAGATTCGTCTCTCGTCGCTGCGCTCGCGCAACTCGAACGAAGAATTGGGCCGCGTCGCGGTCGCGAAGAGCGGTCGCGTCCGCGCGGTGTCTGTCGACTCGTCCGGATCGCTGCGCTGCGTGACGCGCTCGGCGAACGGGCTGTATCGCATCGGCTGCGGAGCAATCGCAAGCGATCGCGATCCGAATTTGCGCCACGCGATTTATGGCGAGCGCGAACGCCATCAATCGAACTTGCTGTTGCTCGCCGCGCCGCAACACGGTGGCGGCGGAGGTGGCGGCGGTCACTCCGGCGGCGGTGGTGGTGGCACCACAGGTGGCGGCACTGGCGGCGGGACCGGCGGAGGAACGGGAGGCGGCACCGGTCACGGCGGCAGCCCCGGAACGGGCGGCGGCGGCAGCCCCGGAACGGGCGGCGGCGGCACGCGCGGCGTTGGCGGCGGCAACATCAACAACAGCAACTACTACAACCAAATCAATCAGGCGCGCGCGCTTCTGCCGCACATGCCGGCCAGCGCCGCGACCAACCAGCAAGTGATGTATATGCTGGCCGAAGGCACGGGCGGATTTCCGATTCTGAATACCAACGACCTGCTCGGCGGCTTGCAGAAAATCGCGAGCGAGCAGGACGAATACTATTTGCTCGGCTACGTTCCTACCGATTCGCCGGAAGGAAGCTGCCACACGCTGAAGGTGAAGGTCGAGCGTTCCGGAATGAACGTCCGCGCGCGCAGCGGCTACTGCAATGTGAAGTCCAACGACCTGCTCGCCGGGAAGCCCATTGAAGACGAACTGGAGGCGCACTCGACGTCCGGAACTCCGGCGGCGAACACGGCGGCAGTTGCGGCGGGAGCGAGTGGCGAAGCGGCCGTCGCGAACGGTTCGTTCGAAGTTCCGTACTTCTACACCGCGGCCAACGAAGCGCGTGTCGACGTGGCTGCACAGCTTCCGGCTTCGGACATCGTCTTCAACAAGGTAAAAGGCAAGTATCACGCCGACGTGAATATTCTCGGCGTCGCCAAGCTGCCCGACGGCACCGTAGCCGCGCACTTCAGCGATGAAGTGACGATGGACCTGGAAAAAGACGACTACGACGCGTTTCAGAAAAAGCCGATGCAATACGAGAACCAGTTTCTCGTCGCGCCGGGAAAGTATAATTTCACGCTGGTCGTCGGCGGCGGGCCTGACAAATTCGCCAAGCTCGAATCGCCGCTCAACGTCGACGCCTTCGACGGGAAGAAAATCGCGCTCAGCAGCCCGGTGCTCTCAAACCAGATGGCGAAGCTCACCGACGACAACGACACGCTCGATTCGCAATTGCTCGCCGACAAAGTGCCGCTGATCGTAAAAGGCATGCAGCTCATGCCGTCAAGCACCAACCACTTTAAGAAGACCGATACAGTCGGCCTCTACGCGCAGGTCTATGTGCCGCAGCTCGGCTCGTCTGAGGTCGCACCGAGTTTGACGAGCGCGAAGCCGGGTGATCCTGCCGCACCACCGGCCGCGAGCGGTTCCACGCCGAGTGCAGCTCCCGCTCCCGGTGCAGCGCCAAGCAACACTGATGCCGGCGCACCTTCTGCGGCTGCTGCGCCGGCGGTCGCTGCTACGACCACCCCGCCGGCGAAGGCACTCGTTAAATTGAAGTATGTGATCCAGGACGTGAAGACGAAGAAGGTGGTGTACTCGACGGCGCCGATTGACGTCACATCGTTCGTGCAGGCGGGCAATCCAGTCGTCTCGATCGCGTTGAAGGTGCCGGTGGATACTCTCGTGCCCGGCGACTACGCGCTACTGATGCAAGCCGGCGACAACGCCGGCGCGGTAACCGCGGTTCGCGGCGCAACGTTCACGATCGAATAGTCGCAGGTCGAACAGCACCACGCGCCAAGCGCCGGCTACTTGCGACGAGCCCGCGCCACGACCCGAGTTCGCGTTGCAGGCCGAACGATTTTGCGGGGGCGCCGCGTAGCGAGTCGAATCTTGTTATCGGGCGCGACGGTGAACCTCAAGCCGCACACGCGCAGGATATTCCTCAGCGTCTCATGGAGAGGATTGCCGTTTACGGAGAGTGTTTTGTAAAGCGATTCGCGATTCGCCTCGGCGCCCAGCGCGACTTTGGACATCTTGTGGGCCTCCGCGACATCCCGCATCGCGACAAGGAACGCCTCGCTCGAATCTTCAGCGGCGGCGTTCAAATAGTTGGCCGCCCGTTTCGGGTCGGTGAGTTTTCCATGAAGCCATTCGCTGTAACTTTCAGTCTTATTTCTCACAGTAGTCCCTCCAGAATCTTTTCGCGCGCGCCAAATCCTTGTTCTGGCGGCTCTTTTTTCCGCCGCACAGCATCACGACGGTATCGCCGTCGATCCCGAAGTACAGCCGATAGCCCGGGCCGTGATGGACTCGCAACTCACTGACTCCGTCGTCGAGCGGTTTCCAGTCGCCAAAGCCGCCCTGCCTCAAACGCGCCAATCGCGCGAGCAAATGTGATTGAACAGGCTGATTGTCGAGACCGTCGAGAAATTCGCGGAACGGACACTCGCCGCCCGGCGCGATATACATCTCGATAATCCGGGGCCTGGGCTCCATAGGTTACCCGTGACTTGTAGCCTGCAAGCTACAGAAGATTATAGCAGAGCTTTAGAGGATTCGACGTCCGATGTTCCCGTGAAGTACTGAGTCAGCCCGAGGTAGCGGCGCTGGAGGCTTCGGTTTCCATGCGCGCGGTCGTGAGTATGCGCACCACGTCGGCCCAGGTGTCTGCGCGCAACGGAGCATCGCGCCGCGCATTGTGGGGAGCGCGAGCAGGATGCTCTTATCTCCGCAGAAAACGTAGTGGCTCGGCGGAATGAACGAAAAGTGCCGCTGCAGCCATTTGAATTTCGCGTCGAATGAAGACGGCACGTCCATCGCCGCGCTCGCGATGAAGATTTCGTAGTGCTCGGAGAGCTGGCGCAGCGCCTCCTGGCTTCCCTCCATCAGCTCCAGGTCGGCGAAAAAATCCCCCGTGTGGCAAAGGCGTTCGTATTCGGCAAACATCTCGGGCGTGAGCGTGCTTCGCATCGTACCTTCGAAGCCCTTTTCGGCGACGTCCTCGCGCGTGATGTTGCTGCCGGTCTTCTCGTTGAACGTGCTCAAGACCTTGCCGAACGCGTCGGCGATCACTTCATCCATATCGACGGCGATACGCGGTCGTCGCGCGCCACGTCGAACGCCATCGATCGCGCGCGCCGTGATATCGCTCACCGGTGCAGCATTCGAGCTGAAGGCCGGGGCTTTCACTGCCGGAGCGACTAGATCCGGAACACCAGCGGGCATCTCCGCGTGCGTCGCGCGATACGCGGCATCGCGTTCACGCGCGACGCGCGTCGAGTGCATCGCCTTCATCACGATCGCGATAAAAACGAGAATCGCCGCCGTCGTGTTCGCCCAAATCACAGCTTGCGCGTGCAGCTCCAGCCCGTACGCCAGCCACAGCAACACGCCGCCGAGATATACGCCCAGCATTCCGTACGAGAGGTCTTCCCCACCCTGCTTGTGAATCTTGATGATCTGCGGGACGAAAGCGCCCGTGGTGCAAATCGCCGCGAGCGTCCCCAGTATTGCAATCAGCGCCATGCAAAATCTCCTCCATCCAGTATTCAGTGCACGGCGAAATTGGTCCAATGAAAATTTCGATGCGGTGAGATTTGCGGGGCGCAAAGCGGAAGCGAACGAGGCAGCCTACAAGAGAGGCCGGCGTGCGTGGCGAAAGCGGCGGCTCGCCGCCGCGCTCTAAAGATGAGCGCGCCGGGTGTTCAGTCTCGTTCACGCCCGCGAACGAGACTGGGCGTCACAGAAATGCTTCGGAGCTGTGGTTAGTTGTTCGGCAACGTAGCGGCGATCGTGGTGGTGGCGGTTTGAGTTCCCGCTGTGCCAGTCACGGTGATCGTCGCGCTCTGCGTCGGCTGCCTGCCCGAGCAACCCGCCATTACCGTGATCGCCGCGGCGCACACGAGTACCGCAAACGCGAGCCGCCCTGTACCGTGTGCAAGCACTCGCTTGCGCCGCACGAACAGCAGCCCGAGCAGCCCGAGTTCGCCCGCAAATGCGAACGCGTACATGCGCCCCGGCATCATCGATCGGCCGCCGAGGCCGCCCGGCCCGCTGCCCGTAGCCGGCGCCATCGCCGCGACCGAACGCCGGGCGCTGCCCGGCGCCAACCCATCAGTGATCGTTAGCGTCGAGGTGGCGGGCGCGCCATTCGGCGTCACCGTCGGCGGGCCAAACGTGCAGCTAAACCCGCTCGGCAGCCCCGAACACGACAGCGATACCGCCTGGTTGAAGCCGTTCGCGGGCGTGACGGTGATCACTGTCGTTCCGGGCATCGACTTCGTCGCGGTGAGCGACGCGGGATTCGCAGACAGTGTGAACGTCCCAGTCGCCGCGATCGTTACTTGCACGGCGCTCGATGTGGACGGCGAATAGTCCGCGTTGCCCGCATACTGAGCGGTAATCGAGTGCGCCCCGGCCGCGAGTATCGCCGTCTGGAACGTGGTGACACCGTTCGCGGCTACGTTCGTGCTACCGATATTCGTCGCACCATCCAGAAAGTTCATCGTGCCGGCGAGCGGGAGCGCGCCACCCGTCGTCACCGTCGCGGTGAACAGTACGCTCGTCCCGGCCGGGCCCGACGTTGGCGACGCAGCAAGCGCGGTCGTGGTCGGTGCGATCGTGACGTTTTGAATCAGGGCCGGCGACGTGCTGGGCGCATAGTTCGAATCGCCGCTGTATTGAACAGTCATCGAGTTTGCGCCGACGTTGAAAGTGGACGTGAAAATGTTCGACACGTTTCCGGGCAAGACGGCTCCCGAGCCGAGGGATTTCGTACCGTCGTAGAGCGTGATAGTGCCGGTGATGGCCCCTGCCGTCGGCGACGTGATCGTAATATTGAACCCGACCGTGTAACCATACACCGAGGGATTCTGGATCGAAGCGATCGCCACCGTGGTCGACGCTTTTCCCGATGCGTTCACGACTTGCGACACGGCAGACGAAGTCGAGGTTGCGTAGCTCGAGTTGCCGCTATACACCGCGGTGATCGTGTGCGTGCCTTGCGCCAGATTCGTGTCGGTATAACTGGCGATGTTACCCGTCATCGTGATGGGAGTGTCGAGCAGCTGCGCGCCGTCGTAGAACGAGACCGAACCGGTGATCGATCCCGCCGTCGACGAAGTCACCGTCGCCGTGAAAGTCACACCCGCACCCACGGTCGATGGATTGAGCGACGACACAAGAGCCGTGGTCGTGCTGGCCTTCCCGGACGCATTCACCACTTGCGATACAGCGGGTGAGGTGCTCGTAGCGTAATTCGAATCGCCGCTGTACTGCGCGGTGATCGACTGCGTGCCCTGTGCGAGCGTGGTTGTAGTGAGCGTAGCAACGCCGCCAGCGCCCACTGTGCCGGTGCCAATCTGCGTCGCACCATCGAGGAAGTTCACCGTACCGGTGATTGTGCCGGCGGTCGCCGAGGTCACCGTCGCTGTAAACGTTACCGCTGCACCAGTCGTCGACGGATTCAGCGACGACGTAAGCGCCGTCGATGTTGTCGCCTTCCCTGCCGCGGCATTCACCACCTGCGAGACGGCCGGCGAAGTACTGCCGCTGTAGTTCGAATCGCCGCCGTACTGCGCGGTGATCGAGTGTGTGCCTTGCGCGAGCGTAGTCGTAGTGAGAGTAGCAACGCCGCCCGCACCGACTGTGCCGGTCCCAATTTGCGTCGCGCCGTCGAGGAACGTTGCGGTGCCCGTGATAGTTCCTGCCGTCGTCGAAGTCACAGTCGCGGTGAAAGTCACACTTGCGCCGACGGTCGACGGGTTGAGCGACGAGCGGCCGCAACCCCGCCGCCAATCAACGCCAGGACAAGCTGCTGAGGTGGAGAGATCGTTCCGTCGCTATTCGCGATAGACTGAAAGGTGCCATCGCCGTTTCCGGGATAAATCCCGCCGCCGCCCTCGATTGCGCCCGGCAAAGCCAGATCCGTCTTTCCGTCGCCGGTAAAATCCGCGAGCACCGGGCTACCCGTGTAGCCGAATCCTTCGAACGTGAACGTCGTCGCCGGTTTGAACGATCCATCGCCATTTCCCAGCGCGATGGCGAGGGTTGGAGTAGTCCCGTCCGACGATGAACCGCTCGCCACGATGTCCACATTCCCATCGCCATTTAAATCCGCGAATGCCAGCGGAGCGCCATAGCCGCTGCCGGACGGCAGAATGTTGCCGGTCAGGGTTACCGTCGTGGGCGACTGGAACGTTCCGTCTCCGT
>JBEKJW010000162.1:0-10842 GCA_050011035.1 Candidatus Acidiferrales bacterium
CGCTGATCGGCTGCGGATGCTACGCGGACCAGGAGGCGGGCGGAATTTCGTGCACGGGCCACGGCGAAGGCATCATGAAAATCGTGATGGCCAAGATGGCGGCGGACTTACTCGGAGCGGCGGAGAGTGCGGGGAGTTCGTCGCGCAAACGGCGCGCGAATGTGAAGTCGGTGCGAGTGAGCGCATCGGCGGCCAAGGCGGCGGCGCTCGTGGCGGGCGATGGATCGCAGCACACGGCGCAGTTTGTGGCGGATGCTTGTGTGAGGAAGCTGGCGCATCGGGCGCATACGACGGGTGGACTGATTTTGCTGGATCGAGATGGGAATCCGGGGGCGGCGTTCAACACGCCGCGGATGGCTTACGGGTTCGTGGATACACAGGGAAAGTTCAAAGTCTTCCCTGCACCGGTGCATCGGTAGCCCCACCACAGGCGACAGCCGGCCTGTGCCACTTACTTTCTCGGTTGTGGTGACCGAGCCAAGCTCTTGGAGGTTGCCAGGATTGGGATGGCTCAACCCGCGACCCACTGAGAGTGGGTCTCGCACAGACTCAAGAGTCTATGTTACAGCGCCCGCTTTGGTGGGCGACCTAGGCACACACGGGCGAAGTCCGGCGGCGTTCCGGTTGAATCTGCGGAGCTGGTTAGAATTTTGCTTTCAGGCGGCCGAATAGCGACGCTGGCGAATTCGAATTCTTAGCCGGAGCGTTGGCGATCTGCGCCGACGATTGATTTTGCATCTGCGGCTGAGACTGCTGCTGTGGCTGGGCCTGGGCATTCGCCTGGGGCGGAGCGGCTTTGGGGCCTTCGCCCATTTTGTACTGGCTGCTTTCGCCGGGCGTACCTGCGGGGCATCCGACGCCGAAGCAGGGGCCGGTGTAATGGATGAATGCGCAGCCCGACAGGCTGGCCGTGCACGCCATGAGCACAAGAATTCCGCTGAGTCGCTTTCGCATAATCCCCTCACCCACAGTTTGAACTTCGCGGAAATTGACGAGGATGCCTGGGTACAGCATGGCACGAAAAAGGGGCGGGGCCCTTCGATTTGCGGGCTTTCGCTACGTAAACGCCAGCAAATGGAAGGCGAAAACCGACCGGCGTGGCGAGGCGAAAGTCAGGAGAAACGCGGAAGAAAGAAGCCGGTGCGGCGAATGTGCTCGTCAAACGCGGGGCCGAATTCGCTCGCTAGATACGATTCTTCTTTCCTGGCTTTCCGTGCGAAGCCGATCGTGATGAGAACGAATGCGAGAACTCCACGAACTTCGCCGAGCGCGAGGGCGTCGCCGACGAGCATAAGCAGAATTCCGGTATAGATCGGGTGGCGGATGAATTTGTAGGGGCCGGAGCGGATGAGTTGGTGGCCTTCCTTGATCTGAACTTCAGCGCTCCAGTTGCTGCCGATCGTAATGCGCGCCCAGATCGCAAAGGCGGCGCCGAAAAGCGCGAGGGCGGCGCCGGTCCATGCGATCCATGGCAAATAGGGATAGAGCCGAACGCGGAGGAGCGGCCACGGCCAGTCGTCTTTCATCAGCAGAATCGCGCCTACCAGCAGAAATGCGAGATGCGTCCAGCGCTCGCGCGAGGATTCGGCGCGCGCCGGTCTCTTGGCGCTGAACCACGTGATTACCCAATAGAGAGTGAGCGCGAGCCACGCGACATTGATCCATTGGAAGGGTCCGAATGTAGCTGGATTCAAACGCGAAAGGATATTCACGGCTCGTTCCTTTCAACTCAAGATGCAACAAGGAACACGGCAAGTGCCGCACAATGACAAAGGCCGGCGGCAAACCAAAAGAGATCCATAACGGCTCGAAACACGAAAAAGACGACGGACAGGTCGTCGCTCACGACGATGCTCATGACGATTTGCTCCTTGTGCGGCTCGCGGATTTTTCGGTCGGCACGACAGCGAGCTTGCGCAGCTTTTCGATCCAAGCGAGTTCCGACTGTGCGCTGCCTGTGAGAAACGAAACCACCTGACCCGGAAATCCGCTCATATCGGGACGCTGCTCGAACGCGTTAAGGCGGGATGCGCGCTCCTCGAGATGGGACTTCCGCTGGTCGAGGATCGCGATGCGTTCTTCTGCCCTGAGAATGTCGAACAGGCCAACGCGAACGCTGAACTGCTCGATCGATTCTGCCTCGACCGGCGTGAATTCGCGGAGACGCGCGACGAGCGCTTCGCGGCCCTTTGGCGTGAGCGAATACACCTGACGAGTCTGGCCGCGTTCTCCTTTCGCAGTTTTCACGCTGACCCACTTCTGGGCGACGAAGCGGCGGAGGAGCGGGTAGACCAAATTGTTGTGCATATCTCGCGGGCCAAAGATCATGGCGGCGCCTTTTTTGAGGGCGTAGCCGTGCTTGGGACCCTGGAGGAGCAGCGCGAGAATCAATAGGTCATTCATGACTCTGTCAGTATTGTACTAGTGGAACGCGGCCTGTCAAGCACGTTTTTGAGCGACCATAACCTACGGCGCCTCAATCAATTTGGGGCTTGCCGGGCGCGCGGCTGGTGGAGCAAGCTCGCCGGCATGAAAAAGCAAACGCACTCGCGCAAGCTCGCCGATTCCACGCTGGCAATTCACGCCGGCCAAGAGAAATTCCGCCTTGCCGGACCAGTGGGAACCGCGATCTCGCGCACTTCGACGTTTACATTCGCCGACACGGAAGAGATGAAGCTGTGGGCCGAGGGCAAAGGCTCGTTCTACATCTACACACGGTACGGCAACCCGACGCTGACGGTGGCGGAGAAAAAAATAGCGGCGCTCGAAGGAGCCGAAGATGCGCTGGTGACGGCATCGGGCATGGCGGCGATCTCGAGCGCGCTGCTCGGCGTGCTGAAGGCCGGGGATGAGCTGATCGCAACGCTTTCACTTTACGGCGGGACGTACCGGCTGATGCGCGACATCTTTCCGCGAATGGGAATTAAGGTGAAGTTCGTCGGGACCGATCTGGCCGGCCTCGAGAAGCTGGTGACGCCGCGAACCAAGGCGCTATATATCGAGACGCCGACGAACCCTGCGCTGCGCGTGGTCGATTTGAAGCGCGCGATCAGTTTCGCGAAAGAGTGGGATCTGGTGTCGCTGATCGACAATACGTTCGCAAGCCCACTGCTACAGAAACCGGTCGCGCTGGGATTCGACCTCGTGCTGCACAGCGCGACGAAGTACCTCGCGGGACATTCGGACATTCTTGCGGGAGCCGTGGCGGGAAAGAAGGCGCTGGTCGAGAATGCGCGGCAAATGGTGATCTATCTGGGAGGCTCGATGGACCCGGAGGTCGCGTTCCTGCTGATCCGCGGAATGAAGACTCTGGAAGTTCGCATGGAGAAACAGTGCCGCACAGCGATGGCCGTGGCGAAATTTCTGGAGAAGCACCCAAAAGTCAGCCGCGTACACTTCCCCGGTCTTGCCTCGCATCCCGATCACAAGTTGGCGAAGCGGCAGATGAAGGCATTCGGCGCGATGCTGGCGTTTGATATGAAGGGCGGGCTCGCGGCGGCGCGGCGGTTCTGCGAGCGCACGCGCGTCTTTCTACTCGCGGCAAGTTTGGGAGGCGTGGAATCGCTCGTGCTGCTGCCCGTGTATTCCTCGCATTACAACATGACTGTCGCGGAATTGAAGGCGGCGGGAATCGAACCGGGAACGGTGCGCGTCTCGATCGGACTCGAAGACGCGAACGATTTGATTGAAGATTTGAGGCAAGCGCTCGCGTAGAGCGCAGGCGCGGTGCTAATGCGAGCTCGTGGGCGCCGGCGCGGAAGTAGCCGGGGGCGGCTCGTCGTCCTCGTCGGGCTCGCCTGCGTCGGGTGGCGGCGTGTCGGCAGATTGAATTTGCGCGACCCGGCGGTCGTGCTCGGTGCGAGAGATCAGGCCGTTTCTCAAGGCATCGTCGAGCGCTTCGATGCGTTCGTGAGCTTTGCGCGATAGCGCCGGCGGCTTGGGCTCACGGTGAAACACGGCCAGGACAAGCAACGCGCCCAGGACGAGAAGCGCAGATAGCACCGCGACTTTTTTGAGCGTGTTTTTCATTTCTCCCGGTGATTACCGCCGGATCCTTCCAAACCTACCGAGGGCCGAAGCAACCAGACGTCCGACTGGCGGAGTCGAATGGTGAGACGCGGCCGTGCCGCCTTCCCACGCAGCGAGGGCGGAGAACGGGCGAGTCAGGGTATGCCCGGGGCGGGGTCCAGCCTGAAGGCAGAAGTACGCCGTGGTAAAGCTCATTTACGGGTTATAATCTGCGCAAAGCGGCCTCGGCAATCGACAGTTAGGGACAAGTCGGGACATCTAGGGAAATGGGCGAGTATAACGATGAGCAGCAACGTCCCGGCCAAAGGTCTGAGAATCCTCCAGGGAAACGGTTCGAACGGCGAACCGATCAGCGGCTGGACACCTGGAAGGAAATCGGCGCGTTCTTTGGACGCGACGAGCGGACCGTAAAGCGTTGGGAAGATCAGCGTGGGTTACCGGTGCACCGGGTTCCGGGCAGCGGCCGTGGGAGCGTATACGCTTACACGAGCGAACTGGCGGAATGGCTGAAGACGGCCGACACGCGGGTTTCGGTTACAACGCCGGTGGACGAGACGGTCGCCGAAACTCCAGCGAACGATACGGGTGCGACATCCACTGAAATCGTAGTTCCCTCCGAAAACCTCGAAACAACCATCGTCGAAGAGAAACGCAACAAGCGGCCATGGATTTTTGTAGCTGCGGGTGTAGTGCTTGCGGGGCTTCTCGGCGGCTTGTGGATTTACAAAGCCGGCGGATTGGCCACGACGAAAGCGAGTGCGAGGGCGGTCGATCCGCAGGCGCAGGACCTGTATCTTCGCGGAATCTACTACTGGCACAAGCGCACGCCGGAAGGGCTCACGCAGGCTGTCGACTACTTCACGCAAGCGATCGTGCGGGACCCGAACTATGCGCCGGCGTACGTGGGCCTGGCGGATTGCTACAACCTGCTGCGCGAGTACACCAAGATGCCGCCGGATCAGGCGTACCCGCGAGCGAAGGCTGCCGCGGAGCGCGCCATCGCGCTGGACGATTCACTTTCGGGCGCACACAGTTCCCTCGCCTTCGTCGACTTCTATTGGTCGTGGGACGCCAAGGATGCCGAGCGCGAATTCAAGCGCGCAATCGAGCTCGATCCAAATTCAGTGGTCGCGCACCACTGGTACGCGACTTCCCTGATGCACATGGGTCGATTCAAAGAGGCGCTCGAACAGATCGAGATCGCGCAGAAGCTCGATCCGTCTTCCATTTCGGCGCTAGCAGATAAAGGCGCAATTCTCGAGTACGTGACGGGCCGCGAGGACGCGATCAAGCTCGAGAAGGAACTCGAAACGTCCGACCCCAACTTCCTTTCGCCACACAGCTATCTTTCAGGGCTGTACTTCCGCCAGAAGGATTATTCTGCCGCGATTAGGGAAACGAGAAAGTACGCCGAGCTAATCAAGGATGATGGACTAGCGACTGTGTCCGACGCAGCCGAGAAGGGCTTCGCCTCGGGCGGGCGCGAAGGAATGCTGAAAGCGATGATCGCTGCGCAGCAGAAACTCTATGCCGAGGGCAAATACTCGCCCTACATGATGGCCGATTCCGCTGCGGAGCTTGGCGACAAGCAAGCCGCGATGAAATACCTGGCGGAAGCGCTCGCGAAGCACGATGAGCGGATGATCGCGATCCGCATTGACGAGAGTTTCGCTCCATACCGCTCCGATCCCGCGTTTCAGAAGATGGTGGAGCAAGTAGGCCTGCCACCTTACCAGTGAGCGTGGCGTGGACGCCGGCCGCCGCTTGATGCTATAAGCCCATCCAGAAGCAGGGGTTTAGGGGCGATTTTTTGTGATACTCAATGTCCCGTTTCTGCCATTGACGGGTACGGTAAGCCCATTGACCCGGTCGAAACGAGCCCGTAAGCTTTTGCGATGCGGCGCAGGCGAGTACTAGAGCTTGTGCCAGTCCGGCAGCGCCACGGTTTTCCTTGCTCTCGCAAGTCAAGGGAGATTCCCGGCCCAGCCGATAGAGATTCGAGGGGCAGAGAACGATTGATGCGCTCGAAAGCGATAGTTTGGGCTGCGCTGATCGCAGGGACGCTGGTTCTGAGCAGCTGCGAGGAATCCGCTTCACCGCAGCATGCCAAGGCGCACGCGCCGGCGTTGGCGCCCGCTCCGACCGCCGACTTTGCCACGATCGAACTTCCGCTGTACTCGAACCGTCCTTCCCTGCTCGCGCTGACGGATACCCGCCCGCGGATCGACATACTGGTGGAACGAGCGCAAGCGCGCTTTGACGCCGCACAGAAAGAATACAAAGCCGGACAATTCGAAAGGGCGCACGCCGACTACAACGCGATTATCGCGATGGTCCAGGCGAGCGGCTTCCAGCCTGACTCCGACCGACGGCTATCTGACTTGCTCGACCAAGTGGGCGAATCGCTGCATTCCTACGAGGTGAACGCGGAGCAGGAGTCGGCAGACGAAGAGGACGAGACGGCGCAGACTCCGGCGAACCCTCTGGATGCGTTCGCTTCGATGACGCTGCCGCCAGGCGACCCGCGCCTAGCAACGCGCGCCGAGCAGGAGATCATGCGCGTGCCGCACGATCTGCCGCTCACGGTAAACGATTCGGTCCTGCAATACCTCAGCTACTTTTCCTCGCCCAAGGGCCGCGCGACTGTGGCGCACGGCATCGACCGGTCCGGCCGCTACACAGACATGATCCGCCGCGTGCTGAAGGAAGAGGGCGTGCCGCTGGATCTGATGTATTTGGCGCAGGCGGAATCGGCGTTTCAGCCTGTGGCGGTTTCGAACAAGGGCGCGCGCGGCATCTGGCAATTCATGCCGTACCGAGGCGAAGAGTACAACCTCGACCGAACGTATTGGGTGGATGAACGCAGCGATCCTGAGAAGGCGACGCGGGCGGCGGCACGCCATTTGCGCGACCTGTACGACATGTTCGGCGATTGGTATCTGGTGATGGCTGCGTACAACTCGGGCCCGATGAACGTGACCAAGGGCATCGAGCGCACCGGTTACGCGGACTTCTGGGAATTGCAGCGGCTACACGCGCTGCCCAAGCAGACTCAGAATTACGTGCCGATCATTATCGCGCTGGCGCTCGTTGGCAAGGATCCCGCGATTTACGGCGTGGAAGTTGCGCCGGACAAACCGGCGATGACCGACGTGGTGAAGCTCGGACATTCGATTGACCTGCGCCTGGTGGCCGATGCGACGGGAACCGATGTTTACGATCTGCGCGAGCTCAATCCCGAGCTGCTGCGCAACGTGACGCCGAACGATCCGAACTGGGAACTCAAGCTGCCGGAAGGCACGGGGACGAAGTTCGAAGGCGTGATCCATCAAGTGCCGTTAGACAAATGGACCAGCTGGCGGCTGCACACCGTGACGCAGGGTGAGACGCTGGGCGACATCGCGAGTCACTATCACGTGACGGTGGCAGCGCTCGAATCGGCGAATCACCTGGAGAGCCATGCCGTTGTTCCGGCGGGCTTCCTGCTGAACGTACCGACGGCACCGCAGACGGTGAAGCTGGTGCACTACACGGTTTCGCGTGGGGACACGCTCGAGAGCATTGCGGACCGTTTTGACGTCACCGTGCCCGAGTTGAAGAAGTGGAACCGGATTCGGGGCTCGTCGGTGCCGCGGGGCTCGCACCTGCGGATTTACGAGGGCGGCATCACGCCGGATGGGCAAGCGCCGAGGCCGAAATCGGCGTCAGTGGCGGCGACGGATGCGAGCGTCCAGAACGTCTCCAGCACGACGCATACGGGCACGACGGTGCAGCACAAGGTACGGCAGGGCGAGACGCTCTACAGCGTGGCCCATGCCTTCAATACGACCGTGGATAACCTGCGGGCGGACAATCCCTTCCTTAACGACGAGCCGCTCAAGGCGGGCGACGTACTTACGATCCGGCGCTAGAATCCACTCAGCGCGACTCAATCTTAAACGACTTATTATCAATGGGTTGAACGCTTGCATGCCTAGGCTCCTGCGCGCTTCCCCTTCCGCTTCGCAAAAAATCTCGCGAAATCGGACGTTTCCTTGCTTGCGCTCTTGACAAAGTTTCGATACACCATTTATAAGCGCCGTGTACTGATAAGAATTTCAGGCCGGGACCCAGGAGGATTTCGATGTTCAACGGCAAGCTGCACGACGAAGAGGACGACGAACTGCCGCACTTCGAAGAGGAAGAAGAGGAAAGCCTCGAAACCCATCCTCACGACGAGACCGTGGAAGAGGTAGAAGAGATCGTCATCGAAGAAGGTTCCGACGAGGAAGAAGAGGAACCGGCCGCGGCGGAACGCCGGTCGGCTCCTGCGCCCGCCGCAAAAAAGGCCAAGCCCAAAGCGAAGGCAAAGCCCAAGGCCAAGCCGAAGAAAAAAGCGCCGGCAAAGAAGAAGGCCAAGGCGAAACCCAAGAAGGCCGCGAAGAAAAAGAAGAAGCGCTAGTTCGCTGCTTTTCGCACGGCCAGTTTAGACCAAGAATTCGAGCCGCCGCGTTGCCCGCAAGGATGGCGCGGCGGTTTTTGTTTTTCACGACGCGCCGGGACATCCGGAATGAAACAAACGGCAAAACATTTCACGTAGAAAACCGAGATCGGCGGCGGGCGCTCCGCGTCTTTGGTGACGTTGCCGATTCGCGCACGTTCCGCATCGGAGAACATTTTATTGCTGCTGAGGATGCGTGGCGGCGTTAGTATGCGTCCAGAATGCTGCTGGCAGTCGAGCAGGTGAAGCGGATGCGAGGCGGCGCGCAGGCGCAGCTGATGCGATGCTCGAACGGTGGCTATTACGTCGTCAAGTTTCAGAATAACCCGCAGGGGCGACGGATCCTGGCGAACGAATTGCTCGGTACGAGGCTGGCGCGGAGGATTGGGCTGCCGTCGCCAGAACCGGAAGTGATCGAGGTGCGCGAAGATTTGATCGCGCACACGGACGAGTTGGTGATCCATCTGGGGCGCGGGCGCGCGCTCTGTTCCGCGGGGAAACAGTTCGGGTCGCGATATCCCGGCGAGCCGGCGAAGACCGTGGTGTACGACTTCCTTCCGGACGAACAACTGCGCGAAGTGGCGAACCTCGGCGATTTTTGCGGCGTGCTGGTCTTCGACAAGTGGACCTGCAATACGAACGGGCGGCAGGCGATTTTCTTTCGCGAGCGCGACGAAGAGCGTTACCGCGCGGAGATGATCGACCACGGATTTTGTTTCAACGCGTGCGAATGGAACTTTCCCGATGCGCCGCTTCGCGGTCTTTACGCGCGGCATCGCGTGTACGAACAGGTGCGCGGCGAAGACGCGTTCGAGCCGTGGATCGCGCGCGTCGAGCGGATCAGCGAAAGCGATCTTGACAGCGACTACAACGCGATTCCGCCGGAGTGGTTCGAGGGCGACTTCGACGCGATCGAGCGGATGCTGGCGCAGCTGGTGCGGCGGAAGAAATTGGTCCGGGAGCTTGTGGTTTCGGCGTGGAAGTCGAGCGCGCAGCCGTTTCCGAACTGGAGGCAGAAATGAACGCGATGAACGGGCCGCCGGAGTTGGATCTGGAGAAGCTCGACCCGGAGAATCCTAAGGAGACTTTTCGATACCGGATACTGCGCTATGCGCCGAATGTGGAGCGGGACGAGTGGGTGAACATCGGCGTGATCCTGGAAGATTTGCGCACGGGTCGGCTTGCGGCGCGGGTGATCGAATCCGATCCGGAACTGGCGCGCGTCGCAAGAATTCATGCCGATCTCGACCAGGAGTTGCTGCGGGCGCTGCCGGGAGAGTTGAGCGAGCGGCTACGAGGGACGGCTCCGGAAGTCACTACGTATCTCGAAAAGCTGGACCAGTCGCTTTCAAATGCGGTGCAACTCAGCCCGCGGCGGGGGCTGCTGGCTGACAATTTCGACGCTGAGATGGACCGGATATACCGTATCCACGTTTCGCCGCCTTCGAGGCGCGCGGGAGGCGTGCTGCAATCCATCCACGACTTCATACGCGAGAAGGTGAACGACGTGTTCTGGCGGCACCGCATACTCGGGAAGATGGAGACGCGGGTGCGCGTGGATGGCTTCACGCATCCAGGCGATCCGTTCCGGCTCGACTTCGGGTATCAGAACGGGGTACGCGGGTTCGTGCACGGCGTTTCGCTGAAACGCGACACGGCACAGGCGAAAGTGCTGGCGTATACGGCTTCACGGATACGCGCGCGCGACTCAGCCGCGGAAATCGCGGCGATTACGGAGATTCCGCCTGAACCGGGAAACAGCCGGCACGAATTCATCACGCAGATTCTGACTGAACAGCGCGTGCGGATCGTGCCGATGAATCAGGTGGAGGGATTCGCGGAAGAACTGAGGTTGAGGCTGAACTAGCGCCCGTCGCGCGCGCCGTCAGCCTTTATCGGGCTGCGCGACTCAGACCTTGTTGAGATGGCGCATCTCTGGATCGGGAACCTGCGTGCCGCGTACGCCTGCCCACCTCGGCGGCGTGCGTTTTCCGAGCAGGACTTCCGCCGCCCACGTACCGAAATACGAAGACAGTGCGACGCCGTGGCCGGCGAACGCGCCGACGACGAGACCGTTGCGGTGCTTCGGATCGGAGTGCGGGTGCCAGCCGAAGACTGGCTTCCACGTGTCTCGAAACATGATGGGGCCGCCCCAGTGGCGGACGAGTTTCACCTTCGCGAGTGCGGGATGTAGCCCGCGCATGCGGTGACCGAGGCGCTCGAAAATTTCCGTGGCTTCGGATTTTGCGATGTCGACGGTTTCAAGGTCGCCTACGTCGCTTGATGTGACCAGACCTGCGCCGAAAACGATCGAGCGGTCTTTGCGAACGCGG
>JBEKJW010000163.1:0-10782 GCA_050011035.1 Candidatus Acidiferrales bacterium
GAGCTATACTCCCGCGCAAAGGAGCACCCCCGCCATGGAGATGAAACGCCGAGAGCTTCTGGAGAAGTGTGTCGCGATGGGCGCGCTGACCATCGCCGGCGTCGCGATGCCGGTCGCAGCGCTGGCGCGCGCGTGGGATGACGCCGAAAAACCGAAGACGCCCACGCCGTGGTGCGAACTCGGGCCTTTCTACAAGCGCGACGCGCCGCACAGGACAACGCTTCGCGGCGCGAACGACCCGGGCATGCCTCTCGCCGTTGACGGCACCATCTACAGCGTGAACGGAAATATTTTGCAAGACGCGACGCTGGAGATCTGGCAGACCGACAACGCGGGCCACTACGACAACGAAGGCTATCTCTATCGCGCGATCATGAAGCCCGACGGCAAGGGCGGTTACGCGTTCGAATCCGTCATGCCGGGGCACTATCCGCAGCGCGTGGGGCAGCATGTCCATTACCTGGTAACCGCGCCCGGCCACAAGCCGCTCACCACGCAGCTTTATTTCGCCACCGATCCGGTGTTCAAAGGCGATCCCGACAAGAACTCCGGCGTCGATCCGCTGCTCACCAGTCGCGAGCTGATCCGTCCGGTGATGATCAAGGGCGACCCGGGCACGCACATGATCGCCGCGGTGAACTTCGACGTGGTCCTGGAGAAAGCATGAGGCGCGCGCTGGCTGCGGTCTTCGCTTTGTGTTGTTGCACTGGCGCGGTTTCGGTGCGCGCGGAGGACGTGAAACAGGTGGCGAGCGTTACGCTGCCGTGCAAATCGGACCAGCTGGTGATTTCGCAGACGGGCCAATCGGTCGCAGCGTTCTGCGACGACAAGAGCGTCCGCGTGGTCGACGTCGCGAGCGGCAGGGTATTGTTCGCGCAGAATGGCGGTTCGCGAATCACTACGGGTGATTTCTCGCGCGACGGCAACTGGATTGGGCTTGGATTTTGGGATGGCACCGTGCAGATCGTGCCGCTCGCGGGCGGTGACGCGCACAAATGGAAAGTCGGCGAGCATCGGGTGAGCAAATTCCGCTTCCTTCGCGATGGGCATTCGGTGCTGGTCGCGACGTTGGGCGATCGGGGACAAATCTGGGATTTTAGCGGCGCCCCAAAGGTGGTGGCGACGCTGCAGTCGGACTTCTCCAGCCCCTCGGCCGTGGCGCTCAGTCCGGACGGCTCACTTTTGGCGACGGCCGGAGGCGACACGGTGATTCGCATCTACGACACGTCTACATGGAAATTGCTTCACGAAAACCGCAACGCGACGAAGCTGGAAATGTTCGACCTGGATTTCACGCCGGATGGGAAGTCGTTTCTCACCGGCGGCGCGGACGATCACATGCTGGTGATCGACTCGGCCACGGGAGAAGAAGCGCGCAAGCTGGGCGGCCGGACCGGCGTGATCGACGACATTTCCGTTCTGGGCGACGGCATGCACGCCGCGGTGGAATACGTCGACGTGGACGACATGAAAAAACCGCCGGAGTGGGCGATGTGGAATCTTCAAACGCAGAAAGCCCAAACCATCCCGGGGATGGACAAGTACGCCGCGCATCGGATCGTTAACGGCAAGTTGTGGGTCGCCTCGACGAACGGAACCACGCTGCAAATCTTCGAATACAACTGAACGCTCTAGCGCGGCGTGATGCGGAGCGACCTCCGAGGCAGACCTGCCTGTGTTCTTGTGGCGTGCAAGGAGCACGGCGTAGCTCGTGCGTTTGTGGGAGGAGCCACACATAACCGTGCCGAACCCGCGACTCTGACGCAGAGGGAAGCACGTATCGTCACAAGGAAAATCCTGTAGTGGGAAACGCTCCCGCCCGCTACGCATCCAACCAACTGCACAAATTTGTGCATTGGAGATGCGATGATTCGGAAGCTGGGCCTAATGGCGGTGCTATTTTTTGCGGCGTCGTTTGCGGCGCACGCGCAGGTGGAAGACAACAAATTCCAGGTCTACGGCGGCTATTCCTTCCTGCACTTCAGCGACAACGGCTCGTTCAATCAAAACGGCTGGGAACTGCAAGGGCAGTACAAAATCTTCCCGTTTCTCGGCGCCGTGGCGGATTTTTCGGGCGATTACGGCAACGGCGTAAGCACGCACTACTTCCTTTTCGGACCCGAGGTTCACTGGCCGGCGCGCGTCTCGCCGTTCGCGCACGTGTTGATCGGCGCGGCGCATGTGGGAAGCAACATTGAAATCGGGACCACGCCGCCCATCGTGGTGTCCGCGTCGGATACGTCGTTCGCCACAGCGGTGGGCGGCGGCATCGACACGCGAATCACCCACGGTGTTTACTGGCGGATTTTCCAGGCGGACTACATCCACTCGTCCGCGTTCGGCGGTGGGCAGAATAATGTGAGAGTTTCCACTGGCATCGTCGTCCACTTCTAATCCGACGTAATCAAGTTGCAGGCGTAAAAAGGGCGCGGGACCACAAACGGTCGCGCGCCTTTTTTTTCTGCTTGACTATAGGCGAACGACTATATAGGCTATCAGCTATGCATGGAACGACACAATTAGACGCGGCTTTTCTGGCGATGGCCGATCCCACGCGGCGAGCGATTCTCGCTCGGCTGGCGAAGGGCGAAGCGACCGTGGCGGAGCTGGCCAAGCCGTTCAACATCACCCAGCCCTCCGTTTCCCAACATTTGAAAGTGCTCGAAGACGCCGGCCTGATTCTCAGCCGGATTGACGGCACGAAACGCCCGCGGCGCCTGGCGCGGGCCGGCGTGGAAGCGATGGACCAGTGGCTTGCCATGTTGCGCAAGGCGCTCGAGAGAAATTACGACCGGCTGGACCAAGTTCTCGCCGGCATGGAACACACCAAACGAGGAGCAAAAAAATGAGCAAGCTTGAATTGAAGACCGAAGGCGACACTCACATCGTTGTCACGCGGCGTTTCGCGGCGCCGCCCGAATCCGTTTACCGCGCGCACACCGATCCGAAGCTCATCCAAAAGTGGCTACTCGGCCCCGAGGGCTGGACGATGCCCGTGTGCGAAGTGGATGCGAGGCCGGGCGGCAAATTCCGGTACGAGTGGAAAAACGCGCAGGGGAGCGGCTTTCACATCACCGGGGAATACGTCGAGCTGAAGCCGTCGAGCCGCATCGTGCACGTGGAGCGGATGTGGTTGCCCGATCCGACGCCGGACAATCACGTGGATACGCGATTCGATAAGGATGGCGCCGGAACGTTGATGACCATACGCATGACCTTGCCGGACGAAAAAACGCGCGCTGGGATGCTCGCGACCGGAATGGCAGGCGGAATGGAAGCGAGCTACGTGCGCCTCGAAGGGCTTATTCCGTTCGGCGCGACGGCCTGAAAATCAACTTCGCAGATCGGCGGAACGTGCGGAGAGCGGGGAAGAAAAAACTCGCCGGGCGGGACGGGCGCCCGGCGAGCAGGGTGCGTTGTTAAAGTCTGCTAAACCGCTGCGCCGCCGAGCTGCTTCTTGCGAAGCACCAGCAGTGCCGCGATTCCCAAACCCAGCATGGCGAGCCCTTCCGGTTCGGGCGTTCCAACGGCCTTCGCAGTCACGTTAGCGCTGGTCGTTACATCGAGCAGCACACCGTCCGCGAAAATGCCGCCGCCGGCAACAGGAAAATTCCCGGTGAGCAGGTTGTACGTCTTGCCCGACTGGGAGTAGCTCTGATCGCCGAACAGCGCCAAGATGTAGGACGTGCCCATGTACGAGAAGCTGACATCAAACAGGCCGCCGTCGTAGGCATCAACGAACTGGACTTCCGAATTCTTGAAGGACAGGTTCGTGGTGCCCTCCGTGATGTTGAAAGTTGTGGTTGTGTCGAGCGACGTTAGAGTAGCCGGCTCGGTAAAGGAAAACGAGAAGCCGGGCACGTATGTAAACGTCACGTCGCCGGTGTAATTCACGCTGCCGCCATCCGCGAACGCGGAAGTGCAGGTGAACAGAACGAGTGCCGCTGCAAAGAGTAAAGCTCGACGCATCTAGCCTCCGAAGATACACACCAACTGCAGAAACGCACGTAGCAAGCCTCTTACCAAAGGAGGGCCTTGAAAACGCGACGCTTATGAATTCGCGTGTGCAACGATTTTGTACAATCAGGAACTCGGCGTGAGGATCTGTTGGCAGCGTTTCCTACAGTGTTTACCGTAGCGCGCCGCGTGAGTGGCGGCTGCGCGGAAGTAGGCGTACACTGGCGCTATTCGACACCTGTCGATATCGGCCTGCTCGGCTGAGAAGGAGGTGATCCAGTGAGGTACGGTTTACGTTGATTTTGTAGCGAGGCGCCTGTGAATTGGCCAGGCGCCTTTTTTCTCCCACCACAAACCACAGACAGAACTTGTCTATTCCACAAGCATGCTCACCAAATGTGGGACTGCCAAGCGCATCGAACTTCGCCAGTATTTCGACCAACGCAAATCTGGCAGCCCATCCCGTGTTTGCTGCACTCAATCCAGGCGCGCACGCCAGTGGAACAGGCAAGTTCTGCCTGTGGTTCTCTCTCTTGAAGCTTGCGGCATCTACGCAGGCACGATCTGTAGTTCTACGAATTGTAGCGGAGGTGCCGCCGTGCTATTCACCGTCGCCATGACGCCTTACCCCTATCGCCGGAATCTTCCCCACGTATTTCCGGCTCGCACGCCGATCTTTTTCACGTGGCGTCTCTGCGGTTCTCTACCTGTGCGCAAAGCGCTCGGTCCGACAGATCCCAACGAATCCGCCGGCGAAAAATTCGTCAGAACGGACCGGCTTCTCGACCGCGCGGCGTGTGGCCCACGCTGGCTTCACGATTCGCGACTAGCCGGAATGGTTTCAGCCGAGATCGAGCGTGGGGCCCGGGAGTTTCGCCGATACGAACTTCTCGAATACGTGGTTATGCCGAATCACGTGCATCTGCTTATTTTTCCGCATACAGCGCCAGATGCGCTGATGAAGGTACTGAAGGGAATCACAGCGCGGCGCGCGAATCGCATTCTCAACAGAACCGGCTCGCCATTCTGGCAGGATGAATCTTTCGACCATTGGTGTCGCAGCGTGGAAGAAGTGCGGAAGACTCGTGAGTACATCGCCGAAAATCCGGTCAAGTGCGGGCTGGCTCGAAGGGCTGAGGACTGGCCTTGGTCCAGCGCGCATCGGAGACTCGAACGGAAGCAGGCAAAGTTGGTGGAGCGAGTGATAAGTGTAGAAGGGCGCGGAAACTGATCCACAGGCAGAACTTGCCTATTCCACTACCGTTCGCACCTAGGATGATTGAGGCAAGCTCGTCGTGGGTTGCCAGAATTGGGGTGGTCGAAATGCTGGCAACCACCGTGGGGCTTGGCAATCTCAAATTTGGCGAGCAAGCTCGTGGAATAGGCAGACTTGCTTGTGGGGTCGTCGCACGGGCAGCACCGACGGCGCCGCGCTCCCGTGTATAATTTGCAAACGCATGCCGCTGTCAGCTGGCACAAAACTTGGGCCGTACGAGATTGTCGCGCAACTGGGCACGGGCGGAATGGGCGAAGTGTATCGAGCGCGAGACACGCGGCTCGATCGCATCGTCGCCATCAAGGTGTTGTCCTCGGCGGTGGCCAACGACGCCGACCGGCTCGCGCGTTTTGAAGGCGAAGCGCGCGTCCTCAGCACGCTGAACCATCCGAATCTCCTCGCCATCTACGACGTGGGCACGCCCGATCCAGGAAAGAGTGACGGCCTGCACTACCTCGTCTCCGAATTCCTCGATGGGCAAACGCTGCGCGAACGCCTCGACGGCGGCGCGATCGGCCAGCGCAAAGCCGCCGAGTACGGGCTGCAACTCGCGAACGGCCTCGCTGCGGCGCACGAAAAGGGCATCGTTCACCGCGACCTGAAGCCCGAAAACATTTTCATCACTCCCGGCGATCACCTGAAAATTCTCGACTTCGGCCTCGCGAAGCAAACGCTCGACGCATCGCTGATGCCCGGCAACAGCGTGACGATGACCAGCGCGGGCGGCGCGGCAGGTTCGGGGCACACCGCGCCGGGAACCGTGATGGGCACGGTCGGCTACATGTCTCCCGAGCAAGTCCGCGGGCAAGTGGTCGATTCGCGCTCCGACATTTTCAGCTTCGGCGCGATCCTCTACGAAATGGTGGCCGGGCGGCGCGCGTTCAAAGGCGATTCCGGCATCGAGACGATGAACGCGATTCTGAAGGAAGAGCCGCCGGAGCTGGACGCCGCGCGACTGAAAATCTCGCCGGGCATGGAACGAATCATCCACCACTGCCTGGAGAAAAATCCGGCAAACCGGTTTCAGTCGGCGCGCGATTTGGGATTTGCGCTCGGCGCGCTGAGCGGATCGGCGAGCGATGCGTCGTCGGCACAGTTGGCGGCGCAGGCAGCGACGTTGCGAGCCTCCGATGCGATCGACAGCAAGCGCTTGGCGCGGCAAGCGCTGTTGCCGTGGCTGATCGCGGCGCTGCTCGGTGCGATTGCGTGCGTCGCGATCTATTTTGCGATGAAGCCGTCGGTGCCGCCGACGACGCGCATGCAGTTCGCCATTCCGCTGCCCGACGAAGTGAATCACATGGCGATCTCGGCGGACGGCTCGATGCTCGCGTTCGTTTCGACCGATGCGAACGGCACGTCCAGACTAACATTCAGCGCGTCGGATCTCCAACTGCAGTCGCGTTGAATGGCACGGATGGTGCGCAGTATCCGTTCTGGTCGCCGGACAACGCGTGGGTGGCTTTCTACGCAGATGGCAAGCTGAAAAAAATTCCCGCAGCGGGCGGAACCCCGCAAATTCTGGCGCCCGCGGTGAGCCCGCGCGGAGGAAGCTGGGGCAGCCGCAACGTGATTCTGTTCGTGACCGATGCGGGCGGCCTGATCTGGAAAATCAATCCGGATGGAAGCGGCGCCGCGCCGGTGACGAAGCGGTTCTTCAACACGACGAACTTCGCTTCGCATCGCTGGCCCCAGTTTCTTCCCGACGGCGATCATTTTCTTTTTCTCGCCACCACCTTCGGCGCCGACGACAAGGCGAGCGGAATCTACCTCACCTCTCTCGAAGGAGAAACGCCGAAGCTCGTCCAGCTCGGCGGTTCGACGATCGGCTACGCCCATGGCCATTTGTATTTCGCCGATTATCGCCAGGCGCTGATGAGTGTTCCGGTGGACATCGCGACCGGCAAAGTGACGGGAGAAGCGCGAATCGTAGCGGAGCGAGTCGGCTTTCAGCCGTCCACTTACTGGGCGGCATTCACCGTGTCGCAGAACGGCACCGTGGTGTATTACTCGACCGGGGGAACCGCGCTCTCCATCTTGACCTGGTATGACCGCACCGGCAAGGAACTCGGCCGCGTCGGCGAGCCCGGTGTGACGAACAATCCCGCCATTTCTCCCGACGGACAGTTCGTTGCGGCGGACGTCTCCGACGTGAAAGCGAACAACGTGGACATCTGGATCTACGGACTCAAGGCCGCGACGGCGTCGCGCTTTACGTTCAAGCCCGCGGAGGAAGTGGACCCGGCATGGTCGCACAGCGGCGACCGGATCGCGTTCCGCTCGGATTCCAATCCAGCCGGCATGGAAACGAAACCGACACGCGGCGTAGGGAATACGCTGCTTGTCGCCGAAGTGGACGGATCCAATGATGTAATCCCGAATTCGTGGACGCCCGACGACAGCGCGATTTTGGGTACGCTGGAGAAAGGGAATGGTGGGTCGGCGCTGGTGCTGGTGAATCCAGCTGGCGGAAAAATGAAAGAGTTCCTGCCGTCCGACGGTGCGATTACGAACGGGCAGATTTCCCCCTATGGCAAGTGGGTCGCGTACGCGTCAAACGAATCGGGCGACTGGGAAATTTACGCGACGACTTTTCCCGATGCGCAGGGCAAGTGGCAGATTTCGCGCGGCACGGGCCGCGAGCCGCGGTGGCGCGGCGACGGCAAGGAGCTGTACTACCTCAGCCCGGACTACACATTGATGGCCGTCCCGGTGAATACGGGCGGCGGGTTTGCTGTGGGCACGCCGGTGCCACTGTTCAAGGTTTTGGGCCGCGCCAAAATTTCTTCCACGGACGTCTACACCTACGATGTGACGAAGGACGGCCAGAAATTTATCGTGAATCGTTATGTAAAGCCGGACCACGTGGACCCGCTCACGATTGTGCTGAATGCGGGCGCGGCGGATGCGGGTGGCGGCGCGAAGTAGCAGTGCTGGACGTCAGTGTTGGTCATCAACTCCAGGACTGCAAGCGAGGCGAAGTATGAAGATGTACCGCAATTGGGCCCTCGATTCGATGAAGCGCTGGAGGGTGAAAGGCTGGAGAACTAGCCGGACGGCGCTGATCGCGTTTGCGGCCGGGTCGCTAATCACCGGCTACTTCTCACACGCTTTGCACGTGCGCGCGGAAAGCAATCGCGTCTACGAGCTGAATATTTATCACGCCGTGCCGGGCAAAGTGCCGAAGCTGGAAGCGCGTTTCGAGGGTGCGTCAAAGCTGCTTGCCGCGCACCACTTGAATGTCCTTGGGTATTGGGTTCCGAATGACGATCCGGCATTCGCGAACACGTTCGTCTACCTTCTGGTGCATCCCAGCCGCGAGGAAGCGGAAAAGAATTGGGACGCGTTCCATGCCGACCCGGCGTTTCAGAAGTACAGGCAAGCCGAGAACGCCGAGAAGCTGATCGAGCATGTGGATTCGACGTACATGCGGCCTACGAGTTATTCGGCGATGAAGTAGCGCGTGGCACGGGCAATCGTGTCTGTGCTGTAGCGACGCCTAATTCTCCTGCACAGGCAGGATTCTCCGCGGAAAGCGCGGAGGAGCGAGCCGCCTGTGCCACGAGCGCAAATCGAGGCAAACGATGAAAGCTACAATCTGGTTGCGTATCGCGGCGGTGCTGGCGTTCGTACACGGAGCGCTGCACGGGCTGGCGGAATACTTCGGGCCGCCACCGCCACCGGGGCCGCAGTTGGCCGCGGTAACCGCGATGAAGTTGAATGCGTTTGTGGTTGAGGGCGCGACGCGTACGTTCTGGGATTTCTACAAGGGCTTCAGCTATTTGGGAGCCATCACGCTGATCGTCGAAGCGATCGTGATTTGGCAGCTCGGGTCGCTCGCGAAGCGCAACGTGCCAGGGATATGGCCGATCATCGCGACCTTCGCGTTTGGGTTCATCGCGACCGCGCTGACCGCCTACAAATTCCTGATTCCTCCGCCCGCGATCATGGAACTGGTGATCGCAGCGTGCCTCGGCATCGCTGCAATCGGCGCCGCCAAGCGCACAGCATCCAGCTAACCACGCATTACGGCTCAGCGTTCTGCACCGGCGGACGCGCGCCGCGAATCAGCAGCCAGAACATAAAAACAATTTCGCCGAGATTCGCCCACTGTGAATAAACGCCGGCAACATGCTGAAGTCGGGGAAAAGTCACGTCCGCGAGGCTGAGCATCACGTTGCCGACGCCGCCCAGCGCCAGCCAAACGCCGATAAACCGCGGAAGAAATCGCGAACGGTACACGAGTAAAGCGAGCGGAAACAGCCACAGCCCCCAAAAGAATTGTGCGATGCCAAGCCCACGGAAATGCAAGTTTACGAACAACATCCCGAGCGCGTCTCGCTGCACTTTGTCGAACACGCCGAGATAATCCGCGCCGCGAAAAAGCGCCAGCGCCGCCACTGAATTCAATTCGTTTAAAATCGAAATCGGCACCGACACGACGAACAGGATTACCATCCACAGAGCCGCGCGCCGGTTCACACCCTTTAACAACTCGTAGAGTGCGAGCGCCACAAAAATAAATCCCACTTCGCCCACCAGCTGAGCGCCAACGGCGAGCCGCCACAGCGTTTCGTGGGCGAGCACATTCGCGGCGGTTGCCGTCGCATCGTTGTGCACAACCAGCTTGCTCGGCACGTAGATCATGGCGAACACGCCGAGGATCGACGTCGCCACGTACAGCGCTCCGGCGTACCGCCCCGTATTTCCGGTCGAATTCACGAAGGACTCTCCCTGCGAGCGGCCTGCGCTCGCATCGTGCCCGGCATGCAGTTTAACGCAGGCGCGGCAAACCTGCCCGGCACCGGCGCCTCGTCGCTTTTTTGCGGCTGGGCAGCCGCGGGTTGCGCGCCTTGCGAACCCCTCATGCCATGGCGGCTTGGCAGATGCTTCGTGTTTGGCTAAGGTAGTTGCGACGTTGTCCTGACCTGCTCCTGCCCCAACGGAGGAACCATCGTGTCTGAAACCGCCACCGCTCCCGTCGAAACGCCATCCTTCATCGAGACCTTCGGCGACAAATTGAAAGCGCCGGTCGAGCTGCTACAGGACTACGCATTGATGTCAGCCGATGCGGTAAAGCAGATATTCACGTCGACGCGCTGGAAGGCGGACCTGGTCGAGCAGATGGATTTGATTGGTGTGGGCTCGCTGCCGATTATTTGCGTGGCGCTGGCGTGCGTGGGCGGCGTGATCGTGTTGAACGCGGCGTCTCAGTTCGAGCGGTTCGGTGAAAAGGCGCTGACGGGCGACGCGCTTTCGCTGTCGCTGCTTCGCGAACTGGGTCCAGTGTTCACGGCGCTGCTGGTGTGTGGGCGCAACGCGACCGGCATGGCGTCGCAGCTCGGCTCGATGCTGGTCACCGAACAAGTGGATGCGATGCGCGGCCTCGGCGTCGACCCGATCCGCAAACTGGTGACGCCCCGCGTGCTCGCGACTGTGCTGGTGCTGCCGCTACTGGTAGCGCTCGGCGACTGCGCGGGATTGCTCGGCGGATTTTTGGCGGCGACGATCACGCTGCACATCGATGCGGCGCAATTTTGGGCGCGCGCGAT
>JBEKJW010000164.1:0-10772 GCA_050011035.1 Candidatus Acidiferrales bacterium
CTGGCGTTGCTGGCGCTGTCCGCGCCGGTGCGAGCACAACAGCAAGCTCCGGCGGAAGAGAAGCACCCGTGGTCTGATACGAGCCTTTCGCCTGACGCGCGCGCCGACCTGGTACTGAAGGAACTGACGCTGGACGAAAAGATCGGATTGCTGCATGGCCAGGGGATGCGCGGCTGGGGACCTCCGAAAGCGAACGATTGGATGGGGAATGGCGGAGCCGGTTGGACGATGGGAGTGCCGCGGCTGGGAATTCCGACGATTCAGATGAGCGACGCAGCTTACGGCGTGCGGAGCAGCGGTACGAACGGCCGCTACTCTACGGCGCTTCCTTCGAACGTGGCGTCGGCATCGAGCTGGGACACAGACGCTGCGTGCGAATACGGCGCATTGATCGGGCGCGAGTTGCGAGCGCAGGGATTCAACATGACGCTTGGCGGCGGCGTGAACTTGACGCGCGAGCCGCGCAACGGGCGCACGTTCGAGTATATGGGCGAGGATCCGATTCTCGCGGGAACGCTGGTCGGAAACCGGATCAAGTGCGAAGAGGCGCAGCACGTGATCGGCGACATCAAGCACTACGCGTTGAACGATCAGGAGAGCGGACGCAACGAAGTGGACGTGACCATTTCGAAGCGTGCGATGCAGGAAAGTGATCTATTCGCATTTCACATCGGAATCAGGATCGGAAATCCCGGCGCCGTCATGTGTTCATACAACGCGATCAATGGGGATTACGCCTGCCAGAATTCTTACCTGCTGACGGACGTGCTGAAGAAGGACTGGCAGTTTCCCGGCTTCGTGCTTTCGGACTGGGGCGGGACGCACAGCACGGTCAAGGCGTCCGCAGCGGGCCTCGATAACGAGCAACCGGGCGAGAAGTTTTTTGGAGACGCGCTGAAGGATGCGGTGACGTCGGGCAAAGTGTCGCAGGCGGAACTCGACGAACACGTGCGCCGTGTACTGCGCTCGGAGTTCGCGGACGGCATCATCGATAACCCGACGAAGCGCAGCGTGGTGGACGTGGAGGGCGGGTTCGAGACTGCGCGGAAGATCGCGGAATCGAGCACCGTGTTGCTGAAGAATTCGAAGGGTGTGCTGCCTCTCGATCACGCGAAGGTGAAATCGATCGCCGTGATTGGCTTGAATGCGGATACTGGAATGATTTCGGGTGGCGGCTCAGCGCAGGTGGACCCGCCGGGACGCGCCCCAACAAAATGGCAGGAGCACGTTTGGTTTCCAACGTCGCCGCTGAAGGCGATCGTGGCGAAGGCGCCGAATGCGCAAGTGAAATTCGACGCGGGTAAAGATCCCGCGGCGGCGGCGGCGCTGGCGAAGAGTTCGGACGTGGCGATCGTGTTTGCGTACCAGTGGGAAAGCGAGGGCATGGACCTGCCGACGCTTTCGCTGCCGGAGAATCAGGATGCGTTGATTGCGCAGGTAGCGGCGGCGAATCCGAGGACGATTGTCGTGCTGGAAACCGGCACGGCGGTGACGATGCCGTGGGTGGATAAAGTCGGCGGCGTGCTGGAGGCGTGGTACGCAGGCTCGAAGGGCGCGGATGCGGTGGCGAACATTTTGTTCGGCGACGTGAATCCGACGGCGAAGCTGCCAATGACGTTCCCGCTGAAGGATGAGGACGTGCCGCATCCGACGCTGGTGAAGCCGGCGCCGGGGAGCACCGGGAATCGGCCTTCGCAGCTGACCGGTGAGGCGAAGCCGACGTTCGGAGTGACGTACGACGAGGGTTTGAAGGTTGGGTACAAGTGGTACGACGCTGAAAAGAAGCCGGTGTTGTTCCCGTTTGGGTTCGGCTTGTCGTACACGACGTATTCGTACTCCGGGCTGAAGGTGACGCCGGGGACGGACGGGACGACCGTCACCTTCTCAGTGAAGAATACGGGGAAGCGTGCGGGCGTGGAGATCGCGGAGGTTTATGCGGCGCTTCCAGCGAGCACGGACGAGCCACCGAAGCGGCTGGTGGGCTGGAGCCGCGTGGCGCTTGGGCCGGGAGAATCGAAGGAAGTCACGGTGAAAGTGAGCCGCGAGTACCTATCGATCTACGACGAGGCGGCGAGCGGTTGGAAGCTCGCTCCGGGCGAGTACTCGTTCCTGGTAGGCGGTTCGTCGCAGGAATTGCCACTCACGCAAAAGACGAACATCCAGTAAAGAATTCGTAAAGAAACTGCCGCGCCGTTCGCGAACAACGGCGGCGCGGCACGCGTTGACTTGCACCTACCGTCACCATAAGATTGCGCGAAGGCCGAAACGCCTCTCGCCATGAAAGCGGCTACACCCCCCAACGAAGCAGCTCGCTTACAAACGCTTCATCGTTACGGAATCCTGGATACGTTGCCGGAACAGGAGTTCGACGACTTGACGCGCTTGGCCGCGATGATTTGCGGCACGCCCGTCGCGATGGTGAGCCTGGTCGACGCGGACCGGCAGTGGTTTAAGTCAAAGCTTGGATTCGAAGTGAATGAGACGCCGCGCGATGTGGCGTTCTGCGCGCATGCGATCCACCAGCCGGAAGTGATGGTGGTACAGGACGCGCTGGCCGACGAACGATTCAAAGACAATCCGACTGTGACCGGGCCGCCGAACGTGCGGTTCTACGCCGGAGCTCCGCTGATTACGCAGGACGGCTTTGCGTTGGGGACGCTGTGCGTGGTCGATTCGAAGCCGCGCGACTTGACGGCGGAACAGAAGCGCGCGCTGACGGCGCTGGCGCGGCAGGTGGTGAGCCAGCTTGAGCTTCGGCGCAGCGTGTCCGACATGCTGCGAGTAATTCGCGAACGGCGAGCTGCCGAGGAAGAGCTCGACGAATTTTTCAACCTATCGCTGGACATGCTGTGCATCGCGGACTTCGATGGTCGATTCAAGCGCGTGAACCCAGCGTGGGAAAAAGTGCTGGGCATTCCGACGAAGGAACTGCTGACGAAGCCCTACATCGAGTTCGTCCATCCGGACGATGTGGAAAGCACCTTGAAGGAAGCAAAGCGGATCGACGAGGGCGCGACAGCGATTTCGTTTGAGAACCGCTACCGGTGCGCGGACGGCAGCTACAAATGGCTGCTGTGGAACGCAACGCCGAACATGCAGCAGAAGCTGACGTTTGCGGTGGCGCGCGACATTACGCAGCGCAAGCAGACGGAGCGGCTGCACGCGACGGGCTACGCGGTGACGCGAGTGCTGGCTGAGGCGGAGTCGTTGGAAGCAGCGGCGCCGCTGATATTAATGTCAATCTGCGAAGGGCTTGGGTGGGAACTGGGCGCACTGTGGCGCGTGAACGAATCGGAAAAGGCGCTGCGCTGCACGAAGATGTGGCATTTGCCGCACCTGAGTTTTCCCCGCTTTGAAGCGGAGACGCGCAAAGTCGCTTACAAAAAGGGCGTCGGCTTGCCGGGGTGGGTTTGGGAGATGGTTCAGCCGGCGTGGTTGCCGAACGTGCCGGCAGAAAGGAATTTCCCACGGCGCGCCATCGCCATCGAGGAGGGATTGCACGCAGCATTTGCGTTTCCGATTCGCAGCGGCGACGAAGTGACGGGCGTGATTGAGTTCTTCAGCCGTGAGATCCGGAAGCTCGAGCCGGAACTGCTGGACATGTTCGACTCGATCGGCAGCCAGATCGGGCAGTTCATGCAGCGGCGGCGCGCTGAAATGGAATTGAAGCTGTATGCGGATTATCTCGAAGCGGCGCGGCGAGCGCAGGAAGAGGACGCTCGTCGGCTAGCGCAGCTGGTGAAAGAGCTGGAAATCGCGAAGACGCGCGCCGAAGAAGGCACACGCGCGAAGAGCGAGTTCCTCGCCAACATGAGCCACGAGATCCGCACGCCGATGAATGCGATTGTCGGCATGACGGAGCTGGCCCTGGAAACGAAGCTGACGCCGGAGCAGCGAGACTACTTGCAGACGGTGAAAAGCTCAGCCGGCTCGCTGCTGAGCCTGATCAACGACATTCTGGATTTTTCGAAGGCCGAGGCGCGAAAGGAGGAGCTGGATCGCGTCGAGTTCAAGCTGCGCGAAACGATCGAGGATGCGGTGCGATCGCTCGCGGTGCGCGCGGAGCAGAAGAGGATCGAGCTGGCGACGCACTTTGCAACGACTGTGCCGGACAACCTGATCGGCGATCCCGAGCGTCTGCGGCGCATCGTGGTGAATCTGGTGGGCAACGCGATCAAATTCACGGAACGCGGCGAAGTGGTGCTGCACGTGGATTTCGAATCGATCTCCAATCTCGACGTGGTGGTGCATTTTGCGGTGACCGATACGGGCATAGGCATCCCGGCGGAGAAACAGCACAAGGTGTTTGAAGCGTTCGCACAGGCGGATTCTTCCACAACGCGGAAATACGGCGGCACGGGGCTGGGACTCGCGATTTCGAAGAAGCTCACGGAGCTGATGGGCGGGCGCATCTGGGTTGAGAGCGTAGAAGGCAAGGGAAGCACGTTCCATTTCACGGCGCGATTCGGGCTGGCGCATCCGGTCGGTGAACTTTGCGCGGTGACGCCGGCATCGCTGCGCGATCTGCCCGTGCTGGTCGCGGACGACAACGCGTCGAGCCGCGCGATTCTGGAAGAGATGGTCGAAAACTGGCGGATGAAGCCGTTCCCCGTATCAGATGGACATGCGGCAATCGAGGCGCTGAAGAAGGCGTGCCGCGAGAAAAAGCCGTTCGGGCTGGTGCTGCTGGACGGACATATGCCGAGGCCGTCGGGTTTTGAAGTTGCCGAGCAGATTAAGAAGGATCACTCGTTGAAACACACGCCGGTGATTTTGCTGACGGCAGCGATGCACCACGAAAGCGCGCGAAGGATGCGCGCGCTGGGCCGGACGGCGACGGTGGCGAAGCCGGTGAAGCAGTCGGAATTGTGGGATGCGATTGCGACCGTGCTGCACACCGCGTCGCCTGCGGCAAAACATGACCTGGTGCCGGCGGCTAAGAAGTACAAGGCTGCTGGGCACGCGCTGAACATCCTTCTGGCGGAAGACAACGCGGTGAATCAGCAACTCGCCGTGCAGCTGCTCGAGAAACACGGCCACTCGGTGACGGTCGCAGAGAATGGACAGGAGGCGCTTGACGCGCTACAGAATGCGGACTTCGATCTGGTGCTGATGGATGTGCAGATGCCGGTGATGGGTGGCCTGGAGGCGGCGACGGAAATTCGTCGGCGGGAGCGCGCGACAGGCGAGCACATTCCGGTGGTGGCCATGACGGCGCACGCGATGGATGGCGACCGCGAAAAATGCCTGGAAGCGGGAATGGACGGCTATGTTTCAAAACCAATCGACCCGCGTACCTTTTTGAAAACGGTGGAGGATCTGGGCCACGCTCCGTCCTTGGATGGAGATGCGCATCTCGTAGGGGCGTTTGATGGACGGAAGCCGTTGGATGCCGATGCGTTGCTTGAGCGGTTCGCGGGAAACCGGAAGTTGTTGCGGGCGATCCTGAAAACATTCCGTGAAGACTGCCCAACGATGATGGCGAAGATCCGCGACGCGCTGAAGAAACAGGATTGTGCGGCAGTGGCCGACGCGGCACACGCGCTGAAAGGTTCGGTGGGAAATTTTGGTGAAACCGCGGCCTTCGAATCGGCCCGGGAGATTGAAAAAAAGGGCCGACAGGGTAAACTCGACGGTACCTGGGATACGTACGCCGCGCTGGAAGACGACATCGCCCTGCTCCTTCCGGCACTCCAATCCATCGGCGAGCCCAAAAAACCGATCAAGCGGCGACGGCCGCTGCACTCATCAGGGAGAAAACGATGACGCGTATCCTGGTCGCCGATGACGACCGAACCACACGGCTCCTGCTGTCGGAAACGCTTCGCGAACACAAATACACCGTCGTAGCCGTGAACGATGGCTCCGCTGCCCTGAAGAAAATCAAAGAAGGCAAATTCGACCTGGTGTTGATGGACGTGTGGATGCCGAAGCTGAACGGGCTGGAAGTGCTCGCGAAGCTGAAGAACGTGAAGAAGCGGCCGAAGATCATCGTGATGACCTCGGACGACACGCCGGAGACGCTGCTGCGCGCGATTCGCGAGGAAGCTTACACGTACGTGGCGAAGCCTGTGGATCCGAAGGCGCTGGCGGTGCTGGTGAAAGAGACGCTTTCGAAGACATCCAAGCCGCAGCCGATCGAAGTGGTTTCGGCTAGCCCGACGTGGGTGGAACTACTGGTACCGTGTTCGCTGGATGAGGCCGAGCGCATAGAAGCCTTCATGGCGCATCTAAAGAGTGGCCTTTCCGAGGATGTGAAGCGTGCGGTGGGGCAGGCGTTTCACGAGTTGCTGCTGAACGCGGTGGAGTGGGGCGGAAAGCTCGATCCGAACCGTAAAGTCCGAATTTCGTATTTGCGAGCGCGCCGGATGCTGATGTACCGGATCGCCGATCCGGGGCCGGGGTTCAAGTTTGCCGAGCTGGATCACGCGGCGATTTCGCATATGCCGGACGAGCCGACGAAGCACGACGAGATACGTCAAAAGAAGGGGCTGCGGCCCGGCGGTTTTGGATTGGTTTTGACGCAGGCGAACGTAGACGAACTTCTATACAACGAAAAGCAGAATGAAGTGGTGTTCGTGAAGTATTTAGACGAAGAGGTACACTAGGCCGCTCTCTCTTCGCGCGCGGGGGCCGCGCGGAACTTCGGGAGCGATAACCGCGACTGAATGAGAACCATACTCACGCTTGGGATTTTCGCGATCCTGCTGGCTTTGCTGGGGTACCTCGTTGTTCCACTGATTCCCCGGCAGGAGACGCAGACTGCCGCGCCGGCTCCGGCGTGGAATCCGGGTGCGCTGCGCGCCGAGCCAAGCGGAATCCAAATTCGTGAAATTGATCCGAATCACGCCGCGGTTGTTTTCTCCTACGACCTCGACAATCAAACCGACGCCGATTATCAGATGGCGAAGGGGCCGAGCACGGTGATCATGACGCGCCTGAAGTCCGATGGCACGCTGGCACCGAACGACAATCTGCACCTGGACAATTCGATCTTCGTTCCCGCGCACAACCGCACGCGAATCTCGTTTTCGGTGACGGAGCCGTTTCGCTGGCCGTCGGGGATGGCGCTCGAGCACATGGGACCGATCAATCAGGATAAGTACCGGGCGCTGGTGGGGCAGCAAGTTGGTGGCGCGAGTGGGTTCGTGCTGTTCGATCAGACCGCGCACTACCAGGTGGAGCTGCCGGGCGGGTGGCAGGACTTGCAGCTGTCGGCGCCGGGCGCGGCGAACGCGGGTGGCACAGCGGGAAACTGAATTTTTTCGGCCACGTGCTGGAGTGACGCGCGAGTTGTGAGCTTGATGAGTTTTCGAAGACGAGATGCCTGAGACGTCCATGCAATCGGGAAGCACGCCGACGAAGACTGAGCGTCGCGCACATCCGCGGCAGAAGATTCAGTCGTTGACGTACGTCGAACTGGGCAACGGCAACGGCGGGATCGCGCTGAACGTCAGCGAAGGCGGGATGACGGTGGTGGCTGCACAGCCGCTCGACGCGGAAGGAACGCTCGACGTCGCGCTGCAGCTTCCGCAAACGCGCAAACGGCTGCAGGTGAAGGGCGAGGTTCGCTGGCTGAGCGACTCGCGCAAGGAAGCCGGCCTGCAGTTTGTGAATCTTTCGAGTGAGGCGCTGGCGGATATTCGCGACTGGATGGCGCGCGAGGCGTCGCCGCAACCGGTGGACGAAACGTTTCGGCCGATGCCGACGTATCGCGAGCCGCCACGGCCTAGCGCGGATGAGTCGTTTTTCGCGGACGAGGACGAGGTCGAACAAGAGGTCGAAGAACAAGTCGAAGAGCGGACTGAATTACAGACCGAAGGACGCACGGAAGAACAGACCGCAGAACTTACCAAAGAACCGGCCAAAGAACAGACCGAAGTCGAAACGATCCAAGCGCGAGAGGCGGTTGAAAACGAAGCGGCCGTGAAGGCGCGCGAACCCGAAACGACTGCGAAGAAGCTTGAACGCGTTTTCGAAGCGGGGCATCGCGAGATGGAAGTGGAAGCTGCGGCCACGGAGACGTTTACTCTCGAGCCGTTGACGCCGAGCCCCGCAGCGCGCGCGAATGGGGAAGGCGTAGAAGCACCGACCACACCGTGGGCGAATGGCGCGAGGCGCACCCCGTTTTCGACGCTCGCGTCCGAATTGCCGGGAGCGGCGCCGGTGCAGCCCGCGAGCGCTCTCAAAACAAATGTTCTACGTGAATTCGAAGAAGACCGTGGCCTTCTGAGCGCGCAATCGCCGTCGACGCTGATCAGTTCTCCGCCAATCGCGACGAATCTGACACAGCCACTTGATCTGCCCCGGCTTGTGTTCGGGTCGAGTTATCAAACGTCGCAAGAGATTCCGGAAGAGACGGGTAAGGATATTCGCGTCCACCTGCAGAGCGGGTGGGTGCTCGGGGTGCTGGTCTTATTGTTGGCGCTGATTTCGTTTTTCTCCGGCATGGCGGTGCGACGCGGCGCGCTCAACCGCATGGTCGGCGACAACGAACAGGGCGGGGCCAGGACAAGTTCGGCTCTGACACCTAGTGCGGCGCCGACGACACAAAATTCTGCGGCCGCTACTGCGAGTTCCGTGCCAACCCGGCAAGTGGATATCGAAGTTGTGGATTCGGCCAATCGAAAGTGGACGATTCCGATGAATGCAGGGGGAACCATAGCGCCGCCCACGACGACTGCGCCGGAAACTACAACGCAAACTCAGCCGGCAAACGATACCGCCAACACGGCTGCGCCGGCGAAATCGCAATTCCAGCCGAGCGCGGCCAATCCGCCTGTGGCCCCGACGCCATCGACGAACAACACAAAGACTACGAGCAACACCGATCTTTCCGACGCGACGACCAGCGACAACGGAAATGGCGGGCTGATGATGACGCTACCGGAAACGCCGGTGGCGGCTTCCAGCTCCATCGCGATCAGCGTGCGGCGTTTCATTCCGATTCCGCCGGACGCGGCGGCGCGAAATCGAAATCTGCAAGTGGGATCGCTCGCGAATCTGGTCGAGCCGGCGTATCCGGCTGAAGCCGTACAAGAAAAAGTGGATGGAACGGTGAAACTGCGCGCGACGATATCGGCGGACGGAAGCATTGGGTATCTCGACGCAGAGAGCGGGCCGCGAGCGCTGCTGCCGAATTCGCTGACCGCGGTGCGCAACTGGCGCTACGCTCCGACGCTGCTCAATGGAAAACCTATCGAGACGCAGGAAGAAATCACCATAGTGTTCCGCCTGCCGCGCTAAGGGTTTGTATGGATTGACCCTGTAGGTGGACGGTGTATAGGATTGGGCCAAGTTCGCAATCTAAACTATTTTCATCGGAGGCAGTGATGGCGAAGAAGACAGGATTGACTCGAGTGGCGGAAAAAGTCGGAAAGGCCGTAGGCACAGCGGACCGTCGCGCGCACGAAACGGTGAAAAAGGTGCAGCACGCGACCAAAGTGGCGAAGGGCGAACTGCAGGACATCTCGAAAGAAATCGACTCGCTGAAGAAGCGGTTGCAGAAGGCGACGGCGAGAATGCAGAAGGCGCTCAAGTAGACCTTATTTCGGACTAGCGGGAATTCCAGACCTCGCGCGTCGTTCGCGGCGCGTGAGGTTTTTTGTTTTTAGGCGCGGCGGTGCGCGGTTGTCAGGATTCGGAGGCGAGTTTGCGGTCGGGATCGACGAGTAGCCAGGTGAACGCGCCGACGACGCATAGGGCCGCGGCGACGAGGAACGAGGCGGTCCAGCCGTAGCGATCGGCGATCCACGGTGTGAGCGACGCGGTAAGCGCGCCACCGAGCTGCGCGCCCATGTTCATCAAGCCGGAGACGGAGCCGGACGATGCGCCGCCGATGTCCGCGGTGACGGACCAGAAGGAACTCTGCGAAAGATAGAGGGCGCCAGCGCCTCCGGCGAGGACGATGCCTGCAAGGCGAGGATCATCGGCACGCGACCCGAAAATCAGAAATACACAGGTCAGAGCCATCGAAACTACGGCGACGCCGACGCGTCCGGCGCGCTTGCCTCGGGATTTTGAGAGGTGGTCGTTCACGAGACCGCCCAAAAGGCAACAGATCGTCATCGCGATGAAAGGAAGCATTCCGTAGAGAGCGCTGGATTTCAGATCGAGGCCGCGGACTTTCTTCAGATAGATGAAGAACCAGCTGAAGAAAATCCAGGCGACGTAGCCGTAGCAGAAGTAGGCGACGGTGACGGCGAGAACGGACCGGCTGCCAATGATTTTGCTCCAGGGCACCAGTGACGATTCAGAAGCTGCCGGTTTGACGGTGAGCCCCGCTTCGATTTCAGCAAGCTCTCGAGGCTCGACCCAAGGATGTTGCTCGGGCTTGTCGCGTGCGATCAGATACCAGACGGTTCCCGCCGCGAGGCCGATCGCGGCACAAATGTAAAACGAGCTGCGCCAGCCGTAATGAACCATTACCCACGTGATGAGGGGCGGGCTGATTCCCGCGCCCGCGCCAACGCCCGCGAAAATCCAGCCGTTGGCAATCCCGCGCTGATGCGTGGGAATCCATCGCGTGACGAACTGGTTTGAAGCCGGGTAGATGATCGCTTCGCCGGCGCCGAGCAAGAAGCGAATCGCGATGAAGAAAAACAGCGCGTGCGCGGCAGTAGATTTCAGAACGGCGACGAGCGCCGTGAAAACGCCCCACCACAAAACAGCGGCGGTGAGGACGCGGCGCGCGCCGAGTTTATCGGCAAGCCAGCCTCCGGGAGTTTGAAAAAGTGCGTAGCCGATCAGGAATGCGCTGAAGACAAAGCCCA
>JBEKJW010000165.1:0-10768 GCA_050011035.1 Candidatus Acidiferrales bacterium
TCACGTCCGCGCACAATGAACGCCTCCGTACTGGCAGGGCTCGATTGAACCGGCTCGCGATCTTGCCCGCCGGGAAATTCAAACTCGTACCGGATCGGTGCACTCGACAAGCCGGCAATCCGCATCGGCGCAAGATTCACCTCGCGCTCCGAGGCTTCTTGCCACGACTGGAGCTCCTGGCCGCCGATCGTGAACGATTCCACGAGCTCCAAATCTGGTTGCCGCTCACCCCCCGTGCGGCTCCCAGCGCTGTGGAGGATTCCGATCTTCCGTGCAATGCACTGCAAAAACCGCACCTTGACCTCGATCTCCGCATTCTCGCTGCCGCGCACTAGACACTGCGTCTGCATCACGCAAATGTCGTTGCCCTTTTGTATCTCGCTGTACGCCTTCGGATACACAACTCCAAAATTCCAGCGCTGCTGATTTTTAACGGACGACGGACGGTACGGGTACAGCATGTAGCCTTCGTACAAGACTGCATTCGCGATGCTCTCGATCAACTTCGCGTTCATGGCTTCGCTGTTTCCTCCACGGAATCGAGCACGCGCTCGAGTGTCTGCTCCCATGTGGGTATCCCGCACCGCACTTTGTATTGATACAGGCGGTCGAACACGTCTTTGCGAACGCTCAACCACGCGCTGTTCGGGTAGTAGTTCTCCATCAAGTTGCGCCAGGTGCAGACCGGAAGCCTGAATTTCGCCTCCTTATCCCAAGAGATCGGAGCCACTTGCATCGTTCCACTTTCGTCTTCATAAAAAACCGTTCCACTGAAGAGAAACAGCAGTGGTAGATTGCCGTCTTCCAGCGCATGAAAATATTTTGTGGCTGCCACGTTGAAATCGAACGTGCATGGGACAGGCATATCGACGAGCGATTCGCCAGTGAATCCCGGCACCACCACGTTCGCGTGCGTCCACAGCATCGTTTTGAGCGTCAGGCTCCATCGGTCTGGGTCACCAAACAGGTCCACCAGCCGCGCCTGCTCCTCTGCGTTGTAGTGCCGCCGCGTCGATTCGATCTGGATTTGCGCACGCAGCACCACTGTGTGGATGGCTTGCCCCGCAGGCAGGTTCGCAACGTGCAGCTTGAACGCAATCGTGGGCACAGCGGCGTACGGCGCCGCCTCAGCGCCCTCGATTTTGAAGTTCAGCTCAGGCATTCGCGGCCTCGCGCGGAACGGATGCTTTTTGCTTCAGCTCGGCGAAGAATTTGCCGATTTCCCGCCACATTTCCGTGCCGCCGGAAAGTCCGTGCCAGTGAAGGCGGATTACGCCGACGAGCTTGTAGCACTCGTCGATCGGCACGATGTAATACTCGGCGGCCACGCCGTGCGAAGCGCCCACTCGATTCACGAGCAGCGCCTCTACGTCCGGCCGCATCTGCTTCAGGATCGAATTGCTCGCCACCACTTCATCCCAGGTGTCGAGCGCTAGAAGCGATTCCGTTGCTCCTGCGGGGCTCGGATAAAAGGCAACCATCCGCTCGAGAGGAGTGCTGTAGAAGAAGAACGCCATCTCGATCGGAATCAACAAGCCGTTCCACTGGGCGTCAGCTAGTTGAAATCCGGGTAAGTAACGCGCGAGCTTCGGCACCCGGCGAAACTTTGTGTCCGCTTGCGCCGTGAAAAGCAGCGCGCATCCTTCGCACGAGCAGACGAGATTGCGCCTCACTGGCTCAAACAAGTGGTCGTGGATCGCGCCAATCTCCTTGCTGCACAGTTCGCACCGCTCCACCACTGGGCGGCGCCGTGCGAAATCCCTTAGGCTGACCGCCGCGCCGGGTTTTGCGAACGTGTTCGGCGCGCTCATCGCTACACTGCGCTCCTCTGCGCGCGAGAAATCATGGCCACGCGTGCTCGCCCGTTTTCTCTTAGCAGGGGTATCGGCTGCAGGTGAAGCTGAGAAATGTCCACGGAGCGTCCCGCGTGAATCAGATCATATTTTTGCTGGCAGATCGGGCAAGCGAGGATCGCATTTTCGAGCTTCCCGCCTTCGAGTGGCTGGCCGCATCCCGGGCACGTCATCCCGTACGCGTAGAGCTGCTCGTTCAGTTGGCAGAAGAGCACGGGCTCACCGCCCACATCCTGCGTCCGTAAAATTCCAGGCGGCAGCGCATCCAAGCCAAACACGTCTTCCCATTCCGTTTTCGGCGGAGCGCTCGCGCCATTTCCGTTCGCTTGTCCATTCCCATTTACGGCGTTGGGGCCGTGATCGTTCGCCTGCAAGCTCGCGACGGGAATGAATCCGCCCGTCTTTGGCTTCTCTTCCACCACACCGTCGACAAAAATACTGGTAACGTCCGGCGCCGCGTCGTAAATGGCCTGTTCCACTGTCGATTGAAGCGTCATCGCCGACGAAGGACAGCTGTGGCAACTCCCCTGAAGCTTTAACACCAGCGCGCCACCCTCGCTCAGGCTTACCAGTTCAACGTTCCCGCCGTGCGACTTGAGATACGGCCTGCTCTTCTCGAGCGCTTGGACCACGCGAGCTTCCAAATCGAGTGGATGCAGCCCGTAAAGCAGCAGCAAGCTGCTTACGAGTTCGTCGCGCCCCATGTCGTCGATGATTTTTTGTCCGCCTGGACCGCTCTGATGCGTGATCTCGAGCATCCGCTCCAGACCCATTCCATGCAGATCCATTAGCGACTGAACGAGCTGTTTGGACAGACTCTGAACGGCGGGATCAGACACCTTCTCAATTTCGCGGACCAAGCCCTCGATGGACTCGATCCTTCGCTGAACATCTTTATGATCAGACATCGGGCCGTCCCTGGTGCGATTCGTTATTCGACAGCTCCGGGAGAGAGCCGATACCAGCCCTCTCCCGTTTTTTTGCCGGGCGTCCGTCCCGGCTTTCGCTGCTCTTCGCCCCTTAGGGTTGAAGGCCAAACATCGGCGAATGATGCGTCTCGATTGTCTTTCCGTTGCCCAGGTACATATGCACGCCGCAAGGCAGGCAAGGATCGAAGCTGCGCACGGCACGCATGATATCGATGCCCTTGAACTTGTCTGGTCCGTTCTCCTCGAAAATCGGAGTATTCTGAACGGCGTCCTCATACGGGCCGGGCGTTCCGTAGATGTCACGCGGATTCGCGTTCCACGGCGTCGGCGGGTACGGATGATAGTTCGCGATTTTGTGATCCTTAATTACGACGTGGTGCGACAGCACACCGCGCACGGCCTCGTGAAACCCGCAGCCGATCGCTTCTTCGGGAACTTTGAAGTCGGTCCAAGTCTTGGTGCGACCCGCGTGCAGCTCTTCGAGCGCCTTCTCCACAAAATACAGCGCGGCGGCCGCCGCGTAGGCCTGGAAATAGGTCCGTGCGCGATCGCGTTCGATGGCGTTGCTCCACTTCGGAATCTTCCATTCAAACTCGACTTCCGGCAGCGAAGTGGTCTTTGGCAGATAAATCTTCACGCTGTGTCCGGTGGCCTTGATGTAGCCGATGTCTACAATTCCAGCCAGCGCCGTCGCCCAGAATCGAGCGATCGGTCCGCCGCCCGTATCGAGCGCCAGATGATCGCCTGTCCGCTGATCGAGCCATCGCGGCGACATCACCCACGTGTATTTACCGCCGAAATCACGCTTCTGCGGTCTCGGAATGGTCGTCTGGTTCCACGGATGATTTTGGTCGACAGGATTTCCGAGCGGGTCGGTCTTTACAAACGTCTCCTGGTTCTTCCAGTCGTCGTAATACGAACTTCCCAGCAGGATGCGGATGTTCAGGTTGATGTCCACCAGGTCGGTGGTCACCAACTTTCCGTCAACCACGACGCCCGGGGTGACGAACATGCCGCGGCCCCAATCCTTCATGTTCTTGTAGGTATAGTCGCAGACCGCCGGGTTATTGAACGATCCCCAACACGCCAGCAAGACCCGTCGCCTGCCTACTTCTTCGTAGCCCGGCAGCGCTTCGTAGAAGAAATCGAACAGGTCGTCGTGCAGCGGCACGACCTTCTTCATGAACTCCACGTACTTCATCAACCGCACAACGTAGTCCGTGAACAATTGGATTGTCGGGACCGTTCCTACTCCGCCCGGATACAGCGTCGATGGATGCACGTGCCGCCCTTCCATCAGGCAGAACATCTCACGCGTCATCCTGCTGACTTGCAGCGCTTCACGGTAGAACGAACCCGTGAACGGATTCAGTGCGCGCATGATGTCCGCAATTGTTCTGAATCCGTGCAGGTTTGAATGCGGCGCCAGCTTCGTCTCCGCCTTCGCCAGCACCGATGGATTCGTCTCTTTCACCATCTGCTCGCAGAAGTCCACGCCGACCAGGTTGTCCTGAAAGATGTTGTGGTCGAACATGTACTCGGCCGCTTCGCCGAGGTTCACGATCCACTCGGCCATTGCCGGCGGCTTAATCCCAAACGCCATGTTCTGCGCATACGTGGCGCAAGTGGCGTGGTTATCGCCGCAGATGCCGCAAATCCGGCTGGTGATGAAGTGGGCGTCCCGCGGATCCTTGCCCTTCATGAAAATGCTGTAGCCGCGGAAAATTGAGGAAGTGCTATGGCACTGGGCCACTGTCCGGTTTTCGAAATCGATTTTCGTGAAGATGCCGAGGCTTCCGACGATTCGAGTAATCGGATCCCAGTTCATGTCCACGAGCTTGCCGGACTTCTTCGGAGAATCCTTCATTGTTCCCGTGATCGTAGCCATGTTGTTTCGACTCTCCTCTTAATAAGTCTGCGGGTGATAACCCGTGGTCAGTTGGCTGCCCGGATGGCGCCATTTCGGTTCTTTGTTCACGGTCGTATTCGTAATGGAACGCAAGGCGCGGATGGTTTTGCCGTACACGCCGATCGTTCCCGCCGACACGTGCGATCCAGGAGGGGCGTCCATAAACGGCATGAACTTGTCCGGAAATCCAGGCATCGTGCAGCCAATGCAGATTCCGCCGACGTTCGGGCAGCCGCCGATTCCCGCCATCCAGCCTCGCTTCGGCACGTTGCAGTTCACCACCGGCCCCCAGCATCCCAGCTTCACGATGCATTTTGGTGAGCCGTACACTTCGGCGAATTCTCCCTGCTCGTAGTACCCCGCTCGATCGCAGCCCTCGTGCACGGTCTTCCCGAAAAGCCACGTCGGGCGGAGCTGGTCATCAAGCGGGATCATCGGGGCACGGCCTGCCACCTGATACAGCAGGTAGAGGAGCGTCTCCATGAAGTTGTCCGGTTGTACCGGGCATCCGGGCACATTCACCACGGGCAGACCGGCGACGGATTTCCAATCCCAGCCCAGGTAGTCGGCAAGCCCCATCGCACCGGTCGGATTGCCGGACATTGCGTGAATCCCGCCATACGTTGCGCAAGTCCCGATCGCGACCACCGCCAGCGCTTTCGGAGCGAGCCGGTCGATCCACTCATTCGTGGTGATGGGCTGACCGGTCTTGCTATCCGTGCCAAGCGCCGCCCAATAGCCTTCTTTTTTGATTTTTTCGTTGGGGATCGAACCTTCTACAACCAACACGAAGGGGTTTAGCTTCCCTTCCGCTGCCTGGTACCAATACTTCATAAATTCGTCGCCCACTTCGTACGCCAGCACGGGGTTGTGAAGGTGAACTTTAGGAAGGCCCGGTATCGCGCCCAAAAGTACGTCTTCGATACTCGGTTGTGTGGCGGCCGTGATCGATACCGAGTCGCCGTCGCAGCCCAAACCGGAGGTCATCCACACGATATGAATGTCGGGCACGGGCGACGGTTTCTGGGTCTTGTGGCCGTACGGCACCTCAGCCATGGTCGGAATCTCCTTTTTCTAGAAGCTTGACGCCGGATTCTTGGCTTAGCTAATGACCGCGGATCAAAACTAGGGGCCCGTTCTTGATTATTGGTACGGCGGTATAAGGGCAGGTCCCAAGAATCGGCTCATCGGACGCGCACTCCGCTTCTGGTACACAGCGAGGAATATAACTTCGGTGTATAAGTCTCAAGCGGGCGATTGCGGTATTCCGTCACGGGGATCTTACGAAATTTTTCATCGGGGATTCCCTGATGTGGCGGTCGGGGACGGTTCTAGCGGTCCGTACGGGCGTGGAACAACTCTAGCCGCGTCAGCAGATCAGGCGCCTTTTTCCGTAACGGTCCATTCGATTGCGTGCTGGACTAATTCCCGCGCGTTGCGCAGGTAAAGTTTCTCTTTGATGTGCGCCTGATACGACTCCACTGTTTTGACGCTGATGTGGAGCTCATCGGCGATCTGCCGCGTGCCGTGGCCCTCGCCGATCAATCTGAAGACTTCGAGTTCACGGTCTGTGAGATTCGCAAGTGGGGAATCCTTCGACGATGCAGTCCCACAAATGAAGTGCTGCAACATCCGGTTCGTCAGCCGCTCGCTCAAATAAACGTCGCCGTGCAAAATTCTTCGGATGGCGGTGAGCACTTTCTCCGTCGCTTCTTGCTTCATGATGTAACCATTTGCTCCCGCGCGCAGCACCCGCTCGGCATATGTGGTTTCGTCGTGCATCGACAAAATCAGCACCGGCAACGCGGGATCCTTGATGCGCAGCGTTTTCAGCAGCTCGATTCCGTCCGGCCCATTCAGAGAAATATCCAACACCAGCATGTCCGGCTTCAGCTCCGCCACCATTTGCAACGATATGAATCCGCCGTCGCCTTCGCCACACACCATCAGGTCTGGCTCTCCGTTGATCAACAGCGCCAGCCCCTGGCGCACGATCGGATGGTCGTCCACAAGAAATACTTTGCTTTTCTTCGAGAAAGCGTCGGATTGGGTCTTCGTGGACATCGGCTTCTCCTCTCTCATAATCCATTTCGAACCGGAAACGCGCACATCACCGTCGTTCCGCCCTCGGCATTTCGCCTGACTTCGCAGGAGCCGCCGATCATGTTCGCGCGGTAGCTCATAATTCGAAGTCCCATTCCGGAATGAGCCAGCAACGGTTCCGGAATCCCTGGACCGTCGTCCCGTACTTCGAGCGAAGCTTCATCGTCGCGCGCGGCCAACACAATGGTTATGTGCTTGGCTTGGCCGTGCTTGATCGCGTTGTTCACAGCTTCCTGCACGATGTGATAAAGATGCGTCGCCGTCGTCAGATCCCTAACCAAGACAGGCTCTTCGCACTCGAAGCGGCAACTCGTCTGGAAAAGATCCTCCACCTCAGTCGACATCTGTTTGAGCGCGGACATCAAGCCTTGTTCGTCCGCCATCACCGGCAGCAGTCCGCGTGAAAGCTCGCGCGTCTTGTTGATCGCTTCGTTCACGAGCGTCACAATTTTTTTGGCGTCGGCCGCTTCCGGCAGCGTCTTCTCCGAAAGCTTCTGCTCTAGCACCTTGCTCATGAACGCAATTCCCGTCAGGTGCTGCCCTAGCCCGTCGTGCAGGTCTTGTCCAATCCTGCGCTGCTCACGCCCGCTGATTTCCAGAATCGCTTTTTCCAGATGCTTTCGCTCGGTGATGTCGATCCCCGTCGCGATGATGTGGTGCACTTCACGTCTTTTGCCTTCCAGCACTGTGGTCGACCACGCGATCCTCCGCGTCGTGCCATTCCAGGTGAGCCACGTACTCTCAAATTCCGCAGGCTTCTGGCCGGATTTCAACTCGACCATCATTCCGCGGAAGCCTTCGCTCTCCTCGGGGTTCACGAACAAGTCCGGCAGGAACTTTCCACGCACGTCGGTGAATGAGAAACCAGTGGTCTGCTCGCACGCGCGATTGAAGCGCACGATACGCCCCTGCGGGTCGAGGACCACGATCAGCGCGCCAACGGTATCCAGAATCGCGGATAGCACATTACGCTCTTCCTGCAGCGCCTCTTCGGTCTGCTTCAACTCCGTAATGTCAAACCCGACGCCGTGCATGAACCACGGCTCACCATCGTCGCGACGGATCATCCGCGCTTCGCACTGGAACCACAGGACCCTTCCGTCGCGCGCGATCACGCGATACGCGGAGCGCAGCGTTCGTCCCGTGACGAACATTTCCGCCGCTTCGGTGCTCCATCGCTGTTTGTCTTCGGGATGAATCTGGCGGTACCAGCGGACCGGATCTTCCAGCCATTCGCTTTGCGTGTATCCCAACGCCGCTTCGATCTGCGGACTTACGTACGCTTCGCCGATTCCCTTTTCGAGGTAGGCCAGGAAGACAACGGCAGGAATCTGCTCCACCAGCGCGCGGTACTTCGCTTCCACATTCAGCGATTTGAATCCGGGAATTGCGCCCGAGGTTCCGGCGGCCAGTTCACCCAGCACGCGCGAGGCGATCGTCTCGTTTCCGAGCTGTACGTCGGCCAGTTCGCGAAGGGCCGCTTCGGCTTCTTCGACTTCTGCAAAATGCCGCCCCACCAGCACAGTCTGTGACTGCGCCAGCTCACGCATCCAGTCTCGTTGTTCCGCTGGTCTCATCGTGGACCATCTAGCACGGGAACGTCATGGTTTCCGTCGTAACTGCTACTGCGTTCTACCCCGCCAAACTCCCGTCATCGGCACTCTTCCTGGCCGTCCGCCGTCGCCACTCCGGCTCCTTATTTAAGGATGCTTGGGTAAACCGTCTGAGCGCATGGATCGCCCGGCCATAGGTCGCGACGGCGCTTGAAGACAGCAGCGACCCAGGGGGTTGGTTCATGAAAGGCATGAACTTGTCCGGGAAGCCCGGCATCGTGCAGCCGATGCAGATCCCGCCGACGTTCGGGCAGCCGCCAATTCCCGACATCCATCCGCGCTTGCCCACGTTGCACTGCACCACCGGGCCCCAGCATCCCAGCTTAACGATGCATTGGATCGATCCGTATTCCTCCGCGAATTCCGCCTGCTCGTAATACCCGCCGCGGTCGCAACCTTCGTGCACTGTCTGTCCGAAAAGCCACGTCGGCCGCAGCGCGCTATCCAGCGGAATGAGCGGGGCGCGCCCAACCGCCATATTCAATAGATACAGCAATGTCTCCGTCGCGTTGTCCGGTTGTACCGGGCAACCTGGCAGGCAAACGATTGGAATGCCCGCGTGAGACTTCCAGTCCCAGCCCAGATAATCCGGCAATCCCATCGCTCCCGTGGGATTTCCCTCCATCGCGTGTATTCCGCCGTACGTTGCGCAAGTTCCTGCCGCAATCACGGCCCAGGCTTTCGGCGCGAGTCGGTCGATCCAATCGCAGGTCAGGATCGGCTGCCCGCTCGCCGCATCCGTGCCAAACGAGGCCCAGTAACCCTCGCCCTTATTTTTTTCATCCGGGATCGAACCTTCAATCACCAGAATGAACGAAGCGGGAGTTCCTTCCGCTGCGCGATGAAATCGCTCCATAAATTCATCGCCGTTCTCGATGGAAAGAAAAGGATTGTGGAGGCGAACCTTGGGAACCCACGGGTACGCTCCCATCACAAGTTCTTCGATACTCGGCTGCGTCGCGGCCGTCATGGCGATTGTGTCGCCGTCGCACCCGAGACCAGCGGTGATCCAAAGCACATCGATTTCCGTGAGGGGCGAACCATCCGCGCGGGTAGGAATTCGATAAGTAGGGGAACTCGCCACGAGTAGGCACTCTGCCAGCGCGATTGTACCCAAACGTACCGTGCGAGCTAGTTTTATTCTTGACGAGTCGGGTACCAGCGCTCGGTCGAGCCATCCGTGCCGCAATGCGAGCAACGCGAACTCCCCGCGTGATCTAACGTCTTCGCTGTATGTCCGCTTTCACGCGGGTCTTATAGGCTGAGCCGTGTGTGGATTCGTCGTGGCGATTCATTGCGCGCTTGGGAAAAAATATGAGCATCGAAACCGCATCACCGCAGGACCCGAAATCTCGATCGACAGATCTCGACGGCACGGACTACAGCTACGCTCGTCGCCGCAACTCACAAATGCAGAAAGGAGGCGCCATGCCCGTAAGTTACTTCGCCATCGGCGTTTTGGGAGTTCTCGCCGTAATTGCTGCAGTCAAGCTGGCCCCAGATTTCATTCGCTATATGAAAATTCGCTCAATGTGATTTGGCGGATTGTGGGGTTGTGCGTAGTTTCGCGTCCCAGTACATAGCCCGGGCCATCGCATGACAGGGTAGCGAATTCGTATTCTTGCCTCTACCTGCCAACACCACCGGCCTCGGCCGTTCACACAAAAAAGTAGAGCTACGCCTGCGTATGTCCGGTTACCTCGTCAATCAGGACTTGGGATGGTTGTTTCTAGATTCGGCAGGCTAATCCGAACCGCACTTGAAACGGTTCTACGGCGTGAAAAACGTCTGTGAATTCCGGCGCGGCTCTCGGTGAGATTTGAGACATGTACGCGTAGTCGATGGGAGGGACTGCGGATCGGGATCCGCCAAGCCTACGTTTACGGTAGGCAGGGCGAGGTCAAGACTCGTGCCTCTCAGAAGTGGATGCCTCTCGATAGATTGTTGGCGGAACAATTACGCCAGCACCGATTGAGATTTTCTTCGCGGTCGAACATGGAAAATTGGGTCTTCGCAAATCCGGAAACAGGCAAGCCGTATTGGCCGGGTCGTGTGCAAGAGAACTGGCTTGTCCCCGCAGCGGCAAAGCTGGGAATCGGCCGGATCGGCTGGCACACCTTTCGGCACAGCCATTCCACGTTGCTTCACGCGCTTGGAGTCGATCTGAAGGTGCAACAGGAGCTGCTGCGGCATGCGGATGTTATAACGACCATCATCATCTACACGCAAGCGGTTCCCAATGCTCTTCGGGAAGCAAATAGCAAAGTCGTTCGTTTGGTGATTCCGGCGCAAGTTGCTTGAGGACACCGGATTGGGCTCTTAATGCGCCCTGGTGCGTCCTCGAGTTTTTACAATCGTAGG
>JBEKJW010000166.1:0-18295 GCA_050011035.1 Candidatus Acidiferrales bacterium
GACGATTTCCTGACGATAGAAGAAGGGTCGCTCTATCCCGCGCTGCAACGGCTGCTGTTGCAGGGATGGGTGAAGGCGGAGTGGAAGATCACGGAGACGAACCGGCGCGCGCGGTTCTATTCGCTGACGGCGGCGGGAAAGAAACAACTAGGGCTCGAGGTGACGCAATACGAACAGATGATCGCGGCGATCGGGCGCGTGCTGAAGGGAGCGTGATGCGGCGATGAAGACACCGACGGAATTCCTGCGGAAGCTGCGGCTGTATTTCAATCGAGAGCGGTTCGCGAACGATTTGAGCGACGAAATGGCGTTTCATCGAGAGCAGAAAGTGAAGGAGCTGGTGGCTGGCGGGATGCGCGAGCGCGAGGCGCGACAGGCGGCGGAACGGGCGTTTGGAAACGCGACGCGGACGGCGGAGGAGAGCCACGACGTAGTGGCATTTCCGTTTGAGAGCGCGCTGCAGGATTTCCGGTTCGCAGTGCGGCAGCTAAAGAAGAATCCGGGCTTTGCTGTCACGGCTATTTTGATTCTGGCGCTAGGGATCGGCGCGAGCGCGACGATTTTTGCGTTCGTCAATGCGGTGCTGATCAAGCCGCTTCCCTACCCCGATCCATCGCGGATTGTTGCAGTGACGGAAACTGTGATGCCGCTAATTCCGCGAGCGGTGCTCTCCTATCCCGACTTTCTCGACTGGAAGAGATCGAGCACGAGCTTTGATGGCTTTGACGTGTACTCCGGCCGCAGCTTCTTGCTTCCAGGGGCGGATGCAACCCAGCGGGTACGCGGAGCGCGTGTGAGCGGCGGCTTCTTCGATACGCTGCAAACGAAACCGATACTCGGGCGAACGTTGCAACCCGGCGACGACGCAGCGAAGGCGCAAGTGGTCGTACTGAGCTATGGAGGATGGCAGAAATACTTCGGCGGACGGCCGGACGTGGTGGGACAAACGGCGACACTCAGCGGAGTGCCTTTCACAGTGGTGGGCGTACTGCCAAAGGATTTCCAATTCGCGGTGATGGGCGATGTGGAAGTGTGGTCTCCGATGGAACCGCTGGGCCCGTGCGAGCAACGCAGAAGCTGCCACAACCTGGGCGGAATCGCGAGACTCAAGGACGGAGTGACGATTCAGGCTGCGGACCAAGAAATGAAAGCCATGGCGGCGCAGCTCGAGAAACAGTATCCGGGCTCGAATCGCGGACAAGGAGGGACGGCCTACGCGTTCAGCGAGGAAGTGACCGGGAAGGTGCGGCCGATTCTGATGATGTTGATGGGCGGCTCGCTACTGCTGCTAATCATCGCGTGCGTGAACGTGACGAGCTTGCTGCTTGCGCGCTCGGAAAGCCGCCGAAGAGAGATTGCGGTGCGCGGGGCGATGGGCGCATCGTTCGGTCGGCTGGTGCGGCAATTCGCGATCGAAGGATTGGTGCTGGTGGTTTCGGGAGGCATCACGGGGATATTGTTCGCTGCGTGGGCGATGAGGGTTCTGATGAAGCTGGTGTCGCCTGACATGCTGGACGGACTTCCGATGCTGCGCGGGCTCGGCTTGAATGCGAGTGTACTTGCGTATGCGGTCGGGGTGACGCTGCTGGCTGCGGTGCTTTTCGCGGTGGTGCCTGTGCTGCGAATCAGGGCGGCGGATTTGCACGGCGGAATGGCGGAGGGCGGGCGCGGTAGTTCGTCCACGACATGGCGGCGCGTGGGATCGAATTTGGTGGTGGCGGAGCTGGCGATTGCAGCGGTATTGCTGGTTGGCGCGGGGTTGCTGACGCAGAGTCTCTACCGAGTATTGCGTGTGCCGCTGGGTTTTCATCCCGACCACCTGGCGACGCTGCTCGTAAACGCGCCAAGGCTCGGCTACGAAAAGCCAGAACAGCAAACGGCGCTGGCCCGACGGCTCACGAGCGATGTGGCGAATTTGCCGGGCGTGCGGTCGGCGGACGTCGCGACCATCGCGCCGGTGAGCTTCAACGGAAATACCGACTGGATCCGTTTTGTGGGAAAACCGTTCGGCGGAGAGCACAACGAAGTTAACGAGCGGGACGTTTCACCCGGCTATTTTTCGACGCTGCAGGCGCGACTGATCCGTGGGCGTTTCTTCACGCGCGAGGACGAGGATGCGGGGCGTAAGGTGGCGGTGATCAACGAGACGCTCGCCAAGAAATATTTCCCCGACGAAGATCCGGTCGGCAAAAAGTACGGCGACATGGGGCTCTCGCCGGATTCGATCAAGGAGATTGTCGGCGTCGTGGAGGATATCCGGGAGGGATCGCTCGACGGCGAGATTTGGCCCGCTGAGTATTTGCCGTTCAGTCAGGACCCCGACAATGGGTTCGTGATTTTAGCGCGCACGGCTCAGGATCCGAGCGCCGCCCTGCCGATGATGATGGACACGGTGCGCAAAACCGATCCAGGCTTGGCTTCGATGTTCGCGCTGACGATGGATGAGAGGATTGCGCTCTCGCAGACGGCGTACTTTCACCGGTCATCGGCGTGGCTGGTTGGCGCGTTTTCGGCGGTGGCTCTGCTGCTTAGCGTGGTCGGATTGTATGGCGTGATTTCGTACTCGGTGAGCCAGCGAACTCGCGAAATCGGTGTGCGGATGGCGCTCGGTGCGGAGCCCCGGTCAGTCTACAAAATGATTCTGGAGGATGCGGGGCGGCTGGCGGTGGTGGGCGTTGGAATCGGCCTTGTGGCGGCGGTGCTATTGGCGCGGCTGGCGGACAAGTTGCTGTTTGGCGTGGCGTCGTGGGATGCGCCAACGCTCGCGGCCGTGGCGGTGTTGCTACTTGCGTGCGCGCTATCGGCGGCGTTTCTTCCCGCGCAGCGAGCGGCGTCACTCGATCCGGTCGACGTTCTTCGCGCAGAGTAAGCCCGCACAAAAAACGGCCGGAGAGATCGTGTGACCTCTCCGGCAGTCGTTATCTTGCGTGAGCCAAACTAGCGATTCGCGCTGGCGACGCGCGTGCCAGCCTTCACATCGGCCGAAGATTCGCCCGTGGATGAGATGTCCTCCGCCCCAGCGATCTTCATGATTTCCTTCGCGCGCTTGATCTGATCGGATGTGTCACAGTGCACGGAAAGCAGAATGCCGCCTTCCTTGATGCGACCTTCGTAGCGCTTGGCTTCGTACTCGGGGATGCCGAGGCCGATCAGGGCGCCGGTGAAACCGCCAACTGCGCCGCCGACTCCCAATCCCGCGAGCCCCGCCATAATCGGACCTGCCGCGATAAGCGGGCCGACGCCGGGAATCGCTAGAGCACCGATTCCGGCGAGCAAACCGAGCGCGCCGCCCAGCACAGCGCCCGTGCTGGCGCCTGCCGTCGCGCCCTCAGGCGCCTTGGTAGCCTTCTCCGTACCGATCTGGCGCTGTCCCAGATTTTCGGGCATCAAGGCCGAAATATTGGAGGCGGCGAAACCGGACTTCACAAAAATGTCCGTAGCGTTGTCCGCCGAGGCTACCGTTTGAAAGATTCCGAACACCGCTACATTCTTGCTGTCTGACATGTCGTTTCTCCTTTGATTCAACGTCGTTATGGAAGTTTATAAATGCGCGAGTTACTGCTTTGCTGGTGCAACCTCGAGTTCGTTCGAAACATTGTCTGGGCCGGCGATGGCGACAGCCTTCGCTTGAATGTTGGCTTTCTCGTCGTCGGATCGAACTGGTCCCTTAAGGGTGACTTTGCCGTCTTGCGTGATGACCTTGATATTCTGCGCGTAGGTCGACAGCGACTTATCGTGCATGATCGACCTGCGGATTTTCTTCGTCAGCTCGCGATCCGCCGGATTTTGCGCCTGCTTGTCGGCAGTAGTCGCTCCGGCACTTGCGTCACCTTGATTATTCTTGGTGTTGTCCGGCTGCTGCGCGCTGGCGACTCCGGCGAGCATTGCGGCGCTGAAGATGAGCGACGCGCACGTGAAACTAAGACGCGATCCGAATGCCTTGATGCGGTTCATACGGCAATCCTCCTGTGTGTTCCCATCGCATACTTACGTTGAGCTCCCGATGACGCATGGTGCCACTCGGCGCGAACAGGGCATATCCGGTGAAGCGACTAGGCGTGGCGGTGTTATGCGGTAAAGCGCTTAGAGCAATTCGGGTACGAAAAGTGGCGGGCCAATCGTCTTCGCAGAGGATCAAAGGCGTGAACCCACACGATTGTTGGTAGGCGAATCGCGGCGCGCGGGCACTAAGGCCAAGGTGTTTTTTGGATGGAAACAGGCCGGCAGGAAAAGTCGTTTGGGCAGGCCAAGCATCGGATAATGGAGCAAACCTTGCGAAGTCGATCTCACCGAAAAACAGAGCAAGAGGGCCCGTTTGGCGGCGACGGGATGTTTCAGATAGGCGGAGAACCGCGTAAAATGTACACGATCGGAGCAAATCGTAAATCAGCGAATTCAGGCTTCCTGCCATAAGCTATGTAAATGCAATGATTTGCGGCATAGCGCTCTTGGCACCAGACGTGCACTACGCCCGCGCGTAGTGGAAAGATCAGGAGAAGAAGAAAATGGCCAGCCCGGCCGCCGAAACGATTGAAGTTGCCCCGCCTCACCCCCGATGGCGGGAGCGGATGAAGGCACTGAAGAATATCCCCCCGGTGCTGCGGTTCATCTGGGACGCCTCGCCAGGAATCGTGGTTTCCGAAGTTTCCCTTCGCGTCGTTGCCGCACTCATGCCGCTGTCGATGCTCGCCGTAACGCGAGTCATTATTGACGCGATCTATCAGCACACAGCTCATCAGACTCCTCTTCCTTCGTCCTTTTGGTGGTTGGTTCTTTCCGAATTTGTTTTGGCCGGCGTGGCCGCGACGCTGGGACGACTGATTCTTTTCTGTGACCAGACGCTGGCTGAAAAGTTCACGCGGCACATCAGCATCCGGCTGATGACCCACGCTTCGACGCTGGACCTGACGACATACGAAGATCCGTCCTTTTACGACAAAATGGAACGAGCGCGGGTGCAAAGCATCGATCGCGTACAGATGATCGAGCTTTGCGGACGCCTGTTGCAAGAGATCGTGACGACGATCAGCCTGGCGGCAGGCATTTTTCTGTTTTCGAAGATGCTGCTGTTCGCGCTGGTGGCGTGCGTGCTGCCGGCGTTCTTGGCGGAGACCCACTTCGCATTTCGCGGCTATTCGCTGAGCTACTCGCAAACGCCTGCGCGTCGCGAGTTGGATTACCTGCGCATTCTGGGCGGCAGCAAAGAAGGCGTGAAGGAACTGAAGTTGTTTGGCCTTGCGCCGTTCCTGATCGGCCGCTACAGCGACGTTTCGCAGAAGCTGTACGAGCAGACGCTGAGCCTGTCGAAGAAGCGCCTCGTAGTGGGATCGATGCTGGCGTTGGTCGTCACGGCGGGATACTACAGTCCGTACGCGTACATTATTTATGAAACGGTAGCGGGAATTATATCGATCGGTATGATGACGTTCCTTGCCGGTGCAATCGCGGGCGCGAGCACGAACATTCAATCCGTTTTCACGACTTTCTCGAATATCGCGAACCAGGCGCTGTTCATGACCGACTTGCTGGAATTCTTCGCGGTAAAGCCGAGGATCGTGAATAAGCTTCACGGCTTGCCGGCGCCGCAACCGATCAAGCGTGGATTCGAATTCCGCAACGTTTCGTTCCACTACCCCGGCAACCCGCGCATGGTGCTGAAGAACGTGAACTTCACGCTGGCGCCGGGCGAACGCATCGCTCTGGTGGGTGAGAACGGGCAAGGCAAGACGACGATCGTGAAGCTTATTACGCGGCTCTACGAACCGACGGAAGGCCAGATCCTGCTCGACGGCAAGGACCTGCGCGATTACGACATCGAGTCCCTGTGGAACGAGATGGGCGTGATCTTCCAGGATTTCATGCGGTACGAGATGACAGCTTCGGCAAACATCGCCATGGGCCGCATCGCGGACCGCGACAACAGCTTCCGCATCCGGACGGCGGCGAACAAGAGCCTTGCGGAGCACGCCATCCGCCGACTGCCGAAGGGCTTCGACCAAGTTCTCGGGTCGCGCTTCGAAGGCGGCGTGGATCTTTCGGGCGGCGAGTGGCAGAAGATTGCGTTGGCCCGAGCGTATCTGCGCGATGCGCAGTTGCTGATCCTCGACGAGCCGACGGCGGCGCTGGATGCGCGATCGGAGCATGAGGTGTTCGAGCGGTTCGCCGAGTTGACCAAGGGCAAGATGGCGCTCTTGATCTCGCACCGGTTCGCGACGGTGAAGATGGCCGACCGCATTCTGGTCTTGCAAGACGGAATGGTTGCGGAGGAAGGCAACCACCACGAGCTGATGGGCGTGGGCGGCCACTACGCGCAGATGTTTGAACTGCAGGCCGCAAACTACCGCTAAACGCTACTCAGAAGATGGACGATGCGGGGCTTCGGCACCTTGTCGAAGCTCCGCTTGCGATTTCAGATGCATCTCCACAAGTTCCTGCGGCGCGAGGGGCTGGACGGGTTTAAATCCAGCGCGATCCATTCCCCGCTGCGCCTCCGGATTCCTCATAAACGTGTCCCACACAAAAGCGGTGCGCGCATTTTCGGCCATGACGATCATGATGCCGGAGTCGATGCCGACCACGTCGCTGTCATACCAATTCGTCGCAGGATTGAAAGCATCGACGAAGCCGTAGCGACTCCAGGTGCCGGCGCCGAATCGAGTGCTGATCGTGCGTAGAACGCGCATCACAGGGCCGGGCATAAATGGCAGCGAGCCACCCGAAGCGCACGGCACGACTGTGCCGTCGATTGGCCCGGTGGACGGCGGACCTCCCCATATCTGATAACCGCTCGCGGAGTCTGAAGCGGTGATGCCCCAGAGGTCGTCGCTGTAATCCGGAAATTTCTTGGCGAGGCTGATGCAGAATCGCTTGTGAACCTCGGTGGCGAGGATGGAGTTTTGGAAGTAGTCCGCGTAGGCGTCGTGCTTGCCGCGAAAATCGAACCAAGCTTGCGAGTACTGGTGGACGAAGAGCGGCGCGTAGGAGCCGATGAACTTGATGCCGTCGAAATCGAACTCGGTGCGCTTCCAGGCGTTCCAAGTGTCCGTGGGTAGCGGATGAGAACTCGACCCGAGGCCGAGCAGGTACATCATCATCATCTCGCTGTAGCTGTCCCAGCGGTACTGGAGGAAGCCGGTCTCGGGAGTCCAGCCGTGCGGGAGGATCTTGGTGTCCTCGGAGAGCCAGTTCCAATCGACGCGGTTAAAAATGTCGTGCGCGAGCTGGCTGATTTCGGTGTGCTGGAAGTGGGCGCGGCAGGTGAGGATGCCGCAGAGAAGCAGCGCCGTATCGACCGAGGAGATTTCGGAGTTCCACATGCGCTCGCCGGAATTGATATTGGCCCAGTGATAGAAGAAGCCATGCTCGTGCGCGAGCTTGCGCCAGAGAAAGCGCATGGTGCTCAGAACGCGTTCGCGAGCTTGATATGTGGAAACGTAGCCGCGTTTTTCACCAATGCAGATTGCGGTAAGGCCGAAACCGGTGGCGGCAATGCTGCCAAGGATGCCGTTGTCGATGCCGCGGACGTTGCAGCGATCCTTAATGATGCCGGTGGCGGGATTGGTCTGTTCCCAGAAGTAGCCGAACACGGCTTTCTGCATCTGTTCGAGAAAGGCATCATCAGTGGCAGAAAGGTAGGAAGGTTTGGGGAGATTGGGTGATAGCGGGGTGGAGACTGGCGCGTCTTTCCCTTGTTGCTTTTTGGTAGCTTCGAGCGCCGCCTGCATACCACCCGACAGGATGGGAGCTGAGCCAAGCGCGGCTCCGCCGAGCGCCCTGAGAAGATCGCGGCGAGACAGACCGATGCCAGCGTGAAAGGGGTGTCGCCTCACAACCGTAAGTTTAGACGAATACTTAACTTGATTCGTGTTCAACGAATTTGGTGATTTCTATCGCTGAAATGGCGAAGGTTGCCGGCTTCGAAGTCGAGGAAGAAGGTGGGAGGAGCCGCCCGTTTCAGGGGGACATCAGCGGCTCCTGCCTTGGGAAGCAATCAGGTTGACTCCAGTTGTGCGCTGAAGTCTGGAATACTTAACCAGATAGTAGGGCTCGCATATGGCCATAGCCATAGGGTGAATCTAGTAGTTTTTGGCATAAATCGAGGCTGGCGGGAAAGAAAACGGGCGGGAGGCCGGTTGCGCCTTTCCGCCCGGTATGATGGGTATGAGGTTGTAATAAAGCCGTTCTTCTAAGTCGAGAACTGAATCGACTATGCTTTCGCGGAACGAACGTGCTCTTCTTTCAGGGCTTTGATGAATTCGTCGGCCTGCTTTTCCGCGACTTCCTTCTGGATACCGTAGCGCTCCTGAATGCTGCCAACCAGTTGTTCGCGACGGCCGTTGATCACGTTCAGATCGTCGTCGGTGAGCTTGCCCCACTTTTCCTTGGCTTGCCCTTTGTACTGCTTCCACTTCCCTTCCACTTGATCCCAGTTCATAGAGCCCTCCAGTGCACTGCTGCGGATATGATTCAAGCACTATTGGACCAAGGTTAGAGAACCCCGCGAAATCGAGCGTTCGCATCAATCGTTGGGGGTAAAACGCTGTAGGTCTGGAGAGGCTGCTACTGCTTGTAGGCGAAGTACATTTCGGAGTTTCCGATGGCTTCGATGGCAGGGATGAGGAAGAGATTCGAGTCGGATTTCAATACGAGGCCCTTCGCGCCTGCATCGCGGGCGGCACGGGAAAGGTCGGGCAGATCGTGAAGCGTGAGGATCAGAACTTTGGCGTCGCGGTGCGCAGCGTGGATCTCACGCGTCGCCTCAAGACCGTTGAGGTTCGGCATGAACATGTCCATGACGACAATGTCGGGCTGGAGCTCTCCCGTTTTGCGAATCGCCTCGCGACCATCGGAGGCTTCGCCGCAAACTTCCCAGCCGGGGCGCGACTCAAGAAGCGCGCGCACCGCCCTTCGAATATATGGCTGGTCGTCGGCAATCAAGATGCGCAACGGCTTCTCTGGCACTCCCGTACTCCTCAATCTCTCGCAGACGATAAATTTCCCAAGTGCTGGGGCCTTCGGAGCTGCTACTGGGAAATTCAGTCCGACTTAGTTCCTGATTCTAGATCAGCAGCACGGCCCGTTTCTTGAAATACCGTTGATGCTGTAGTGATTCGTGCACCTCGAACCTGCTGAGCGGTGCGGCCTTACGCCTCGATGATCTTGTTCCGGATGGCGTAACGGACGACTTCGCTGACCGAGTGGCAGTCGAGCTTTCGCATGATGTTCGCGCGATGCGTTTCGGCGGTCTTGACGCTTAAGCCTAGCGCGACGGCAACTTCCTTGCTGCTCTTACCTTCCGCGAGCAGCTGAACAATTTCGCGTTGACGAGCGGTCAAGCGGCCGCCTGCGGGTTGATTGTCCACCGGCTTGGGATCGCCCTTAAGAAAGCCGTCGAGAATCATCTGCGCGACGCGCGAGGTAAAAAATGTCTTGTTGCGACGAAGGGCTTCGATCGCCGAGACCAGATCTCGTCCGGCGTCCGTCTTCAGGATGTAGCCGCGAGCGCCGGCGTCGAGAACCTGGCGGATCAGCGGATCGGTCTCATGCATCGTGAGGATGAGGACCTTAGTCTGTGGGCGATTCTTGAGAATCTGGCGCGTGGCCTCGAGGCCGTTGAGCGAAGGCATGGCGAGGTCCAGGACGACGATGTCCGGATTGAGTTCCTTGGCCATTGTGACGGCCTGGCGGCCGTCGGTGGCTTCGCCGACAACTTCACATTCGTGAGCCGACTCGACAATGGCTCGCAAGCCCTTGCGTACAATTTCGTGATCGTCAGCTACCAAGAGCCGTAGTGCTGGCATAATCTGCCTCCCATGGCAAAGTTACGATGACAGTAGTCCCAGGATTTTCCGGCATTATTTTGAGTGTACCACCGAGCTGTTTGACGCGTTCGCGCATGCCACCGATGCCAACACCAAGCCCCTTCACACCTTCTTCAAGGATTTCCCGCTTATCGGCCGGCAAACCGCGACCTTGATCGGAGACGTTAAGCACGATTTGCTCGTCTTCAAGCGAGAGGCGAATGTGCGCAGTGGGGCTGTGCGAGTGCCGGTGAATGTTGGTGAGGCACTCCTGCACGATTCGGTATAGCGCGGTGCCTACGTCTTGCGGCAACTGAAGTTCGCGCGGCGATACATCGAGCGTGACGCGAACGCCACTGCGTTCCGAAAAGCCGGACGTATACCAGCCGAGTGCGGCGACAAGGCCAAGTTCGTCGAGCAGCGGCGGATGCAGCAAGTAGGAGAGGGTGCGAACATCCGCGGCACATTGACTGGACGTTTTGAAAGCGTCCTCGAGCGATTTCTGCGCATTGTCGCTGAGGCGATTCTCTTCGCCCTTGAGAATCTGGAGATTCATGCGCACGGCGGCAAGGCACTGGCCTGTGCTGTCGTGAAGTTCGCGGGCGATGCGGCGGCGCTCCTCGTCTTGCGCCTGGAGGAGGCGCTGCGATAGCGCGCTGAGTGACTCTTCGGCTTCGCGCCGGCGAGTGATATCGCGAAAATTCGCAAGGTGGCGGCCGGGCACGAAGTTGGCCCGGGAGCTAAACTGCGCGAGGCGCATCGAGCCATCGGCGCGAATGAGTTCGAGTTCGGGCCACTCGCGAAGAAATTTTTCCTTGCTGACAGGCGCGATGAAGTTGTCGAGCGTGTAATCGTTGAGCGTGTCTTTCGAGATCCCGAAAAGTGCTAGAGCCGAAGGGTTCGCCTCGACGAGGCGGCGATTGTCGTCGAGGACGACGATTCCGTCGAGCGAGCTGTCGAAGAGCGCGCGGAGTTGCGTTTCGCTGGCGCGCAGCGCTTCTTCGGCCTTCATGCGATCGACCAGGTCCACTGTGAGCTGATGATTAGCCTCGTTCAGCTCAAGGGTGCGGTGCTGAATCTGAGATTCGAGATTCTCATGCGCGGCTTTCAGCTCGCCGCTGATCCGCACGCGTTCAGAAACGTCGAGTTGGACGCCGGCGTAGTAAAGGATCTTTCCCGCTGAATTTTTCACAGGAACGCCGCGGCTCATGATGGTGTGAAATGTACCGTCGCTCTTGGGGAGCTGGAACTCGAAATCCCAAGAGCAGTTCGTGCTCATGCACTTTGTCCAGGCCGCTTCCGCTCTTGTACGCGCGTTTTCGGGCAGCAGGTCCCACCAATTTTTCGATTTCGAGCTGTCGAGGTCGGCTTCCATGAGATCGAGGAGAGATTTGCTGATGAAGCGAACCTTGCCGCTTTTCTCGTAGATCCACACGCCGAAAGGAATCGATTCGCCAATCGCGCTGACGGTGGCGTTTACTTCCTCGTTTTCGCGGACTTTGTCCTCGAGCAGCCCGTTCGTGCGAGCCAGATCCGCGACGTGGAGGCTGATCTGCTTTTCGAGCGCTTGGTGGGAAGCGTGCAGTTCCGCTTCAGCTTTCCGGCCGCGCTCGACTTCAAGCTCCAGCTCGCGCAGGGAGGCCTTGTTCGGAATAAACTTCGGATTCGCGAGCCTCTGGAAAAAATCCAGCATTCAAATCCTTCCGGGCTGGGATCGCCGTGTTTCGAGTCAATCCGAATCGAAAAGACGCATTTCGAGCGTCGGCGTCGGCGTTGCGTCAAAGAAATACGTCTACTTGTTCGGCTGTGAAAACGCCGCGTGAGATACGGGTCAGAATGCACTCCCAGTATTGCCATTCCCCTTAGAACGACAATACGTGAATCCCTGTATGCCCGTATCAGGGTGGCTGTACTGCATTCTCCCCGGTTCGGCTGGCGCATTTTGCAGCGATGCAGTGGGTACAAGAATTCCCTGAGGGTACTAGGGAATCCGACCGATTTAACAAAATCGCCTTTGCGATTACATTGGCGGTGCTTCGGGACGATACCGCACTCGTCGAGGCTCAACGAGCGGGTCGCTCAACGAATCAAAAGGACAGCATCCATGCACTTGCAGAGGGCCATTTCAAATTTTGCGATTCTCATCGTAGGTTCACTGGCGTCATCGGTGGCATTTCTTTCAACGCGGTTGAACGAAGTGGTGTTCTACGGGCTCGTTGCGGCTTGCGCGGTGCTGCTTGCCGTTGTGGTGTCGACGGCGAGAACGCGGATAGGCCGCCGATTCCCTGCTCTGCTTGGGAAGTCCATTGTGCCCCGGTGGAATGTCTCGCTGCGTTCGGCGGCGCAGATTCCGATGGCGGCATACCGCGTGATCAACAAGCCCAAGCCGGAAGCACCACCGCAGACTTTACTGCCGGCTCAACCGCAGCGTGCAAACGCGGCGTGAGAGTGGCTGATTTGCTGGACGAGATTCGGGTTCGGAATTAACACGCACAACGACGGACTACAAAAGGAGGATTTATGTTGCGTTACGCGTTGGCCTTTTTCGTGATTGCCCTGATCGCAGGCGTGTTCGGCTTCCTTGGTATTGCCGCGGCGGCCGCTGGCATCGCCAAGATTTTGTTCTTCATCTTCCTGGTGCTGTTCTTGGTGTCGCTGGTGTCGGGACTTTTGACACGAGCTTCTAACTAAGAACAGAGTTCTCCAGGCCGTAGCAAATTGGGGCGCTCCTCACGGGGCGCCCCTTTTTTGTGCCTGGACGATGGATCCAGGCGAGGGCCTCGCGGTTTCGCTAACGGAGCGGCCGGCCATACTTCCTAACCAAGAACGACGCGGACTTGGTGGACTTTGCCATCGTCTTGAAGCGGGATATTTGCGGGGCCCGGAAGGACTTTGCCGTCGAGTTCCGTGAGTGCTACACCCTTTGCGACGCTTGATGGGTTCTCGACGCGAATTTTGTACGTGGCCGTGTGATAGCGGAATTCGAGGGAGTAGTCGCGCCAGTTTCGTGGGATACACGGATCGATCGAGAGGTTCATGCCGCGCACGCGGAAGCCGAGAATCCATTCGATTCCGGCTCGATAGAGCCAACCAGCCGACCCCGTATACCACGTCCAGCCACCGCGGCCGACGTGGGGAGGTTCGGCGTAGATATCACCCGCAAGAACGTAGGGTTCGACCTTGTAGCGCTGCGCGCTGGCGCGAGAGTTCGAGCGGTTAATCGGATTCATCATGCGAAAGAGTTCGCCAGCTTTGTCGCCGTCACCGAGCGCCGCGAATGCGATGAGCGTCCACGTAGAGGCGTGGGTGTATTGGCCACCGTTCTCGCGAATGCCGGGCAGGTAGCCCTTGATGTAGCCGGGATCGTGCGCGGGATGATCGAACGGCGGCGTGAGCAGGAGAATCAATCCCTCGAGACGCTTAACGAGGAATTGGTCGACTGCCAGCATCGCGCGCGCGGCGCGGCCCCTTTCAGCGGCGCCGCTGATCACACTCCATGACTGCGCGATTGCGTCAATCCGGCATTCGGTGTCCTGCGCGGTGCCGAGAGGCGCGCCGTCGTCGAAATAGGCGCGGCGATACCATTCGCCATCCCAACCGTCGCGTTCGAGTGCGGCTTTGAGTGCACTTACGTGAATGCGCCAAGCTTCGGCGCGAGTGGTCTCGCCTCGCGTATCGGCAACTTTCGCAAACTCCCACAGAACTGTGTGTAGAAACCAGCCGAGCCAGACGCTCTCGCCCTTGCCGTCCTGTCCGACCCGGTTCATACCGTCGTTCCAGTCGCCCGTGCCCATCAATGGCAAACCGTGCGCGCCGACATTGAGCGAACGGTCGAGCGCGCGAGCACAGTGCTCGAAGATGGTGGCCTTGATTTCGGACACGCGCGGCTGGAAGTAGGCTTCTTTTTGATTTTCGTCGAGCGTTTCGCCGTCGATGAATGGAACGATTTCGTCGAGGATAGTGGTGTCGCCGGTCGCTTCGAGGTATTGCGTCACGACGAAGGGTAGCCAGACAAGGTCGTCCGACATGCGCGTGCGGATTCCGCGTCCTGAAGGCGGGTGCCACCAATGCTGGACGTCGCCCTGCACGAATTGGTGTGCGGCTGAGAGCAGGATCTGTTCTCGTGTGACGGAGCGCTTGGCGACGGAGAGGGCCATCACGTCCTGCAACTGGTCGCGGAAGCCGTATGCGCCGCTCAACTGGTAGAAAGCGGCGCGCGCCCACACGCGACAGGACAGCGTTTGATAGAGCAGCCAACGGTTGAGCAAAACGTCCATGCTGGGGTCGGGCGTCTTCACTTGTACTGCGGAGACAACGTCGTCCCAGTTTTTGACGATGGTGCGGAAGAGCGCGTCGAGATCGGCGGTACGATAGCGCGAGATCAGCTGGCGCGCGTGATCGCGGTCGCGGCCTTGGCCGACGAAGAAAATGACTTCAGCGCGGGCGCCTGGGCGCAATTCAACGGTGGTCTGCAACGCAGCGCAAGGATCGAGGCCAGCGCCCACTTTGCCGGAAAGCGGCGCGCCGAGTTCGAGAGCGGCAGGATGCTGCGGCGAACCGTTGCGCCCGAAAAACTCGCCGCGATCGGCAGTTACAGACGATTGCTTGCCTGCGAGGTCGGCGAAGGCGACGCGGCCGCCAAATTCGCCGAGCCACGGGCTACGCACAAGCAACGCGCGTGATTGCGAATCAATTTCAGAGATCAGGTACTGCGCGGTGGCTTTGCGCGAGCTTCCGAGGACCCACTCGGCATAACCGGTGATGGAGACGCGGCGCGTACGCCCCGATTCGTTCTGCAGAGTGAGTCGCGAAATCTTGATGGGATCGTCGGGCGGGACAAACTGGAGCAGGTCGAGCACGATCCCGCGCGAGGCGTGTTGGAAGCGGCTGTAGCCCTGGCCGTGACGCGCGATGTAGGTGCCGGCTTCGTCCCGTATCGGGAGAGCCGTGGGCGTCCAGACTTCGCCGGTCACTTCGTCACGGATGTAGAGCGTCTCGCCGGGCGTGTCGAACACATGATCGTCAGACCACGGAGTGAGCTGGTTTTCGTGGCTGTTTTCGGACCACGTAAAGCCGCCGCCGGATTCGGAAACCAGGAAGCCGAAGTTCGGATTCGCGATCACGTTGACCCACGGCTCGGGCGTCCGGAGGCCTTCGCTCAATACGGTGACGTACTCGCGGCCGTTTTCGGCGAAACCGCCGAGGCCGTTGGGGAATTGGAGGAACGGCAGCGGCAACTGAACGTCCTGGCGCTTGCCCGCGCGAATCGGCTTGGGCTGATAGTCGGCGGCCGCCTCGCCAATCTGCGCGCGAAGCACTTGCTCAGCGAGCGTGCCGCGGCGGCTGAGAAGCACGACTCGCGCAACGGACTGCAATTGCACCTTCGCCTGGGGCGGAAGGTTGCTATCGCGCAGAAGAAAAACTTTGCCACTGACGGCGGCAGCGTTCGGCGCCTGCCGCATTTGCGAGCCACGCACGAGCGCTTCGAGAGAGCCGTGAAGCTCCTGCAAATACGAGGGCGCCTTTTCGTTGATGATGACAACGTCCGCGGGCATCTGCTTCATGCGCCAGTATTCGTGAGCACGGAGGAGCTGGCGGATCAGATCGACGTCGTCGGGATCGTCGATGCGAGCGAGAACGATAGGCAAATCGCCGGAGATACCCTGCGACCACAGCGTATTGATTTCGAGACTCGTTTGCGCGAGCACGTCGGAAGGCGGACGCAGCATCGGGTCGGGGTAAAGCATGGCATTGGCAACGCGCTGGAAAACGTGAGCTTCCTCGGCGGTGATACCGAGGTGGTGGAGCTGCACTTGCGCCTGCGTCCAAGCGAGAGTGGACGTGCGTTCAAAGATGCGCGGGTCGCGGTACTTGTCGGCGAGATCGAGAACATCCTCGCGTGTGGAGGCGACGATCGTCGAGAAGACGATGTGGACGGTGTAGCCGGGAGGTACGCGCACCGTGCGGCGGAGACTAATGATCGGATCGAGGACGGGTCCGACGGTGTTCGAGAGTGGGCGGCCATCGATGACCGACACGGGATCGAGCAGGCTGCGAGCGCGACCGACGAAGTTTGCGCGATCGGTTTCATATTGGAGTTCGCCGACGGATTCGCCATCGACGACCATGACGTGAGCGGCCCAGACGGGCGGCTCGTCGTCGGAGCGCTTGCGGCGCGTTGCAACCAGCGCGCCGACTTGCGGGACGAATTCGGTTTCGACGAAGAGGTTGGCGAAAGCGGGATGCGCGACGTCCGCCGCTTGCGAAGTTAGCGAGAGCTCCGCGTACGAGGTGACTTGAATATCGCGCGAGCGGACGCCGAGGTTGCTGATCGAGATGCGGCGAACTTCTGCGTCGTCTTCAGGCGAAACGAGAACGTCGACGGACGTGGTGATGGAGCGGTCGCGGCGGATAATCTCGGCGTGGTCTTCGAAGAATGTGGCTTCGTAGGAATCGGGCTCGGCAGTGGTTGGCTGATACCCGGCAGACCACACGGCCCCCGACTGCACGTCGCGCAGAAAGACGTACTGGCCCCAACAGTCGCGTGTTGCGTCTTCGCGCCAGCGGGTTACGGCAATGTCGTGCCAACGGCTATAACCCGAACCCGCGGACGTGAACATCACCGAGTAGCGTCCGTTCGAGAGCAGCTGCGTGCGCGGCGTCGGCTCGTTCACGTTGGTGAAACGGCGAACGACGGGTGGAACGTAGGTCCGTACCTTCGTGGCGGCGGAAACCTCTTCGGCGCGCGGGCGGGCGACCAGCGTGTCCCGCGGCGTGCGCTCCTGCAGCAACAAAGCAGTGGCCTGAACGATGGGCTCGACGTGAAAGCGATTTTGGGTGGCGCCATCGGTGAGCACGTCGGCACAAACAACGATCGACATGCCCTGATGGTGCGCCATGTAGGCTTTCACAACGGCAACCGACTTCCCTTCCGGGAGGCGGCTGCCCGTGTAATCGAGCGCCTCGTAAAAACCGTAGAAGCCTCGGCCGCCTGCCTCGGCGAGGCTCGCGAAATTTTTCACTGCTTCGGCGGGTTCGACCATCGCGGCAAGAGCCGTGGCGTAGGGCGCGATGACCAGATCTTCGATCAGCCCGCGTTTGAGGCCGAGGCCCGGCACGCCGAAGCTGGAGTATTGGTAAGTGAAATCGATGTCGCGCGCGTTGTAGGCCGATTCGGAAATACCCCAGGGAACACCACGTTCGTTGCCGTATTCGATCTGGCGGTAGACGACCTGCTCGTATGTCTGGGTGAGCAGGCTGTGCGCGGGCGAGCGCATCACAAGCGCCGGCATCAGGTATTCGAACATCGAACCCGACCAGGAAATCAGCGCCGAGCCGCGGCCAACGGGCGTGAGCGAGCGGCCGAGCTTGAACCAGTGGGCCGAAGGCACGTCACCCTTGGCGATAGCGATGAAACTTGTGAGGCGCGCTTCGGATGCAAGCAGGTCGTAACAGTTCGGATCGAGCGCGCCGTCCGTGCCGCGGAAGCCGATCGCGAATAGTTTGCGGGAGGAGTCGTAGAGGAAGGTGAACTCCATCCCGTCGAACATTTTCTTCGCGGTGGACGCAATTGTGGAAAGGCGCTTCACCAGCGCGGAGGCTTCTGCGGATGCGGCATTCAGCGCGTCGATGAGAATGTCGATATGCGAGACGAGGTCGCGATCGGCCGAGTCTTCTTCGATGGCCTTTGTGCGGACTTCGGCTAGTGCGCGCGTCGCCGCTTCGTAGCGGTCAGCAGCGGCTTCCGGCGACGAGAGCCTCTCGAAGAACGGAGCAAGCGCGACCCATTCAGCGGTGTTTGCCGCGTGGCGTGCCCCGAGTGTTTGCACTTCCGCCGGACTCAATCGCAGCCACGGAATTGCGATGCGCGCGTCGCGAAGGTGGCTTTCAACGCAATTCCGCGCGGCTTCCGTCCAGGCTCGCAGTTCAGCGTCAGGCGAGTCGCCGGCCTCTTGTGCGAATGTTTGACCGATGTCGGCGAGATTCTTGAGGCGGTCGTGCAGCTCGACGAAACGTGCGGCCCACTCGGTGGCGTTCTGAGGTACGGGCGAAAGAAGTGAGGCGAACGCGTCGGTGGCGTTGCTGAGCTGCTTTCGCGTGACGGTGTGGGTTCGCTTGGTGTCGTCGATGCGAGCCATGGCATCGCGAAGCAGGTGCACGTTGTCCTCGAGGCCTTCGAGCATGCACTTGCCGTCCCACGGCGTGCGGATCAGTTCGCGGCAGCCGTTGGCGATGACAAGCAAATTTCCGGCGAGGTTGCCACTGTCGACGCTGGAGACGTATTTCGGATCGAGTGGACGAAGGTCACGCGTGTCGTACCAGTTGTAGAGGTGCCCGCGATAGCTTTCGAGCTTGCCGAGCGTTCGGAAGGTGTCTTCCATTCGATCGGCGACTTCCGCGGCGCCAGACCACCCGAGGTCGCGAGCGCACAGAGCGGAAAGCAGGTAGAGGCCGATATTCGTGGGGGAAGTGCGATGTGCGACGACGGGCTTCGG
>JBEKJW010000167.1:0-10305 GCA_050011035.1 Candidatus Acidiferrales bacterium
TCTGATCCTTGACGGTCCCGAGGGTTTTCTACTGGTCGATCATCCCGAAGCCGTTGCCGCGCCGTTGGTGAAGAAAACTCTCGATGAACTCGGCGCAAAACCGGTGAAATTCTTGATCGACACGCACTGGCACTATGATCACGTCGGTGGCAATGAAATCTACGGCCCCGACGCCGTGATCGTCGCGCAGGAAAATGTATTAACGCGGCTGAGCACCGCACAAACGCCGCCGTGGACGAAGACGCCGATCGGACCGTATCCGCAGAAAGCGTGGCCGCGCATCACGTACGAGGATTCGATGTCGATTCACTTTGACGGTGAAGACATCGAACTCGATCATTATGCGACGGGGCACACCGACGGCGACTCGGTGGTCTTTTTCAAGCGTGCGAATGTAGTGCACGTCGCCGACATTTATGATGCGAAGGGAAGCCTTGCCGGCGGTGCGGACATTGTGGGCATCGCGAAATCTCTCGCTGCGGTGCGCGATCGAATCAACGCCGATACCATCATTATTACTGGCCACAGCACGGAACTTTCGAATCGCGTCGAGCTGACCGACTACGTCTCGCTGCTCGATAGAACGATCGATCAGGTTCGAGCGAACATCGCTGCGGGAAAATCGAAATCCGAAATTGTCGGCGCTGGTTTGCCTTCGTTTTGGCAGGTGTGGTTTGCGCCGAAACCGGTTCCGGCGGAAAAGTGGTTTATGCAAGGGATCTACGAATCGTTGACGCACACAAATCGAATCGACCAGTAATGGCGGGCCGCTCTCCTAATTGCGCTTTTGCCTTTAAGCCCTTACGGATGAGGAAGAACGAGCCATCCTGCAAGCCGCCAAAAAATTTGAAAAAAGGCCTTTCGCCTTATCTTCGCCTATGCTATTCTCCCCCGAGAAATGGCGGGACCATGGGCCTGGTGTTACACTTTGGCAGCCCCCAAACCCCAGCTAAATCGCAACACAACTTTGAGGTGGCACTTCGATGACTGACGAAAAAACAAAGAACCTGGACCTCGCGATTTCTCAAATTGAGAAACAGTATGGCAAGGGCTCGATCATGCGGTTGGGCAACAAGGACGTCCTTGTTCCCGTGAACGTGATTCCGACCGGCTCGATTTCGATCGACTCCGCTTTGGGCGTCGGCGGCTTTCCACGCGGGCGCGTGATTGAAGTATACGGACCGGAATCCGGCGGTAAGACCACGCTGACGCTGCACGTGATCGCCGAAGCGCAGAAGCTGGGAGGCCAGGCGGCGTTCATCGACGCCGAGCACGCGCTCGATCCGGTATACGCGCGCAAGCTGGGAGTGGATGTGGACAACATGCTGGTGTCGCAGCCGGACAACGGAGAGCAGGCGCTGGAAATCGCCGAAGCGCTGATCCGTTCGAACGCGGTGGACATCATCGTGGTGGACTCGGTTGCGGCGCTGGTTCCGCGCGCTGAACTCGAAGGCGACATGGGCGACGCGCAGATGGGATTGCAGGCGCGGTTGATGTCGCAGGCGCTGCGCAAGCTCACCGGCATCGTGGCGAAGTCGCGCACCTGCTTGATCTTCATCAACCAGATCCGCGAAAAGATCGGCGTGATGTTCGGCAATCCTGAGACGACGACGGGGGGCCGCGCGTTGAAGTTCTACGCTTCGGTACGCGTGGACATTCGCCGCATTCAGTCGATCAAAGAAGGCGATCGCGTGGTCGGTTCGCGTACGCGCGCAAAAATCGTGAAGAACAAGGTGGCTGCGCCGTTCCGCGAAGCCGAGTTCGACATTATTTACGGCGAAGGCGTTTCGCGCGAAGGCGACCTGATTGATACGGGCGTGAACGCGGGCATCCTCGAAAAGTCCGGCACATGGATTTCGTACAAGACGGACCGGCTGGGACAGGGACGCGACAACGCGCGCCAGTTCCTGAAGGAAAATCACGACATTCGTAACAAGATGGAGCAGGAGTTACGCAAGCACCTCGGGCTGCCGAACCCGCAGGGCACGTCGGACACCACTAACGGTTCGGCGAAGCTGGAAGCCGCGCACAAGCCGAATGGCGATGCGCACAAAGTCGCGCCGGAAGCCGCGAAAACTGCGGCAAAGGCAGCTACAGCGGGCTTGTCGCGCGCTTCACGGTAGCCTCTGACTGATCGGAAAAGCAAAACGGCGAAGGGTCTTTGAGGGCTCTTCGCCGTTTCCATTTTCATCGCCAGCAAAACTGTACGAAAGGCCAGTCGTAGCTAACGCGAACGCCAGCCGCAAATGCAGTTGCGCTCGGTCGTAACATTTCCTTAAACTATGCTCATCGCGCCGGAAATCAGGCGGCGTAGGGCCAAACGACTTAGATGCGACGGTATCCAGCTTCAGCTCAGATTCTTGCGCTCATTTTATCTTTTTTCCTCAGCGGCACGGCGAACAGCGTCGTGGCAACTCCGTATCCTGCTGTAAATCCGCCGGCAAAGTCATCCTCCAAGAAACATCATCGCGGCACAGTCGATAAGGCGGTCGATCCGACGAAGGGCGACGTCGCAGACTACGACGATCCCGTGATCCGTCAGCTGGCGATCGACGCGCTGGGCCACTCGAATGGCTCGGTGCTGGCGATGGATCCCGCGACGGGGCGCATCCTGACGATCGTTAATCAGAAGATGGCATTTTCTTCGGGCTTCGAGCCGTGCTCGACGATCAAGCCCGTCATCGCGCTGGCCGGCCTGGAAGAAGGCGTGATCACGCGCGACACGATGCTGAAGATCGGACGCCGCCGCTACATGGATTTGACCGAGGCGATGGCGCACTCGAACAATACGTATTTTGAGGAAGTTGGCAGCGAACTCGGATTTTCGCGCGTGCACAATTACGCGTTCGAAGTGGGGCTTGGACAACGCGCGGGCTACAACATTCCGGAAGAGCAGCCGGGCTTTTTGCCTTCGGCGCCTCCGGCGTATGGTGGTGTGCGGCGCATGTCGAGCTTCGGCGAGGGCATCCGGCTGACGCCGTTGCAACTCGCGTCGTTGGTTTCGACGCTTGCGAATGGCGGAACACAATATTTTCTGCAGTACCCGCGCACCGAGGCGGAGCGCGAGAATTTCACGCCGCGCGTGAAGCAGCAACTCGATATCGCACCGCTTTTGCCAGATCTGCGCGAAGGCATGCTGGCGGCGGTGATGTACGGCACGGCGAAGCGCAGCTACGATCCGGATGGCGAGCAGTCGCTGGGCAAGACCGGTACGTGCAACGACGAAAATCTCGGCGGGCGGCTTGGCTGGTTTGTTTCTTATGCGGACCAGGCGCATCCGCGAATCGTGCTGGTGGTGCTGATCCGCGGTGGTTCGCGGTCAATCAGCGGTCCGCGCGCTTCGGAGATCGCTGGGCACATTTATCATGGCCTGCGCGAGAAGAATTACTTTGCAGAGAATGCGCAGCGCATCCAGTCGATGCCGGCGGGCGCGTCGCAGTAGTTTTTTGTTCTGTTAGGTCGATCCCCTTCGAACAAATGAAGAGAGCGGAGTGACGGGCAGGGTTACTGGCTCGCGCATTTCGTCCCATTTCTCTTTTCGCGAATCCTTCGCCCTTGTTATTCTCTGTGACCATACATGATTGAAGTTGAGTCGAAACCGAGCCGCATGCCATTGGCGCTGCGCATCGCGCTGTGGAGTGTGCTGCTCGCGGTGGCGGGCGCGACGATTGCGTACTCTTTCCGCATACGCTCGACGGCGGAGGAGCAGCTCACGTCGGAGATTTCAGCGTCGCATGTGGAGACGCATCGGATTCAGGATCAGGTAGTCGTTTTCACGGACAAGCTCGTTCCTGCAGGGCATCCCTTTAATGCGCTGTTACAGGACCTCGGCGTCGCCCCGGATTTGGCGTCACAGGCCGTGGCGTCGGCGCAGTCGGTATTCGACCTGCGGCACCTGCGCGCGGGCAATCAGCTTTCGATTGGACGCACGGTGATGGGTGAGCTGCGCGAAATCCGATACCGCATTGATGCGGACCGCGTGCTGCACCTCACGCCCTCGAACGGCGACTTTCACGCGGAAGTGCAGACGATGCCGTCGGAGACGCAGACGAAGGGCGTCGCGGGCGAAGTGCACGGGTCGCTATTCGGCGCGGTGATCGATGCGGGCGAGCGGCCGGAACTGGCGATGCGGCTCGCGGACATTTTCGGATGGGACCTCGACTTCTACACCGATCCGCGGCCGGGCGACACGTTCCGCGTGGTGGTCGAGAAGAAGATGCTCTCGAACGGCGAGATGTCCTCGTACGGGCGCATCCTGATGGCGGAGTACAACAACGGGCCGCGGACGTATCGCGCGGTGCTATTCCACGATCCGAAAGGCGCGCCGGCGTATTACACGCCGGACGGCAAGTCGATGAAGAAGGCGTTTCTGCACTCGCCGCTGAAGTTTCAGGCGGTGATCACGTCGCACTTTTCGAACAGTCGCTTCCATCCGATCCTGAAGGAATACCGGCCGCACCTGGGCATCGATTACGCGGCGCCGAGCGGGACGCCGGTGCAGACGATTGGCGAAGGGCGTGTGATTTTCGCGGGGCCAAAGGGCGGCGCCGGGAACCTGATCGAGATTCAGCACACCAACGGATACACCACGTATTACATGCACCTTTCGCGGATCCTGATTCACGGCGGGGAGCACGTGACGCAGGGCGAGACGATCGGGCTCGTTGGAATGACGGGCCTGGCAACCGGACCACACCTGGATTTCCGAATCCAGAAGGGCAAGGATTTTGTGAATTTTGAGCGGCTGCCGCTGCCACCGTCCGATCCAATTTCGAAGCGCGATATGCCGGCGTTTTCGGAAGCGCGGGATTCGGCCGATGCGTTGATGCCGTCGCTGAGCGCCGCGCATAATGCGCCTGCCGTCGCGAGCACCTCAGCCGTGCCAACACCATTTCCCGCGCCGGCTTCTTCAAGCCAGTAGCGTCAAGCTCGGGTCTGCTCCCGTTCAAGCCGCGTTCGCGCGCGATTACCCAACGATTGATTTGCATGTGCTAACGGAGTTCAGTGGTGACGCGAAACCCCGGCCGCGTTGCGCGTTGACTTGGCTTTCTGCGGCGGCCTAAGATGCGTGTTTGAGCAGTGCCCACACGTGAGCGACCAGACCGTCTCGCACTATCGAATCCTCGATAAGATCGGCGCAGGCGGAATGGGCGTGGTCTATCGCGCGCATGACGACCGGCTCGGCCGCGATGTGGCGCTGAAGTTCCTTCCTGACGAGCTCAACAACGATAAAACTGCGCGCGCACTACTCATTCGCGAGGCGCGGACCGCCTCCGCGCTGAACCATCCCAACATTTGCACGATCTATGACGTGGGCGAGGCGGACGGGAAAAGCTACATCGTCATGGAGTTCGTGAACGGGCGCCTGCTGGCGGAGCAGATTCCGGACGAGGGGCTGCCTGTCGACACCGTGATCCGGTACGGCGAACAGATCGCGGACGCGATTGCGCACGCGCATGAACGCGGCGTGATCCACCGGGACCTGAAGTCGCCGAACGTGATCGTGATGCCCGGTGGCCGGCTGAAGGTGCTGGATTTCGGGCTCGCGAAGCACATGTCGCCGGGCGAGATTTCGCTGAAGACGCAGTCGATCAGCACACTCACATCGGAAGGCGCGATCGTCGGGACGATGCATTACATGGCGCCGGAATTGTTTCGAGGCGATCCGGCCGACGCACGCAGCGACATTTGGGCTCTGGGCGTGATGCTGTATGAAATGGCCGGTGGGAAGCGGCCGTTTCGCGGAAGGACTTCGTATGAATTGAGTTCGATGATCCTGCACGATTCGCCTCCGCCGCTGCGCGAGAACACGCCGTTGGGATTGAGGGCGGTGATCGAGCACTGCCTGGCCAAAGATCCGGCTCAGCGGTATCAACATGCGAGCGAGGTGCGGGCGGCGCTGGAGGCGCTCCGAACGAACTCGTCTGTGATACCGGCGAGTGCGCTGTTGCCGTCTAGAATTCAGGCGCCTGTAGGGCCGGCACCAAGCTGGTCGCGGGCGAAACGCGCAGGTGTCGCGTCGCTTGCAGCGGTAGGACTGCTGATTGCGGCGGCGGTCGTCTGGAAGCTGGTGGAGGTGAAATGGCGCGGGGCACCGGCGGTAGGCGCTGCGTCGATCCAATCGCTGGCGGTGTTGCCGCTGGAAAATCTCACCGGCGATCCGAAGCAGGATTATTTCGCTGACGGAATGACGGACGCGCTGATCACCGAACTTTCGCAGATACAGAAGCTGCGCGTGATCTCGCGAACTTCGGTGATGCAGTACAAGGACAAGCACGAAAGTCCTGCGCAGATTGCGGAGGAGCTGGGTGTAGACGCGCTGGTGGAAGGATCGGTGTTGCGTTCGAACGATCGCGTGCGCGTTTCCGCGGAACTGGTGCAGCCGCAGACGGGGCAGAACCTGTGGGCTCACAGCTACGAACGCACGAACACGGATATCCTGGCGCTGCAGAGCGACGTGGCGCGCGACGTGGTGACGCAAATTCAAATTCAATTGACGCAACCAGAGAAGGAGCGGCTGGCGAAATCGCGGACAGTGGTTCCCGCGGCGTACGACGCGTACTTGCGGGGAAACTATGAGGTCGCGAAGCGAACGGGCGAGGGTGTGACGCAAGCCGTAGACGATTACCGGCAGGCGATTCAACTCGACCCCACGTATGCGCCGTCCTATGCGGGCTTGGCGGCGGCACTGACGCTCTCGGCGGATTACAAGGATGTGCAGTCTTCGGAAGTGTTGCCGGAAGCCGAAGCCACGGCGGTGAAGGCCCTGCAGCTGGACGATTCACTCGCGTCAGCGCATGCCGTGCTGGGCTTTATACGGTTGTACCGGCTGGAATGGCCCGGCGTGCTGGATGAATTCGAACGCGCGATCGTGCTGAATCCCGGAGACGCGAATACGCACCACTGGTACGCGCTTGCCCTCTCTGCGGCGGGGAGGAGCGGCGAAGCCATCTCCGAGATGAAGCTTGCCCAGGAGCTCGACCCGCGGTCGCTGATCATCAATGCGAATCTGTCGTGGGTCTACTATATCGGCGGAAACGACGATGAAGCCATCGCGCAGGCGCAGAAAACCGTGGCGATGGATTCAAGCTTCGCGGTAGCGCACGGAAATCTGGGGCAGGCGTATCTCGCGAAGGGCGAATACGAAAAGGCCCTCGGCGAATTGAAACACGCGCTGAAGCTTTCCGGGAGCGAAACTTCGTTCAAGGCGGAACTTGCGAACGCTTATGCAGTCGCGGGGAAAAAGACGGAGGCACTGGCGATCCTTCACGACCTGACGGAGCTGTCCGCGCGACAGTATGTGTCGCCGTACAACATGGCGCTGATCTACACGGGGCTCGGCGACAAGGATCAAGCGTTTCAGTGGCTGGACAAAGCGTACGACGAACGATCCGTGCGGCTGATCAATGTCGCGGTGCATCCACGGTTTGCGAGTTTGCGCGAGGATCCGCGATTCGCGGAATTGGTGAAGAAAATCGGGCTGCCTATGCCGGCCGGCGCCGGGAATTCCAATTGAATATCAAATCGAGTGGTTAACGGCGAGCCGCGCGCAATGTTTCTTGACGCTGCGTTGCGGGTCAACTACACTCACGCGCATCCGGCACGCACCGCCGCGAATCGGCCTTATTCTCCAGGACAATAGAAATCGAGTGCGCTAGACCGGAAGAGGAGAGCGGCATGGCCAAAGTGAAGTTCACACTGAAGAATGTGGATCGCGAGATTCGCAAGGCGGAGAAGAAGCTTCACGTGCTTCGCGGCAAAGTGATCAAAGGCGACCAAAAAAAGATTGAACTAAACCTGAAGGCGCTGAAGAAGTCGCACGGCACGATCTTGAGTGTTTGCCGCCCGGCGACGGCCTTCGGCCAGACGTTCACGACCAAGAAGTAGTGGAATGCAGGTTCGAGATTAGCGAAGGCGGATTTGTTCGATAACGCCCGGAATCCGCCGCTCGGCGCGAAGGAAGGTTCCAATGGCTAAGATCAAATTTTCTCTTCATCCGATCGCAGCGGACATCCGCCGGGCTCAGAAGAAATTGCGGGCGCTGCGGTCGAAGGTGACCAAAGCCGATCAGAAGAAAATCGACCTAAATCTTCGCGTGCTGGAGAAATCCTATCGACTGATCGCTTTTCCCTGTCCACGTCCGCGGGAGCCTCAGATTCCACCGTTTGGACAAACGTTCACGTCGAACGGCTGATCGAGCACGCAGCCCGGAGCCAACGATTTTCGAGCACTTCCACGTTCGACTAAGGACGCAATCTTTCGTGCATGCCTAGAGCGAAGAAGGTGCAGTTCCGGCGTTCTCCCTTCCTGGTTTCTTATTGGCGCGGCAATGAGCTGATCTTCGAAAATTACGCTATGGCAAAGGGCGCAGTCGCCGCGCCGCTCACCGCAGAAGTTCTGAATTTCTTTAGCGGCTGGCACACGCTGTCAGCGCTGTCGCGTCATCTTCCTCAATATTCTCCCGCTTCGCTGCGCGCTGCCGTTGCCGGACTGGTGCGGCATTCCTTGCTGCAACGCTCCGACCGCAAAGCAGACTCAACGGAACAATTGATGGTTGCGTGGAGAAATTGGAATCCCGCAGCGGGATTCTTCCACTTCACGGGACGCGACCTCCCGTTCACCGCCGACCTGATGAAGGCGCGGCGCTACATGGAGGACTTGAACCGCGAGAAAGCGATGCCCGTGCCGGTGAAGAGGTACCGGCGTGCGCCGCACACGAGATTGTCAGCCCCGCGAGATGCCGGAGAATTTCCGCGCGTTTTGACGTCACGCCGGACGTGGCGAAGATTTTCACCGGGTAAGTTGTCCTTCGCGGATTTGAGCACGCTGCTTGGGCTTACATTTGGCGTGCGTGAGTGGGCCGACGTGCCGCCGCTGGGGCGATTTGCCGTGAAGACGTCGCCGTCGGGCGGCGCGCTTCACCCGGTAGAGGCGTATGTGGTGGCGCGCGATGTGGAGGGTGTCGCGCCGGGAATTTATCACTACGATGCGAGCAAGCATCAACTGGAACGGTTGCGGCGCGGCATGACGCGCGACCGGATGTCCGGCTACGTGATGGGGCAGGGTTGGTTTTCGGACGCATGCGCATACGTGGTGATGACGGGCGTGTTCACGCGGACGCAATGGAAATATCGCTATCCGCGCGCGTATCGCGTGGTGCTGGCGGAGACGGGACATTTGTGCCAGACATTTTGCCTGACGGCAACGTGGCTGGGGCTCGCGCCGTTCTGCACGATGGCGCTGGCGGATTCGAAGATCGATCGAGATTTGGGGATCGATGGGGTGACGGAAGGATCGTTGTACATCGCCGGTGCCGGCATTCGGCCGGCTGGGCTGGATTGGAAGACGGCGTCGCTGCCGATTGACCCGACAGGGAAGACACGAGCTTTTCAGCGGTAGTCGCGCGTATTTAAGATTGGGTGCAGGGAGTCCGGGCACCAGCGCGAGCAAAAGTAAAACGGCCGCCTCGAGATCAGGCGGCCACCACAGATTCAAATTCCGATTGTTGAAGAAGAGCGCTTACGCGCGGACTTCCCAGGTGTCGCCGGCACGGAGGAGTTTGCCGAGGTCGCCTTTGCCACGCTTGGCCTGGACTTCGCGGATTTGATCGTTGATCAGATCTTCGTAGCGCGGGGTGCCTTCGATACCGCGGAGGACGCCGATCGGAGTGGGGAAGCCTTCGAGCGTGTCCATGCGGGAGAGCGCAAAAGCGTAGAGCGGATTCGGATCGCTGTCATTGTGGACGAGCAGGTCGCTCTCGGTGATGCCGTTGCCGAGTGTGACGACTTCGAGTTCGAGACCTCTCATGCGAATGCCCTTGTCGCGATTCTTGCCGAAGATGAGCGGCTTGCCGTGCACGAGTTCGAGCACATTGTCGTGGCGCGTTTCTTTCTCGGTGAGCGTCTCCCACGCACCGTCGTTAAAGATGTTGCAGTTCTGCAGAATTTCCACGTAGGCCGAACCGGAGTGCGCGGCGGCTTTCTTCAGCGTTTCCTTCAGGTGTACTTGGAAGACGTCCACGGACCGCGCGACGAAGGTCGCTTCGGAACCCAGCGCAACAGAAAGCGGATGGAACGGGCGGTCGACCGAGCCGAACGGCGTGGATTTCGCTTTCTTGCCGACTTCGGAGGTGGGTGAATACTGACCTTTGGTAAGGCCGTAAATCTTGTTGTTGAACATCAACACTTTCAGGCCGACGTTGCGGCGCAGCATGTGAATGGTGTGATTGCCGCCGATCGAGAGGGAATCGCCGTCACCGGTGGCGACCCAGACGTCGAGGTCAGGGCGGACGAGCTTCACGCCGGT
>JBEKJW010000168.1:0-10092 GCA_050011035.1 Candidatus Acidiferrales bacterium
GACGCCGCGTCTGACGGGTCAAGGTATTGTCGCACCAGGGAAAGCGGGTTCCAAGAGGGGCTTGTTTAGGCGGTTTGTCAGCCATCGCAAGATGCGTCGGGTGTGCCCCTCCCACGCCGCCCTAAAAGCCCAGAGAGTGGCTGAAAGGAGATGGACCGGCCCCAGATCAACCGAAGCCAGCACCCCCGGCCACGACAAGTGCGAGAAGAAGTAGGATCAGGGCGACTCACTTGCCGCAGGAACACTTTTGCACTCCTTCGTCCATAGCGTAACGCGCAGCGATCACCCCGCCTGCTGGATCGGTTGCGTCGAGAAGAAGTTCGGCGGCTGCTGGATACCGAAGGCCATATGCCAACACCGCTCCCCGGCCAAACAAACTCGATGCAAGATAGCCAATCGGTTTTACCAACGATACATAGCCCAGGACGCATTTGCGTGAGACAACATGTGTCGTTGAGTAGTACGGCCCCGGTATTCCAGCCGATTGCATCGCAATGCCACACATTGCATCGCCCGGGGCACATACCTATCGGATCTGGTCTTTTTGACCTGACGCTCGGCGCGTAAACCGAACCTCAAAGGCCGTGGGATGCAGCGACGCAGTGTTACCCAGAGGCGTACATCTGCTAAGCAGACGGTCTCCGAGCCCCGCCCTTGTACAATCCAGCCGCGGCCTGTCCACCCGACCGTTTCCGGAACTGGGAGAGAGTTCTTGGAATGCGCGGGCTGCTATGCCATATTGCGTGGAAAGACAATAACTTATAGCGAGAAGCCTCAGCCCGAAGAAGGGGCGTTTTAACTTATGACGCAGCAGTCCAGCCCCTTTTTCGAGCAACCGATACTCAACTCCCCCTACGCGGAGCCTACACGACACCATCCCCTTGACGCCGAGGGCCAGCCGATTGACGCGCCGCCCCGTGTTGGGCGGCGCAAGTCTGAACTGATCACGCCCGTCCCGAAGCCGCGCAAGCGAAAGGGGAAGACCAGCAAGGATCAGCGCAGTCTCGACCTGCACGGCGACGACGGGCTTTCGTCCGATGAGCAGGAATATAACCCGACGCCGATCATCAACGAGATTCGCTCGCACGTCGGCACATGGCGGAAGCTGGCTCCCGCCTCCTGGGGGGTCACGCCTGCGACGGCGCGGCTTCTCACCTACTGGCGCAGCCATCAGTTCCAGGGCGTGCGCCCCTTCTTCTGCCAGGTGGAGGCGGTTGAAACCGTCATCTGGCTGACCGAGGTCGCCAAGAGCAAGAAGCAGTATTCCCACATCGCGGAGCACATCCTCGGAGCCAACGAACAGACCAACCCAGAGCTGCTCCGCGTTGCCATGAAGATGGCCACCGGCGCGGGCAAGACCACCGTCATGGCCATGTTGATTGCGTGGCAGACAGTGAACGCGGCTCGCTACCCAACCAGCAGCAACTTCTCTCGCGGCTTCCTGGTCATTGCGCCTGGCATCACGATAAAGGACCGCCTCCGCGTCCTGCTTCCCAGCGACATCGACAGCTATTACCGCGCCCGCGAACTAGTGCCTGGCGACATGCTGGACGACATCAACAAAGCTAAAATTGTCATCACGAACTATCACGCCCTCCAGCTCAAAGAAGTGCTGGACGTGAACAAGGTCGGGCGCTCGCTCCTCCAGGGCCGCCACGCGCCCATCGTGACCAAAGAAACCGAAGGCCAGATGGTTCGTCGGGTTGCGGAAGAACTCATGGGCCTCAAGAACATCGTCGTTATCAACGATGAGGCCCATCATTGCTACCGGGAAAGGCTGGGCAACAAGGATATCGACGAGCTGGCCGCCGAGGACAAAGCCGCCGCCAAGGAAGAGAACGAAGCTGCACGGCTTTGGATCAGCGGCATCGAAACCTTCAAGCGCAAGCTGGGCGTTCGCGCCGTTTACGACCTGTCCGCCACACCGTTCTTCCTGAGCGGCTCGGGCTATGCCGAAGGCACGCTCTTTCCATGGACGGTCAGCGACTTCTCGCTGATGGATGCGATTGAGTGCGGCATTGTCAAACTGCCCCGCGTACCTACTGCCGACAACATTCCCGAGGCCGAGGTTCCGGTGTTCCGCAACCTGTGGGAACACATCCGCGGCGAAATGCCCAAGAAGGGACGCGGCAAGGGTCAGGGCGACCTCGATCCGAACTCACTTCCGGCGAAACTGCAAACCGCTCTTGTCGCCCTCTACAACCACTATCAGGAGACGTTCGAGAAGTGGAGACAGGCTGGCATTGACACGCCGCCGGTCTTCATCGTCGTCTGCAACAACACGTCCGCGTCCAAACTGGTATATGAATGGATTTCCGGCTGGCAAAGGCCTGTCGCCGAGGACAGCGAGGAGCTCCGAACCGTTCACCACGGCCACCTTTCGCTGTTCAGCAATTTCGACGAACACGGCAATCGGCTGGCCCGTCCCAACACGTTGCTGATCGACAGCAAGCAGCTTGAATCCGGGGAGGCGCTCGACGACGATTTCCGTCGTGCCGCTGCCCTTGAGATCGAGCAATACAAGCGGGAGATCGCCCAACGTACTGGCGCGGGCGAAGTTGGCGAACTTGCCGACTCCGATCTCTTACGCGAAGTGATGAACACCGTTGGCAAGAAGGGCAGGCTCGGCGAGCAGGTGCGCTGCGTCGTGTCCGTCGCCATGCTCACCGAAGGTTGGGACACCAACACCGTCACGCACATCCTGGGCGTTCGTGCCTTCGGCACGCAGCTCCTATGCGAGCAGGTCGTCGGGCGCGGCCTGCGCCGCTACTCCTACGACTTGAATACGGAAGGGCTTTTCAACGTCGAATACGCCGACATCATGGGCATTCCGTTCGACTTTACGGCGAAACCCCAGGTCGCACCGGTCAAGCCGCCCAAAAAGATGACGCGCGTCACGGCACAGCGCGAGCGCGCCGCGCTGGAAATGATCTTCCCCCGCGTGGTTGGCTATCGGATTGACCTGCCAGAAGAAAAGCTGGAGGCGAGCTTCACGGACAATTCAAAGTTGGTTCTGACGCCAGATATGGTCGGGCCGGGACAGACCCTTCTTGAAGGTATCGTCGGCGAAGGCGTCACGCTCACCGTCGCCGAAATGAAGGACAAACGCCCCAGCACGGTGTCCTATGAACTGGCGAAGTATCTTCTCTATTCGCATTTCAAGGACGCTGACGGCGAGCCGAAACTGCATCTGTTCTATCAAATTCAACGCATCGTCCGCCGCTGGATCGACGAAGGCTATCTCCAGTGCAAAGGCGGCACCGGTCCGTGGATGCTGCAAATCCTCACCATCGCCGCGCAGGCCGCCGAGCGCATCTATAACGGCATCGCCGCCGCCATCGGCGACGAAGAGCGCATCCGCGCCGTTCTGGACCCGTACAACCCGAAAGGCTCGACGCGCCATGTCGGCTTCATGACGAGCAAGGACCTCTACGCGACTTCGCCGGCGAAGTGCCATGTCAACTACGTCGTCTGCGACAGCAATTGGGAGGCCGAACTTGCCCGCGCCGCCGAGGCGCATCCGCGCGTGCTTTCCTACGTCAAGAACCAGGGCCTTGGTCTCGAAGTGCCTTACAAGGACGGTGCGATAGCGCGTTTCTATGTGCCTGATTTCATCATCAACATCGACGACGGGCACGGACTCGAAGACCCTCTGCACCTGATCGTCGAGGTGAAGGGCTACCGGCGCGAGAACGTCAAACTCAAATCCGAGACCATGCGCCAGCAATGGATCAGGGGCATGAACAATCTTGGCGCCTACGGGCGCTGGGCGTTCGAGGAGTTTACCGACGTATTCGAGATGGAGAAGGAATTTGGCGCATTGATTGATCGCGCGGTAGCGGCGGGTGGCGGCGTAGAATTGAAGAAAGCGAGTGGCGAATGAGTAAAGGGAAGAGAAGGGCGGCGGGCGGGTCGAAACAGGTCGAGACGCTGACGCATAAGGAGGCGAAACGGAAGAACATTCCGACCGCAGAACTGCAATCCGCTGCGCAGCGGGCGGAGGAACTGCGACCGTTCGAGCCGGTCGTGTATCAGCGTCGCTATCCTCTTGCGGATGGCGAGGACCGCCCGCGCGACAAAGACCTTGATCCGCAGCTTGTGTGGAAGGGAACCCGCGTCCGTTTGACGGCGGACCAGATCAAGGAAGCCGCCGCCAAGGGCTATATCGACATTTCGGATGCGCAGATCGTTTGGCGTGGCAAGGATCAGCAGGACTGGTCCGACCTTGTGGTGAACGCGCCGCCGCTCTACATCCAGGAGAAGATTCACCCCAAGGCGATCATCGACGATCTGGCCCGCCGCACGAAGAACACGCGCGAAGCCGCTGCGGGCGGTATGGCAGACCTGTTCCATGACTTCAACGGCATCGACCCGGAAGCTAAGACGGAGTTTTACGCCCACGACCAGAACTGGTCGAACCGCTTCATCTTGGGGGACAGCTTGCAGGTGATGGCCAGTCTTGCCGAGCGCGAAGGTTTGCGCGGGCAGGTGCAGTGCATCTACTTCGATCCGCCATACGGAATCAAGTTCAATTCAAACTGGCAGGTCTCAACGCGCTCCCGTGACGTGAAGGACGGAAAGATCGAGGAAATTTCACGCGAGCCGGAACAGGTGCGCGCCTTTCGCGACACGTGGAAGGACGGTATCCATTCGTATCTGACCTATCTGCGCGACCGCCTCACCGCCATGCGGGATCTGTTAACGGAGACCGGTAGCATCTTCGTGCAAATTAGCGACGAGAACTTACACCGCCTGCGCGCGGTAATGGACGAAGTGTTCGGAGAGGATAATTTCGTTACACAAATCGTTTTTGCAAAGACTTCGGGCCTACTGGCCGCAACGGCGCTCCCTTCCGCTCATGACTTTTTGCTGCATTACGCCAAGGACCGAAAGAATGTGAAATTCAGGAAGATACTCGTCTCCAAGAGCGAAGAGACTGAATCCGATTCCGAATACTTCAACGTTGAAGTGGCTGTCGGGGAACGACGACGCATGACATCGGAAGAAAGATCGGGAGAAGTGTCGATTCCACCAGGCGCAAAGATTTTTCGCATTAACGACCTAACAAAACCTGGCCCCGGCGCGCGCTACAACGTGCAGTTCATGGGTGAAACATTTACCGCTCGTGCTCGCTGGTGGGGTATGCCTCCAGAGGGAATGAACAGACAGATCAAGGCAGATCGAATTTGGAAAGGCGGTTCGACAATCAACTACGTCAGGTTTTTGGATGATAATCCCATGAAACCAATAACCAACTATTGGCGTGACGTAGCATTTTCGAGCCGATTTGAAGACAAGACATATGTTGTTCAAACATCAACTAAAGTCGTACAGCGTTGCATCTTGATGACTACAGACCCTGGCGATCTTGTTTTTGATCCGACTTGCGGTTCGGGTACAACCGCTACGGTTGCCGAGCAGTGGGGAAGGCGCTGGATAGCCGTTGACACCTCTCGTGTTGCGCTCGCTCTCGCTCGGGCGCGGGTTATGGGTGCGCGCTATCCGTATTACTTGCTCGCTGACAGTAAGGAAGGTCGCCTCAAGGAGGGGGAAGTAACCGGGAAGCTGCCGGTTGACGTAGCCGCGAATGGCGACATCCGTCAGGGATTTGTTTACGAAAAATCACCGCTCGTTACGCCGAGCACAATCTCAAACAATGCCGAGATCGACGTTATCTGGGAAGAGTTTCAGGCGAAGCTGGAGCCGCTGCGCCGGGACCTGAACGTCGCACTCGGCAAGAAGTGGGAGGAATGGGAAATTCCTCATGAATCGGCGAGCAGCTGGTCGGACAAGGCGAAGAAGGCTCACGCCGCATGGTGGGAGCAGCGCATCGCGCGGCAGAAAAAGATCGACGGGTCCATTGCGAAGAAGGCGGATGTCGAGCTCCTTTACGATCGGCCCTATGAGGATAAATCCCGCATCCGGGTCGCGGGGCCGTTCACGGTCGAAAGCCTGTCTCCGCATCGCGTCGTGCCTTCGAGGGAAGGCTATTTTGTCAGGGACGTCGCCAAAGGGGCGCGCCCCTACAAACTGCCGAAGGGTACGGAGCAGCTTAATGACTTCACGACCATGATCCTCGAACACCTGAAAACTTCCGGTGTGCAGCAGGCGAAGAAGGCCGACCGTATTTCGTTCACGTCTATCGCGGGTTGGCCCGGCACGTGGGTTGCCGCCGAGGGCCGGTTCATGGAAGGCGAGACGGAAAAGCGCGCCGCTATCTTCATCGGCCCGGAATTCGGAACCGTGAGCCGCGGCGACCTGACCGCCGCCGCGCGCGAGGCGTTGGACGCGCGTTTTGATGCGCTAATCGCGTGCGGCTTCAACTTCGAGGCGCATACGTCGGAACTGAACAAGCTGGGGCCTTTGCCGATCCTGAAGGCAAAGATGAACCCCGAGTTGCATATGTCTGACGAACTCAAGAACACCGGCGCGGGCAATCTGTTCGTCGTGTTCGGCGAGCCGGACATTAAATGGGACTTCAACGCCGATGGCAAAATCGTCGTCGACGTTCTTGGCGTTGACGTGTTCGATCCCAAGATTGGTGATGTGCGGGCGAGCGGTAAGGACGAAATCGCCGCGTGGTTCATCGACACGGACTACAACGAAGAAAGCTTCTTTGTCCGTCACGCCTATTTCATGGGCGCGAACGACCCGTACAAGTCGCTCAAGATGGCGCTCAAGGCCGAGATTGACGAGGACGCCTGGGCGACCCTCTACCGCGACAAGTCGCGCCCGTTCCCGCGCCCGGAGACGGGCCGATTCGCCGTCAAGGTCATCAATCACTTCGGCGACGAGGTGATGAAGGTGTTTGCGGTGTAGGTGTGCTCGTTCCTTTTGACCTGACGTGCTGGTATCTCAATGCCCGGCGGATCGCGGAGATCACCGGCTTCACGCCAGTTATTGCGCCAGGCGCAAGCGATCCGCAGTCGGCGCGGACAGCGCAACGCATGCAGTTGAAGAACGCCGTTGTTGCATGGATGAAGGTGAACAACACGCCGCCGCTGGAAGTCCTGCTGGCGAAGGGGAAGCTCGCGCCTGGAGCCATATTCACGCACCACTCCAACTTCTTCTTCTCTGGTCTATCAAAAGCTGATGAGGCGCGCCGGAAGGGAAAGCCGGTCAAATTGGCAACCGCATACAGCAAACTTGAAAATGGAACACTCGAATTTGATTTTCATGACGAGCATCTGACATCACAATCAGCTTGGCACCAACTGTCGGGCCAGCAGCGAAAGCTTGTCCTCGGCGTTGTCACGGACGTTCACAGTGGTAGGATCAAGTGCACGCCCTATGTCATTGCCAACATCGTGAACCCTCACTCCCGTGTACAAGGGGACGGTGGTCTTTGGTACAACCATCTTGAAATACACGTCCCCCAAATCGACTCATTCGACAAGGTACAGTCTAATCAGGATCGTCTCACGAAGGCTTCTCTGAATCTGCTCAAAGATGTGCCGGAAGAGGACATCAAAGTGGCATTCGCAGAGATAGTCAACGAACCGATGGTCCCGAAGGATTGGGGCGGCGAGTCGTCGGACCTCTTTTCCAGCAGAGTCGTACTTGACGGGAAGAGAATATCGACAGCGTTCCTGTTGAAGGGGCCAGCGAAGTTTCATCGGATGACCGCCGCCGACTTGGGGAAGAATGGGGACCAGATCGGGCGTCTGTTTGATGAACCAGCCGAGCTGCTGGTCCTACAGCATTGTCATGAAGTGACCAATGCGGTCCGAAAGCAGATGCGAGCCTACGCGCAGCAAATGGGGAATCCGCGCCGATTCTGCATCATCGACGGCTATGACACGCTTCGCATCCTGAAGGCATATGGAAAGTGTGGTCTAGCGGCAATGAGCAAAGCCAAGAGCAAAACCAAGGCCAAAGGCAGGGGTAAATGAGATTCTGCATTGCCGACAGCTTCCAGTCCGCGCTGTGCCGCCTTGCTGCCCAGGAGCAGAAAGCAGTCAAGGAGACCGTGTTCGACTTGCAGATGAACCCGGCAGCGCCGGGGCTTCAATTTCACCGCATCGACAAATCGAAAGACCGGAACTTCTGGTCGATGCGCGTCAGCAGCGATATTCGGCTGATCGTCCATAAGACGGCTGAGAGTTTCCTGATTTGCTATGTCGGTCATCACGACGACGCCTACGCTTGGGCCGAGCGCCGCCGCATCGAGACGCATCCCCAGACAGGCGCGGCGCAGATCGTCGAAGTGCGCGAGCGGGTTCAGGAGATAGTCGTTCAAAAGCCCGTCGTGGCGGAGCGGCCCCCAACTCCGGTCCGCGCTGTCCTGCCGCCACTCTTCCCCGGCATGACCGATCAGGAATTGCTGTCCTACGGCGTGCCGGTTGACTGGCTTGGCGACGCCAAGGCCGCGACTGAAGATACGATCTTCGAGATTGCCGAGCATTTGCCGCGCGAGGCGGCGGAGGCGCTACTTGACCTCGCCGTCGGCGCGAAACCGCAGATACCTGTCGCCCTGCCGGAGCCGGTCGGCCCCTTCGAGCATCCCGACGCCCAGCGGCGCTTCCGCGTAATGGATGATCTCGAGGAACTGAAACGCGCGCTCGAATTCCCTTGGGATCAGTGGACGGTGTTCCTGCACCCCTCCCAGCGGCAAGTGGTCGAGCAATTGTTCAACGGCCCGGCCCGGGTTTTCGGTTCTGCTGGGACGGGCAAGACCGTCGTCGCGCTGCATCGCGCCGCGAACATCCTGCGTCAGAATCCACAGGCGCGGCTGTTGGTTACGACGTTTTCGCCGCCGCTTGCCAATGCGCTCGAGGGCAAGTTACGCATCCTGACAGGCGAGGACAAGAACATCGTTCCGCGCGTGACCGTGCTGCCGTTCCGGGCCACGGCGCATGAGCTGTTTACCCTGGCCTTTGGCCACAACCCGCGGGCGGCGACCGAGGACCAGATTCGCGGGGCGCTCAAGATGGCGACGGGGGAAGCTTCATTGACCGGCTTCACGCCGCGTTTTCTCGCCTCGGAATGGCTCAACGTCGTCGATGCGTGGCAATTGGGCGGCCTTGACGCCTATCAGGACGTCCCGCGGCTAGGCCGCAAGAACCGTCTTGGCATCCGGCAGCGGGAAAAGCTCTGGCCCGTCTTCGTCCGAGCGCGGCAGATCATCGAGACTCAGGGCCTTCTCACCTGGCCTTCGATATTCGGGAGAGTCACGGGGCACTTTGCGGGGCGCACGGACAAGCCGTTCACGCACGCCGTTATCGACGAGGCGCAAGACCTCGGCGTGCCGGAACTGCGGATGCTCGCTGCGATCACGCCGGGCGACCCCGCCGCGCTGTTCTTCGCGGGCGATCTCGGCCAGCGCATTTTTCAGGAGCCGTTTTCGTGGAAGGCGCTTGGCATCGACATTCGCGGGCGCTCTCGCACACTTAAAGTGAACTACAGAACCTCGCACCAGATCAAGCAGGCCGCCGACCGGCTTCTGCCCAAGACCGTGCAGGACGTTGATGGGAACGAGCAGGACCGGCGCGGCACAGTTTCCGTTTTCAACGGCCCCGATCCTGAGATCAAGACATTCGCCAATGTCGAGCGAGAGATTCAAGGTGTTGCTGACTGGATAAAGAAGGCAGCGGCCGACGGAAGCACTCCCGCCGAAATCGGCATCTTCGTAAGATCGAACGACCAGCTCGCTCGGGCACGCGCGGCCGTGAAAGCCGCCGGTCACACCCAAGTAGAGCTCTCCGAGCGCGTTGAGCAACCGCAAGGCCGCATTGCCATCGGCACTATGCACCTTGCCAAAGGGCTGGAGTACAAGGCCATCGTCGTCATGGCGTGCGACGACGATGTATTGCCGCTGCAGGAACGTATTGAATCCGTCGCCGACGAATCGGAACTCGACGAAGTTCACGACACCGAGCGCAATCTGTTTTACGTTGCGTGTACGCGGGCGCGCGACAGGCTGCTTGTGTCCGGGGTTCAACCTGGGTCGGAATTCTTTGCGGATTTTGCCGCTAGGGAAGCTCTGCACAGGTACCCCAAGATGACCGATACTGTGTGCAGTAAGCAGCAGCGGTGGAGCTGACAAATTCATGAAGCAAACGACGTTTGCCTCGGTTGCGTGGGAGAAGAAGG
>JBEKJW010000169.1:0-10084 GCA_050011035.1 Candidatus Acidiferrales bacterium
ATTTTGTTCGGCACGAAGGATGTCGGCCGGCCGAAGATCGCTGCGGCCGCGGACCGGCTGCGCGACCTGAATCCGGAAATTCAGATCGATACGTTCGAGACGCGGCTCACCAGCGACAACGCCCTCGATCTCTTCAAGGACTACGACATCATCGTCGATGGCACGGACAATTTCCCGACGCGCTATCTGGTGAACGATGCGTGCGTGATTCTCGGCAAGCCCAACGTGTACGGATCGATTTTTCGTTTCGAAGGGCAAGCGACGATTTTTGCCTACCCCGGCGGACCTTGCTACCGGTGCTTGTATCCCGAACCCCCTCCGCCAGGACTCGTTCCGTCGTGCGCCGAAGGCGGCGTGCTGGGTGTCCTGCCCGGAATCGTGGGCTCGATTCAAGCGGCTGAAACTCTGAAACTCATCCTCGGCGCAGGCGATTCGCTCGTCGGCCGCTTGCTGCTGTTCGACGCGCTCGCGATGAAATTCCGCGAGCTGAAGCTGCGCAAGAATCCGGAATGTCCGGCGTGCGGCGATCATCCCACCATCAAAAAGCTGATCGACTACGAAGAGTTCTGCGGTATCCGCGGCGAAGAGGCTCCGGCAATGGCGTCCACAGTGCCGGAAATCACGCCGAAGGAATTGAAGCAGCGTCTCGATCGCGGCGACGATCTCTTCATTCTCGACGTCCGCGAGCCGCACGAATACCAGATTTGCAACATCGGTGGGAGGCTCATCCCTCTCGGGGAGATTTCGCGCCGCGCCCACGAACTCGACAGCTCGCGCGAAATCGTGGTGCATTGCCGCAGTGGAAAGCGCTCAGCCGAGGCCGCGGAATTTCTGCGCGGCGTGGGCTTTCGCAAGTTGCTGAACCTGAAGGGTGGTATTCTTGCGTGGTCGGATGACGTGGACCCCACGGTTGCAAAATACTGAACCGCTTCGCCTGCGGAGCTCTCCGCGCAGGGCGCCGTGCAGAGCAGTCGAACCGTAACGACAAAAACCCAGCTACAAGAACCGGAGGATCGAATGACGGATGTAAAAGTGACGGTGGTGAACAACGGCCCGTTGCTGATCGACGGCGAAGTGGAGATTGTGGATCAGGAAGGACACGCGTACGGCCTGGGCGGCCGCACGAAGATTGGGCTGTGCCGCTGCGGACTTTCGGAGCGCAAGCCTTTCTGCGACGGCTCGCACAAGCGCGGAACGTTCCAGAGCGTGGTTCAAGCGCACGAATTGCCCCCTCCGCCGGCGAAGAATTAGCAGCAGTGCGGTTGGGCAGGCCACTGGCTTGCCTGTAACGTTTCTACACATTCCTTGTTTTCGGGAAGGCCCGGGACGATACAACGCCCGGGCTTTTGTGTTTCTAAGTGGCTCATTGTAGGTCGCTTATGTGGTACTAGAACCAATAGATCGAAACGGAACAGCTCGTGCTCCGATTCTGGTGGGCAAATAGGCCACTTGGGGGCTGGAGTGAGTTTTTCCGGGCAATTTTTGGGAGTATTGCATCGCTTTCGTATCGTCCTGGTCTGGATGCTGGCCATTGGTGCGTACGCGGCAATTATCTGGGTACTTCGCAGTTCTTCCTACGTAGCGGATCCGATCCTCGACACGTATCTGGAAATGGCTGGAAGTTTGATCGCGTTCACCTTCGCGGCGAACGCCCTCGTTCGATTCCGCGGAACGCACGACCGCATCTCGCTGATTCTCGCATTTGGGTTCGTTGTGGCTGGCTTGATCGAAGCAGGCACGAGCATCACGATCTCGCGCGCGACGGTTATCGATCCGGCCACCGCAAATCAGATTTCGATGGGCTGGCTGGCAGGACGCACACTGCTAGGCGTTCTGCTCCTCGCAGCGCTTGCTGTGGAAAGGCGCATTCCGGTCGCTCGCGATCCGGCCAAGGAAATGGCCGGAGCAACGCTCATCGTGGGCGCCGCGGCCTACCTTACGAGTGTCTTCTTCTTCGTGCAGCCACACGCGCCAAAGATTCATCCCGGCGCGTTCATTCCGCGCGCATGGGATTTGTTGCCGGCGGCGATCTATCTCGCCGCAGCGATCGGCTACGCGCGACGCTTGCCACGCGCTGGCGCTTATCTCGACCGCGCTTTGTATCTCGCGGCCGCGCTCAATTTCCTCTGCCACCTCACGATGAGCGAATCACGCAAGGTGCTCGACGCGCCTTACAGCGTTTCGCATTTCCTGATGGTGATGAGCTACGTCCTGGTCCTCGGCGGCACGCTCCTCGATAACGCGAAATTGTTCGACGAAGTCAGCCATCTCGCGGCATCCGACTCGCTCACCGGCCTCGCGAACCACCGCCGCCTGATCGAAGTTCTCGAAAGCGAAATTCAGCGCTCCGGCCGCACAGGACGCAGCTTCGCCGTGCTTCTCTTCGACCTCGACGGCCTGAAGAAAATCAACGACAGGTTTGGCCACCTCGTTGGCAGCGCCGCGATCAAACGCGTCGGCAATGTCCTGCAAGGCCGCAGCCGCGCGATCGACACAGCCGCCCGTTACGGCGGCGACGAGTTTGCGCTCGTCCTACCGGAGTCGACGGAAGAAGACGCGCGCCAAGCCGCGGTTCGCATTTGCGACGCGCTCGCGCAGGACGGTCAAGCCCCGGCTTTGAGCGTCAGCGTCGGCCTCAGCGTTTATCCGAAAGACGGCACCACGATCGAAAAGCTATTGGGCGCGGCGGACAGTGCGCTGTACGGCATGAAAAACCGCGGACCGAAGCAGAGAAAGTTCCGCTTCGGGCATGTAGCAGCCTGCTTGTAGCCAAAGCAGGTAGACAACAACAGGGGGCGGAAATGAGATTTGGGATGGGGGTCCCAAAAGTTTCCAAAAACCCGCGCAGGGAAACGCGAGTTCCCATGGAAGTTGGAGTACACATTTCGGGAAACCCGATTCTCCCCGGCACGGAGACCACATTCACGGAGAACGTGAGCTCGAAGGGCGCGCGCGTTCGGAGCATGCGGCGTTGGAGGCCGGGAGATAAGTTGACGATCGCGACGATGACGGGTTCGTTCCGTTCGATCGCGAGAGTGGCGTATTGCCAGGCGACGGCGTCGGCAGACTTTGTGATCGGCCTCGAGTTTTTGGAGCAGGCCGGGCAGTGGGTCGTCGCTGATTCGATGGCGAGCTGAGTTTCAGGATTTGGTTTTTACGAGTTGGGCAGTGGGCTGGCGGGGAAGAAAAAGCCACGAGGTTTCGGCCTCGTGGCTTTTGTTTTGTACGTAGGTCAAACCGCGGTTGCGGAAATGCGCGTGGTGCTCGTTACTGAACGAAGCCGAAGCTCGTGTCCGGCCCGGGGCCCGAATTCTCCGGCAGCGTGCCGAATTGCGATTCAAAGCGCGCGATATTTTCCTGCAGCGCTTTCACCAGGCGCTTCGCATGCGCAGGGCTCAGGATCACGCTCGCAAGCAGCTTGCCCTGCGGAACGCTCGGGAAAAGGTAAACGAAATTCAAAGTGAACTCGTCCGAATTGTGGTGGACGATCGCGAGATTCGCGTAGTGGCCGAGCAATTCCTTCTCGTCGGCTTTGATCTGCACTTGCTGCTTTTGCGGTTCGGGCATCGATAGTCTCCTGTGAGGTGAATTCCACTATAGCAGAGTGGTTCAAGCGGGCGGACGCGTGCGAAAATGTCTCACGCTGATGCTCAGAGAATCGCGATGACGACGGAATCTCACGGCAAGAAATCGAAGCCGCCCGGACGCGCATTTGCGCTATGGGTCTTCGCGATTTTCGCCGTCGTAGCCGCCGGCGGAACGATCGTGCTGCTGTCGATGAGTCACTGGAATCCGCCCGATAGCGCGAATCAAACCAAAAACCCGCAGCCTGCGACGCCCGAGTCGCTCGCCGACGGCATGGCCATCTACTCGAATCGCTGCCTCACTTGCCACGGCCCAAATGCCGACGGCAAAGGCGAGCGCGCGAAGAGTCTCAGCATGGCTCCGGCGGACCTCACTCCCACCGGTGCAATCGTCCATGAAACGGACGGGATGGTCTTCTGGAAAATCTCAGAAGGCCATCGCCCCATGCCCGCCTACAAAAATCGCCTCACCGAAAAAGAACGCTGGGACCTGGTAAACTACCTGCGCTCCCTGAAGCCCTCCGATGCAAAATAAAAAAGCCTCCCAAGCGAACTCAGGAGGCTTCTCGTTTCCAAACGCCACACCGCTTACTTGATTTTCGTGAGCGCTTCCGAAACTTCCTTGAAATCCGGCACCGTTGCGATTTCGTAGTTCTTGAACCAAGCCAGCTTGCCGTGGCGGTCCACGATAGCGATCGCGCGCCCCGTGATGCCCTTATCCGCGAGGAACACGCCAAACTTGTCGCCCACAGCGCCGCGAGGCTGAAAGTCCGCGAGCAGCGGGTAGTGAATACCCATTTTTTCGGCGTAGGCTTTGTGCGACCACGCGCTGTCGACGCTGACGCCAAGCACCTGCGCGTCGAGCTGCTCGAATGATTTCATTTCGTTCACAACGCAGGCGTGTTCGTTCGTGCAGGTGGGGCTCCAGTCGAGCGGGTAGAAAATGATCACCACGTTCTTCTTGCCCGCGTAATCGGAAAGCTTCACTTCCTTCATGCTCTGATCTTTGAGCGCAAAGTCGGGAACCGCGGCTCCCACCGAAAGTGTCATTGGAAATCCTCTCTGTTCGCTTTTGCGAAGGTAGTCGGAACGGCGCATCCACCTGCTCGAGCAGCCGTTGCGGACGTTAGATGATAGCCGATGGCTGCGAGGCTCACAATGCGGCGGGCGTGCGCGTCGAATCCCCGCACATGCATGACAACAAATAGAAAATTTGCGTCGTGGTGCTACCATACGCCTTGAGAGGGGAGAACGACGCCGCGATGGCGCGCATTTCGCTCGAGGAAGCGTACCCGGGAATCCAGATTCTGCCGAAGAGCAGGAACTGGTGGGCGTGGCTGAAGGGCAGCTCGCCCGAATGCATTCACATGGGCGAGCCGTGCGATTGGATCGCAACGCTCGTGCCGGACACGCTCTATTTGCGTGGGCGCAGATCGCCGCGGCGCGAACCGACACGGCCCGAGCTGACCATGTGTCTTTCGTGTTTGTCGGACACGGCGGGCGAGCAAATGGAACAGTATCCGGGACGCGTCGTTGCGTTCGAGCCCGATCCGGAGCTTTTTACGCAGTATTTTTTCGTCGCGCCGCGAGATTTCGATGCCGTTGGCTTGATGCCGGAAGTTGGCGAGGCGATTACGAAGCGGCTGGCGCAGGATTTGGGCGCGTGCGAAGAGTGTCGAGACGAGGCACGATGGCTCTGGTTTTCGCGTTCCGATCTCGACAGCCTCGATGAAGTGGATAAGATCGCGGAAGCGCCGGCGCATCCGCTTTGCCCGAGACACGGCGCAGATCGATTGTTTCAAGCGTTCGACCGGATGCATCACGCTAACGTTTACTACATGAATTTGCCGTACGACGAGGCAGGAGCGTACGTATGGATATGAAACAGATCGTTGACCAGTACAAGGAAATCGCGGGCGGCTACGGGAAGTCGGTGCCGCTCGCAGCGCTCGGAATTTCGCGCGAGGAAACTGAGCGCGCGTTCGACATGCTTGACGAGGACTACCACATCAGCCGCTTCGTGCATTTCGCCAACGCGGTGGGCGCGAGCTACTCGATCAACGGATTTCCGCAGACGCACGTTTCTATCGACAAAGACATCGAAGAAATTTTGTAGCTCCGCGCCGCACACCGCTGCAGCGTCTTCTCAGTACAGCGGCGGATGAAAGTCGAACTGAGGATCCACGTCCACGGGAATGTCGTTCGTCTTCGCCAACTGAGCCGCGAGGTCCGGCGGCATCTCGCCATACTTCTTGAACCACGCTTCGGTACGCGCACGATCGCCCGTCGCTTCCTGCTCGAGCAATTCCTTCGCAAGTGACGCAATCGCGCCGGACATCTTTTCGAAATCGATCGCGTACAGACCCGTTGAAGCGTCGCGAGTAATCGCGCCTTGTTCGACGTAATAGTTGAACTGCATGATCTCGCCGTGGCCGTGCGCTTCCGCGACGCCAAAACGCACCGTGCGGAATATTCCCGCCACGTACGACGCGTACGTCTTATTTAGGTTTTCCTTTGGCACCGCGCCGTGGTCCACCAGCCACTTGAAGCACAACTCGCCCACCACGTCCGCTTTCGACTCTTCAAGCGCCGAGTATCCCGGTCCGATCGCTTCGCGCACATCCACTTGACCGGACTTTGTGCGCGAATACGCCGGCCCAAGCCCGTGCGAAATCTCATGCATCAGCGTGTCGGCCAGATAGCCATCGCCGTTGGCCATGGCGGCTTGGTCGGCGCGCATCAGCCGTTCCGCCAGCGGTAGGATGATGAAATTCACTCGCGCGTCTAGAAAATTCTTCCAGAAGATTTTCTTCGAGCCTTTTTCCACGTGCACGCGCGGATCATTCGGAAGATTGTCCGCGACGGCCTGATAGCCGTGAAGAAGGTCCCCGGCGCGATAGGGCGAGTCGACCACTTCCATCGGCGACTGCTTGCCGCGCTTCGACGGAAGGTCGGCGGGCGTGAGCGGCAGCGACTCTTGCAGATCGGGAACGTACTTTTGATAGATCGCGAGCTTCTGGCTCTCGGCGTCGTTACGAATCATCACCGACGCGCCAAACGTGGCTTTCACTCCGAGCAGATCGTCTGTGTAGGTTTCGTACGGTGCAAGAATGAGATCGAACTTCGGGCTTTCAAGATCGAGCCACGCGATGTCGCTCGGATAGTAGTCGTCGTTCAGCAACGCACCGGCGCGAAGTCGAAGATATTTCGCGAAGCCGGGATCGTCGCTCAGATCCGCGGCGTCGTTCAGGTCCTTGGCCATAGGTTCGAGGAAGCGCTTGTATTCCACGTGGTAGGGAATTGCCTCGAGCGCGTCGCCATTTTTGCGGATCACAGTGAGCGAATTGAAAATCGCGGCCTTCTGATCGGGATGCGCCGCCACGTACGTGTTGATTTCGTCGGCAGTAAGGCCGACGGGATAGAAGCCGCGGCCCGGCGGCATGGGATTCGCTCCGGCAAATGTTTTTTCGTTGTCGATCAGATCGAACCGGCTTCCATTGATGCGCAGGTAGCGACGGAGCAGCTCATCGTGCGCCGAGTTCGCGTGCGCGAGCGAAAGATAGAGCTTCAGCCCTTCCGGATCGCTCTGCCGCCAGTAGATGCAGTCGGCGAGACCGGAAGCGTCGACAAGCTTGTCGATCATTTTGATTTCACGCGCGCTGAGGCCCTTCGAGTGAAAAGCCATGCGCACGACTTTGAACTTCGCCACGCGCTGGTCGAGGTCGGGCACCACGAAAGTGCTGGCAGCAGGAGCAGCCTTCGACGCCGCAGCGGGCGACTGTTGCGGCGATCGCGCAGCGAGAAACATGCTCGAACAAAGAAGTAGCCCGACCGCGGCGGCCGCGAATGCGGATGAGGTGAGTCTGTTTTTCATGTCGCGGGGATTTTAGCGCGTGACGGCGCATGTGCGAGCTTGAATTTCCAGAACTGCGAGACCAAGCAGACATTCGAGAGCCTGGAACATTGCACAGAGGGTACAGCGAAAACCAAAACGGCTACCGAGACGCCACCGCCAAGCACAGCGTCTCCGTGCCCTCAGCCTTTCTCGGTTTTCTCTGTGAAATGTTCCGGTTTTCGTAGCCACTTATGTGTAGCGCCCAGCACCCCAATTCCGCCACCGAGCCGGGTGTTATACTCGCGCCCCATGTACGCCCGGAAGCTAAAAGCGGACGCCGTAATCGACGGCGAGAAGAAACCCGTCCCGCTCGAATGGCTCGACATGTTTTGCATGAGGAATTTCACAGGCTCCGGCGAATTTGACGACACGCTGCCCACCGGTGAGGGCGAACTGGAAGCCGGCCTCAAAGTCGAACCAGCGCGCCTAGCGGCAGGGATGAGTGAGTGGTTTACGAAACGCGGGAAGGGAAACGGAAAGCCCGTCGAGATCTTAATCTACGAGAGATCGTAGAGGCCCCGTCCGTTCCGGTGGATCAAGCAGAAGTGGTGGAAGAGCCGAACAGCTTCTGCGTATGTTGGGGCGTTTCAAAGTCCATCGGAGAAGAAGTTCGGCTCCTCTCACCCAGTCAGACGCACTTTGTGAACGCGGGTTAGCAGCAATCTTTGTAAACGATTTTGACGGTCGATCCGTAGCCGTAATTCGCGGGGGGTAAGGATGCAGAAGGCATTGGCGATGCTCGCGGTAGCGGTGGCATTGCTTGCGGTGTGCCGAAGCGCGACCGCGCAAACGAAAGACGGGTACACCACCGTCGATTTCAAAAGCGACGTGATGAGCGCGAAGGCACCCTTCAACGTGATCCTGCCCGTGGGTTACGACCAGAGCGTCCGCCGCTATCCGGTGCTTCTCCTCCTCCACGGTTTGAACGGTCATTACTCCGACTGGGTGACGAATACAAACCTTGTCTTCTATTCGCGAAAGTACCCGTTGATTATCGTCATGCCCGAGGGCGGCAACGGCTGGTATACCAACGGCGTCGCCACGAATGACAAGTGGGAGGACTACATCCTCAAGGAAGTGATTCCCTACGTCGACGCACACTATCGCACGCTGCCGGAGACGCGTTCGTGGACCGTGGCGGGCCTTTCGATGGGCGGCTATGGCGCGATGAAATTCGCACTGAAGTATCCGGGCAAGTTCGCCGTCGCAGCCTCGATGAGCGGTGCGCTCGGCGCGCCGGATTGGAAAGACTCGGAAATGGGAACCTGGCAGCTCGTGCCGTTGTCGTTGCACGCGTCGTTTGGTCCGGAAGGTGCGCCGCCACACGCCGCGAATTCCTTGCCTGTTCTTCTCGATCAGTCGAAGGGCGCGCTGCCGTTCCTCTATCTCGATTGCGGCACGGAAGACGGCCTTCTGGAAGCCAACCGCAAATTCGCGGACCTGCTCCAAAGCAAAAAGATTCCCCACGAATATCGCGAACGCCCGGGCATCCATGACTGGATCGAATGGGATCACCAGATTCGTGAAGTTCTAGAGTTGATCGCCGAGCAGCTTCACCTCTCCTGGTGCGACGACAACGGGCTTTGCGCGCCTAGTTCTGCAGGTATGTCTCTTCCCCCGATGCTCCGAATCAGCGCGACAGGCCCAGGCGCGCCATCCCCGCCACCCCAGTAGCCATCCACTCCAACACCGGCAAGATTGCCCACGCTACAGTAAATGACACAATTGCGAACCTGCTCGGCTAGGCTTCAGGAACGCTGGAACTGGAGTCGGGATCGTCGAAGTCGTCGCGAGTGAACGCGTCGATTACAGACCGAATTTTGGGTATGGCGATGTGCGTCGCGTTTTCACCGGCAGCGATAAGCTGCGGTGATTTCGGAAACTCGTCCCACAGGATGTGGTGCACGTCAGGTTCGATCAGGACGTCGTAAGCCGTGCGCCACGGCTGCGTAGAGTTGGACTGAATGATCGAAAACGACCGGCTGATCACCTCGATCGTGTTGCGCGGCTTCGATTCGAGCAGGCCCGGCTCGAGATGCACGGCGATCACAACTTCAGCTCCGAGATCGCGCACCGCGACGGCAGGGACCTGCTCCGTGAGAAATCCGTCCACCATCACGCGGCCCTTGATTTCCACGGGAAGAAAGAGACCCGGGTACGCGCAAGAAGCACGAAGCGCGGGCCCGATTTCGCCCTCGACGAAATGAACCGTTTTTCCGGACATCAAATCGGTGGCAACGATGGCGAGAGGAATTTTCAGCTGCTTGAAATCGGTGCACGTCGTGAAGCGGTGCAGAAATTCCTCAAGGCGATCGTTCGAGGCCATGCCCAGGCGCGAAAGCGTCCAGCGGCCAAAATCGCGGAAACGCGTCAGGCTGGCTTGATGCGCCATGTCGTCGAGCGAAGTGCCGCTCGCGTACGCCGACGCGATCAGAGCGCCGACGCTGGTGCCGGAAATGAAGTCGACGGGAATTTCAGCGGCTTCGAGCGCGCGCAGCACGCCGACGTGCGCGATGCCGCGAGCGAATCCGCCGCCGAGCGCCACGCCGATTTTGGGTCTCAGGCCGCTCCGCGCGTAAGCGAAGGAGCGAAGGCCGCGAACCGC
>JBEKJW010000170.1:0-10083 GCA_050011035.1 Candidatus Acidiferrales bacterium
GACCTAAGTCCCGCGCTCTCAACAAAACTTCGCGTTCTAATCGACACAAATGTCGCCACTCATTTCCCACCTGCTCCCCACCTGCTCTCAAGTCCGCCTCGCGGATGGAGTGCCACAAACCGCATTGCATGTTAGGCGTCTAACGCACGTGCACCCCGCACCCGAGTGCTAGGATCGAAAGACGCCATGTCCGCTGCTGCGCAACCCTTGCCTCCGCCCCTCTCGCAACCGGTCCCGGCGGTCCAGCGCTATTTCGAAGTTTCCCTCTTCCTGCTCGTCTCCACCGGCATCCTTTCGATCGTTTCCACCGGCAAACTCGACCCAATCGCCGCGATCGCCCCACCGGTCGCGATCTTCTTCAAGGCGTACCGGCTCTGGCGCGGCAAAGGCCCCGAGATCACCGTTCGTTTCGCCACCGAACTGGTGCTCGCCTATTTCCTCTTCTTCCCACTCGATCTCTTCTTCCTGTCGCGCAGTCTCGCGGACAGCGCGCCCAATCCGGCGCTCTACGCCGCGCTGCTCGCCGCGATTCACCTGCTGCTTTTCGCGACGCTCGTGCGCCTCTACTCCGCACGCACGAATCGCGACTACGCATTTCTTTCCGTTCTGTCCGTCACTTGCATGCTCGCGTCGGCGATCCTCACTGTCGAGACAAGCTTTCTCGTCGCGCTGGCCGTGTTCCTGGTCCTTGCCGTTTCCACATTCGTAGCGCTGGAGATGCGCCGCAGCGCCACCGGCGCCGTGTCGCCCACGCTCGATCCCGGCTCACCGCTCGCACAAGACCTGAATCGCGCGCTCGGCCTCACGTCGGTCCTCGTCGCGGCCGGAGCGCTTGTCATCGGCGCGATGATTTTCTTCCTGATTCCCCGCTACACCTCGGGCTACCTGAGCGCGTTGAACCTGCAGCCCAGTCTGATGACCGGCTTCGGCGACTCGGTGACGCTTGGCCAGATCGGCGTAATCAAACAGAGTAGCGCGGTGGTGATGCGGATCAGTTTCGACGGCGACGGCGCAACCCAGGGGACTGACGTCCACTGGCGCGGAATCGTCTTCACGAATTTCGACGGGCGGCGTTGGTTCACTCCCCAGCGCGACGACGTGATCGTTACGCCCACCGCGAGCGGCGACTATCTTTTCCCCACCAAGCGTTTGCCGCCAGACGAGGCGCGCTACATCCGCTACACAGTGCTCATGGAGCCGAACGCCTCGGACGCGATTTTTGTCGCGCCGCGCATCATGGCGCTCCGCGGCCGTTTCGGCACGGGAACGGAGCGGCCGGGCGTGCAGGGACGGACCGGGTATCTGGTGGTCGACCACACCGGCTCTCTCACCAACCCTTCGCATAATGACGCGAAGCTGCGCTACGAAGGCGCGTCCGAAATTCCTGCGATTCCACCGGCGCTGTTGCGCGAGGCGGGCACGAATTATCCGGACGACATCGCTGTGCGTTACCTTCAGCTGCCCCAGATCGATCCGCGCATCAAGCAGCTCGCTGCAGAAGTCACGCACGGATCAACCAACGACTACGACAAAGCGGCGAACATCGAACGCTATTTGAAGACGCGGCTGAACTACACGCTCGATCTTTCCGGTCCTCCAACGAAAGACCCGCTCGCGAACTTCCTCTTCGTCAGAAAATCCGGTAACTGCGAGTATTTTGCCGCGGCGATGACGGTGATGCTCCGCTCGATCGGGGTTCCCACGCGTTACGTCGGCGGATTTCTCTCGGGTGAATACAATGACGTTGCCGGCGACTGGATCATTCGCGCCAGCGACGCGCACACCTGGGTGGAAGTTTTCTTTCCGAACTATGGATGGATGACGTTCGACCCCACGCCCGGCGGCGCGCCCAAGCACGACGGCCTCTTCGCGGCGCTCGGAAAATATTGGGACTGGTTCCAGTTTGCCTGGGGCGAGTGGGTGATCAACTACGATTTCGTCCACCAGCTTTCACTGGCTCACAACGTCGGGCAGAGCTCGCGAAATTTCGGCGACAACGTCCGGAAGTGGTATCAGGTGAAGCGCGACAAGCTGCTCGCCGAGATCATCACGCTCGACAAAAAGACCGAGGCTTCGCCGTATTTCCTGCCGGGAATTTTGGTCTTGCTGATCGCGCTGCTGATGATTCTGCGTGGGCGCGACTTACTCACGCACTTGATGGCGCGCTGGGCGCTCCTCGCGCGAAGCGGTGACGCGAAGGCGTCCCTCGCCGTGTTTGAATATCGCGAGATGCTCCGGCTGCTCGAAAAAGCAGGCTGGCGCAAGCATCCGTCGCACACCGCGGAGGAATTCGCCGCACAGTTCGCGCCGAACGAGCTGGCTGGCCCAGTGGCGCAACTCACAAACATGTATCAGGCCGCCCGCTTCGGCGAGCATCCGGCGAGGATCGAACAAATGTCCGCGCTGGTCGCCTCCGTTCGCGACGCCGTGAAGCGCGGTGTCCGCGTCTCGAAATGAGCGACGGCGACCCGCAAGGCCCTGAAGCGTCGCGAGGACGCTCACCGTCCGACGTACCTGTTTACGCCCAGACGCGAATGCGCGTCGCAGCGGTCGCGGTCCTGCTCTGCTTCGCGATCGCGTTTCATTTTCCGCCCGTCGCGCAGGATCCCTCCTACCACCACTTCGCAGACACTCGTACGATCGCCGGAATTCCCAACTTTTGGAACGTCGTTTCAAACGCGCTGTTTCTAGTCTTCGGCGTGATGGGCATAGGCTTCACACTTCGTCGCCACCATCTCGATGACCCACACCGTTTTCTTAGCCCCGTTGAACGGTGGCCATACCTGATCTTCTTCGTCGGTGTCGCGCTCACCGCCATCGGTTCGTCGTATTACCACTGGAATCCGAACAACTCGACACTAATGTGGGACCGGTTGCCGATGACTCTCGGCTTTATGTCGCTTCTCGCCGCAATGATCGGCGAACGCATCAGCCTCCGCGCCGGAATCGCAAGTCTCGCGCCGTTACTCGGGTTCGGTCTTTTCAGCGTTTTGTATTGGGAGGTGACCCAGTCTCACCGCCGCGGCGATCTTCGTCCCTATGCGCTCGCGCAGTTCGGTTCGCTGCTCGTGCTAATGCTCCTGCTGGCTCTCTTCCGGCCTCGCTACACCCGCGGTTACGATTTCATGATCGCGCTCGGCTTCTACGCACTTGCCAAAGTGCTGGAGGTAGGTGATCGGCGGGTGTTCGATGCGACGCGTGGCACGATGAGCGGACACGCGCTCAAGCACATCGTCGCTGCGTTCGCCGCGTATTGGATCCTTCGAATGCTGAAGCTGCGCACTCCTGTGCGGACAGCGGAGGCGCCCTAAACATGGTAGAATTGTTGTTTCCGCGCTGTTTGCCGAAGGAACCGTATCGTCATGCCTAAAGTCGGATTCGTCAGCCTCGGATGCCCGAAGAACCTCGTCGATAGTGAGGTGATGATGGGCATTTTGAACCAGGCCGGTTACGAGCTTACGCCTCGCGCCGCCGACGCCGACGTCCTCGTGGTGAATACCTGCAGCTTCATCGAGCCGGCCCAAAAAGAGTCGGTCGATTCGATTCTTGAAATGGCGGAGTACAAGAAATTCGGCCGCGCGCAGAAGCTGATCGTCGCGGGATGCATGGTCGAGCGCTTCCGGCACGAAATTCGCGAGCAGATCCCGGAAGTAGACGCCGTAATCGGCACCGGAGAAATCGAAAAGATTCTGGAAGTCTGTGAAGGTGAAGTCCGCGAGGACGCGCCGGGTGGCGGGGAGCTTCCGAAATATCTCTACCATGACGCGACGCCGCGCATCCTGGCGACGCCACGGCATACCGCTTACATCAAGATCAACGAAGGCTGCGACCACCCATGCACGTTCTGCGTGATTCCGCAGCTGCGCGGAAAATTCCGAAGCCGGCGGTTCGAATCGGTGATTCGCGAGGCGGAAAACCTGGCGGCTGCGGGCGTGCGGGAAATTTCGCTGATCGGGCAGGACACGACGTTCTACGGCGAGGATCTCGGATTGCGCGACGGGCTTGCGTCGCTGCTCGAGCGACTAGCAGGCATCGAGGAATTGAACTGGGTGCGGTTTTTGTACTGCTACCCGAACCGGATCACACCGAAGCTGCTCGACACGATTGCGGCGCATCCGCGACTCGCGAAGTATCTGGATGTTCCGCTGCAACACGCGAGCCGAGAGGTGCTGAAGCGCATGAAACGCGGCTCGCACGGCGATGCATTCCTGAAAATGCTGGAGCGCGCGCGAAAGGCGATCCCCGGCGTTTCGATTCGCACGTCGTTCATCGTCGGATTCCCCGGCGAGACGGACAAGGATTTCGACGAGCTTTGCGATTTCGTGCGCGCGGCGCAGTTTGACTGGCTGGGCGTGTTCAAGTATTCGGACGAGGACGCATCCAAGAGCTACGCGCTCGACGGAAAAGTCGACGCGAAGACGATCGAGCACCGGCGCAACGCGTTGATGGCGCTGCAAAAGAAAATCTCCAGGCAGAATCTGAAGAAGCGGGTAGGCCAGACCCTGCAGGTCATGCTCGACGGCCCGTCGAAAGAAACCGATCTGGTGTGGGAGGCGCGCCTCGAAGGAATGGCGCCGGACATCGACGGCAAAGTTTACGTCACGGAATTCGAGGGCGTGAACGACTCAGCCGGGTTGCCCGCGCCCGGCACGATGGCCACGATCGAAATCACCGAAGCAAAAGCGTACGACCTGATCGGTCGCGTCACTCAATTTGAAAAACCGGGCTCCGGCGCCCTGCGCCGCCCCGCCGCGTCGCCCGATTCGCCCTTCCTCATCCTGCAGTAGCGTGTCGCGTTCGTGTTAGTCTGAGCCTGTCGATATGAACCACAGGTGCCCCATCTGCAAGAAGCCGACCGCGACGGAGACGCATCAGGAATTTCCGTTCTGCAGCGAGCGATGCCAGCTGCACGACCTGGGCAACTGGGCCACCGAGAAGTACACGATCAGCGAGCCGGCGTTCGACGACAGTTTGTTCGACGACTCAAGTTCGCGGACGACCGACGAAAACCACGATCACAAAGATGACCGGAAAAACTGACGCGCCCACGACGCCGCCTCAGGGATCGACCGCAGCAAATTCGCATTCATCGAGGAAACCACGATTCGCGCTCTTTGTAGCGACGGCCGCAGGGCTCGGCTACGCACCGAAAGCGCCGGGGACATTTGGCGCGCTGGCGGGCATCGCGATGGCGATGGCGCCGCAGTGGATGTTGATCTTTGGACTGACGCCCGCACTCGCGTTTCGGAAGTTGAGCTCGGAAACGGTGGCGTTCACATGGCCATTTACGAATGTGGATCCAATGTTTGCTGCGCAGGTGGCGCTGACCACCGTGCTCGCGCTCGTGGGAGTTTGGGCAGCGGCGCGAGCGGCGACCTACTGGGGGTTGAAGGACCCGCAGCGCGTAGTGATCGACGAGGTTTCGGGACAGCACCTCGCGCTGCTCGTCGGTGGCACGCTGCCGACGCTGACGCACGTGGTGCAAAAATCGCCGGGCCTGACGCTTGCGATGCTGGGCGCGAATGCGCCGCTCGGCTGGAAATATTTGCTGCTGGGTTTTATACTTTTTCGACTGTTTGACATTTGGAAGCCGTTCCCAGCACGGCAAGCCGAATCGCTGCCCGGCGGCTGGGGCATCATGGCGGACGACTGGATCGCCGGACTTTACGCGGCGATTGGTCTTTGGCTGGCGCGGTCGGCTGGCCTGTGACCGGCACGCAGCGTCCACTGCATCAAACTTGTACCGAGGACTCTGAGGTTGAAACTCGACGGCAATCCCCGAATTGAGAGCGTAAGACCCGCAGCCGCGCTTCCGACTGGCGAAGTCGCGATTCACGGTGCGGGATTCAGTTCGCGAAATCACGCGCGGCCACAGGTGCAATTTGGAACAGCGGACGCGAGCCTGATGGTCGCGTCGGACGATTTCGTGATCGCGCGTGTTCCAGAAGGAGCAGCAGGCGGGACGGTAAGAATTTCACTTGCTGGTGCGCAGAGCGCGCCGTATCCGATCGCGCTCGCTACGCAGATTGCGGACAACCTTCATCCCGTTTCAAATCCGGCGGTCGACACTGACGGAAATGTTTACGTCACGTTCAGCGGGCAGCGTGGCCAGAAAGTTCCGGTGTCGCTCTACAAGGTGACGCCGGGGCAAACGATCAAACCCTTTCTCACCGAGTTGATGAATCCGTCGGGCCTCGCGATCGATCGCGAGGGATTTCTTTTCGTTTCGTCCCGCAACGACGGGACGATTCATCGCGTAGCCCCAGGCGGCGAATCGATGCAATGGATCGAGGGAATGGGCATCGCGACGGGCATTGCGTTCGATGCCGTGGGAAATTTGTACGTCGGCGATCGTAGCGGAACGATTTTCAAGATCGGATCGAACCGCGAGATTTTCGTTTTCGCGACTCTCGAGCCTTCAGTGGCTGCCTATCACTTGGCGTTCAGTCCCGCGGGCGAGTTGTATGTGACTGGGCCGACGACTTCGAGCTTCGACCGCGTTTACCGGATCAACCCTGCGGGCGAAGTGAGCACGTTCTATCGCGGGCTCGGCCGGCCTCAGGGGCTCGCGTTCGACAAGCACGGAAATTTGTACGTGGCGGGGTCGCTGGCTGGAAAGCGCGGCATCGCGAAGATCTCACCCGATGGCAAAGCCGAACTGGCGCTGAGCGGCAGCAACATCGTGGGACTGGCACTGCTTCCTTCGCGGCGCGCTTACATCACGACGACGAACTCTCTGTATTCGCTCGACTGGAACGTCGAGGGCGTCTCCCTCTTCGGATAAAACGCCTGGAATGCGCGCTGAGATCATCGCAGTCGGTTCCGAACTCCTCACTCCCTTCCGGCAAGATACAAACTCGCTCTGGCTTACCAATGAGCTGAACCGCCTCGGCGTCCGCGTGGTGCACAAGGCGATTGTCGGCGACGCGCCGGACGAGATGCGTTCGTCTTTTCGCTACGCGATGGACCGCGCGGACGTAATCATTTCGTGCGGCGGGTTGGGGCCGACCGATGACGACCGGACGCGAGAAACCGTCGCCGAACTGCTCGGCCGAAAACTGAAGCTCGACCAAGAAATCCTGCGCGGGATTCAAGAGCGATTCCGGCGGTTCGCGCGCACCATGCCGGAGATCAACGCGCGCCAGGCGATGGTGCCAGAAGGCGCGACGATTCTGCCGAATTCGCGCGGAACCGCTCCGGGGCTGTGGCTCGAAGCGAGCGGACACATTATCGTGATGTTGCCCGGTGTGCCGCACGAACTGAAGGCGCTGTTTGAAAACGAAGTGCGGCCACGACTCGGGAGAGTCGCTCCCGCCGAACGGCTCTACACTCGCGAATTGAGAATATCGGGGCTGCCCGAATCGGAAGTCGAAACGCGCGTGCGGCCGCTCTACGCGCTTTATCCGGATACAGAAACCACGATTCTTTCCGCGCCGACAGGAATTCAACTGCATCCGCGAATCTGGTCGAGCGACGCAGCGCACGCCGAGGCGATCCTGAACGAGATTACGGGCCGGATGGCTCTCGCGCTCGGCGAGTATCTCTACTCGACGCGCGGCGAAACGCTGGAAGAGGTAGTCGCGCGGCTGCTGACGGAGAATCGCGCTACGGTCGCAGTGGCGGAGAGCTGCACGGGCGGCATGCTCGCGGAACGGCTGACGAATCTTGCGGGAAGCTCGGCGTATTTTCTGGGCGGCGTGGTTTGCTACAGCAATGAGCTAAAGACGTCGCTGGTTGGCGTGCCGGCGGAAATGATCGAGGCGAAAGGCGCGGTGAGTTCGGAGGTTGCGCTTGCGCTGGCGGATGGAATCCGGCGGCGGACAGGCGCGACTCTCGGCGTTGGCATTACCGGTATCGCTGGGCCGGCCGGTGGTACATCAGAAAAGCCCGTGGGCCTCGTGCACATTGGAATCGCGGATGAACGCGGCCCACGCGAACGAGCATTTCGACTTACAGGCGACCGCGACCGGATTCGTTCGTACGCGACGCAAACGGCGCTTGATACGATTCGCCGCTATTTTCTCTTCCCTGTCGCAACCGCTCGCTAGCCTGACCGCCATGCGCCTGTTCGTCGCCATCACTCTTCCTGCCGACGTTCACAAGCGAATTGTGCGTGTTATGGAAGAATTGAAGCCTCTTTCGCGTGCGCCGCGTTGGGTGCGGCCGGAAGGGCTGCATCTCACGGTGAAGTTTCTGGGCGAAGTGAAAGAACCGCAGCTGGCGCCCATCGTGGCCGAGCTGAAGGAGATTCGCGCGTTGCGGCCGATCGAATTCCGATTTCGAGGACTAGGATCGTTTCCAAAGCACGATCGGCCGCGCGTGATCTGGGCGGGCATCGACGTGAACAAGGAACTGACGGACCTAGCGGAATCGATGGAGTCGCGCCTCGAGCCGCTGGGTTTCCCGCGCGAGGAGCGCGAGTTTTCTCCGCACATAACCCTCGCGCGAATCAACTCGCGTGAACGATTGGACAATCTGGCGCGTGCGATGGCGGGTTTCGCGTCGTATGATTTCGGGACTATGCAGGCGGGCGAGTTCCAACTCTCTCAAAGCACACTTAAGCCTTCCGGCGCGGAGTACGCGTCGCTGGGAACTTTCCATTTCGCGAGCAGCGGAGCGGACACAGAGGATCGTAGGAAGTGAATCTCGTTTACATAATTCCGGTTGTCGCGTACCTGCTAGGCTCGATTCCCTTTGGACTTCTGATTGTGAAGCTAACGGCGGGGCGCGACATCCGCGACGTCGGAAGCGGCAACATCGGCGCTGCGAACGTAGCGCGCAACGCCGGAAAAATCGCCGGCGCTTTGACGCTGCTGCTCGATGCTGCAAAGGGATACTTCGCGGTGTGGCTAGCGGCGCATTTCACGAACTCAAACATCCGCTGGATGATGATTGCGGCAATGTGCGCGGTGGCGGGACACATCTTCCCGGTGTGGCTGAAACTGCGCGGAGGAAAAGGAGTGGCGACCGGGCTCGGCGTGTTCCTTCCGATTTCATGGCAAGCCGTAGTGCTCGCGGTCGCACTCTGGATTGTAGTGGTATTCTTCTGGCACTACGCGTCGCTGGGATCGATCGCAGCGGCGGCGGGGCTTCCGGTCTTCATGTACGTGCTTTACCAGCGAGGATTCGCGCCGCCGGACATTGTCACATTCGGGACAACGTTCATCGTGTGCCTGGTGCTGATCAAACACATCCCAAATATTCAGAGACTGCTCTCCGGCGAAGAGCCGAAGATTAAATTTTCCAAATAGTTCCTCGATGAACACACCTCGATCCCGGTCGCGCTAAATCCACCGCAAGTGCCGCATTTGCAGTACTTTCGGCTCACCTGTACCACGCCCTAAACCTAGCGTTCTCTGTGGCTTATCCGCCACCCCTAGTACTTTGGTCCCGTTGTGCCGATCCTTCGCCTTGACTACGATTTTGTTCAGGAAGAACCGTGTCTAACCGGCCCGACCATCACTGGGACTTTCGTCGCTGGCGCATCCTCTGGATTGTGCTGGGCGCGCTGTTGCTTGTGAGCGCGACGCCGCTATGGCTGTATCACCGGCAGGTGTTGCGACTGAGCGAAGAAAAGTTGCAGGACACCGAGCGCTTGCAACAGAGCGAGATCACGCGTTCGCTGGCCAGCGAGACGCTGCAATTCGAACAGAATTTCCGCGAACAACTACTGAGCGAGCGTCAGGTTTTTGCGCTGACGGGCTGGATTCAAGACGTTGACGATCCGCAGCACGCGCCGCAACTCGCGCGGTTGCTGCAGAGCTTCGTCGAAAACAATCCAAATATTTTGTACGTCACGGCGGTGAACCAGCAAGCGAAGGGGCAATCGGCGGGAAGCTTTGCGGCCGACCTCGATCCGTTCGTGCAGGTGGCGCTGAAGCGCGCTTTCACCGCAAGCATTCAGGGTCTGAATTTTGTGAGCGAGCCGATCGCGCTGGGCAAGGACAACCGGCCGGCGTTGATCGTTTCGGTGCCGCTCTCCTCGGAAGGGCAATTCACGGGAATGCTCGCGGCTGTGGTGTCGATCGACAGCCTCCTGGAGCGCATTCGCGATGCGAGCGTGCGCGACCGCGTCGTGTTCAT
>JBEKJW010000171.1:0-10070 GCA_050011035.1 Candidatus Acidiferrales bacterium
GGGCGCGTCAATTGCTGGCGCGACCATCACAGTGACGAGTGTCACAGGAGCTGTGCAAACGGCCAGCTCGGACGAGAAGGGCGAGTTCCTCGTCGGCAATCTCGCGCCCGGCGCTTACTCCGTCACCGTCTCGGCCGGCGGTTTCAAGGATTTCAAACAGGATGCAGTCGCGGTGACGATTGAAACGATCGCCAAAGTTCAAGCCGTAATGACTCCGGCAGGCGTGAGCAGCACGGTCAACGTCGAAGGCCAGTCCGCTACGCAGGTCGAGACGGAGTCTTCTCAAATCGCGGGAACCATTTCGCGCCAGGAAATCGTTACCCTCGGGCTCAACGGACGCAACTTTACGCAGTTGATCGCGCTCGCGCCCGGCGTGAGCAACCAGACCGGTCAGGACGAAGCCCTGGTCGGCGTCCGCGGCAGCGTGAAGTACAGCGTCAATGGCGGCCGCGTGGAGTACAACACGTTCGATGTCGACGGTGGCGACGTCCTGAACGCTAGCATTAACGGAAGTTCGAGTTCGCTTATCGTGTTTCCCAGCCTCGACGCGATCAGCGAGCTTCAAGTATTAACGTCCAATTACGGCGCCATGTACGGACGGAGTGCGTCCGGCACGATTCTCGCGACCACCAAGTCCGGCACCAGCGACTTTCACGGCGACGCGTACATGTTCATTCGCAACAACATCTTTAACGACCGGAACTATTTCGACGAGACCAAGCACGCGCCGACCTACGAGAAGTACAGCCCCGGCGGAACGATCGGCGGCCCGCTCTACATTCCGGGCCACTACAACGAGTCGAAGGACAAGACGTTCTTCTTCGTCTCCGAAGAGTATCGGCACGACCGCGAACCGTTTGAGTTCAACCAGGGTGTTCCGTCTATGGAAGAGCGCAACTGCGTGAACGCAGCCTCGCCGAAAGCGACGTGCTTGAATCCGTTTCCCGCAGGCCAGATCTTCGGCGATTTCAGCGACGTTTGCCCCGCCGCTGCGGACGGCGCCCAGTCGCTCTTCTCCCGCGTTCAAGGCACAAAGCTACCGTATTTCCCCGACTGCCCGGGAACTCCAACGACGACCTTCTCCAACACATCGCTGCTCACGTACCAGGGCAATCTGGTGCCGATCAACACCGTTTCCGAGACACTGCTAAACACAAATCTGATACCTGCGCCAAACGCGACAGCGGGTTGCAACTCGTCGATTGGATCTTGCTACGACGAAACTGTTTCGCCTTTGACCACTTGGCGCGAAGACTTGATTCGCATCGATCACAACTTCACGCCGAAAGCGAAACTGATGTTTCGCTACATCCATGACGACTGGAAGACCGTCGTTCCTACGCCGCAATGGGCATACGTTCAAAACAGCTTCCCCACTGTTCAGAATAAGTTCGTCGGTCCCGGCACGAGCATGGTGGCGCACCTTTCGAACACCATCTCGAACACCTTCGTCAACGATCTGGCCATGAGCTACACGACGGATCACATCACATTGACGGACCTTGCGGGTCCGGGTGTGGTGGGAACGGGTCCAAACGGCATGCCGCAAGCGATTACGCCCTGCACATCAACGACTTTTTCAGGCTGCATCGGCTACCTTTTTAACAATGGTTCTGGCGACAAAGTGCCGGGTCTGAATATTGCGGGCACGAACGCCGCGTATGGCGGTCAGGGTTTCGCCGTCGATCCCGCCTACATGCCGTGGCACCACTCGAACCCGACCTACAGCCCGCGCGACGACGCTACGATTGTCCTCGGCAAGCACACGCTCGACATCGGCGTCCTTGCGATCTTCGCGCAGCGCAACGAAATCAACCCACCGGTCGGCGCGAATACGGGGGACCTGCAAGGCATCGCGACGTTTACGAACCAGAACAACATCAATACAACCGGCAATGCCTTCGCGGATTTCCTTCAGGGGAGCTTGCGCACCTTCCAGCAAGACAGCGCGCAAAACAAGTACCACAACAACTACACGATCATTGAGCCATACATTCAGGACGACTTTCACGTCACCAGCCGGCTCACCTTAAATCTTGGCGTCCGGCTTAGTTTGTTCGGGCTCTACCACGAGAAAAATCTCTACTCGTACAACTTCGTCCCGAGCGCTTTCAACACCGCACTGGCTTCGGAGGTTACCGTAAATCCGTTTTTCGGCAACTTGACCTCCACCGCCACGGGCTCGCCCCTGCCTCTCGACGTGAACAACATCGACCCGCATATCGTGAACGGAATCGTTCGTTGCGGCACTAACGGTGTGCCAAAGGGCTGTATGACGAACAACAGCTACGTGAATCCCGCGCCTCGCATCGGGTTCGCGTGGGATCCGTTTGGTACGGGGAAGACCTCGATTCGCGGTGGTTATGGAATTTTCTACGAGCACGGTACCGGGAACGAAGCCAACACTGGCTCTCTCGAAGGCAGCCCCGGCAACCAGAACCAGGGCGGCGTGCTTGATATGACGCAGTACTTTCCTACTGGCTGGAACTGCATCGGTGGCGTCGGACTTGGTTGTCAGGCCGCCTCGGGCGCGTATCCCCTCAACGTGACAGCTATCCCCACGAAAGCCGTCTGGCCCTACGCGCAGCAGTGGAGCTTGAGCGTTCAACGGCAACTGCCCTGGGATATGCTCGGCACCATTGCCTACGTGGGCAGCAAAGGCACGCATCTTACGGCCGAGCTTCAGTTGAACCAGCTGGTGCCCGTCAACGCGGCGGAGAATCCATTCAACGTCGGCCAGCCGCTCACGATCGACATCTGCCAGGGATTCGGTGCGGGCGTGTTTATGGTCAACGGGAAATCGATCGGCGCGGGCGATCCAGGCTTTGTGAACCTCGAGGCGGCCTGCAATGGTGTCTCCGCCGAATTACCCAACCCGAACTCACTGCGCCAGCCGCCCTACGCGATCGCCGGAGGCATCGGCCAAATCTACTCGCTTCAAAACATCGCGAATTCCGGCTACAACGGCTTGCAGGTGACTCTGCGCCGCTCGAAGGGCCCGCTCACTCTGGGCCTTTCCTACACCTACAGCCACTCGATCGACGATTCATCCGACCGCAGCGATACGACTCTGGCGAACTCCTACGACTTCGCGCAAAATCGCGCGAGCTCGAATTTCGATGAGCGCCACTTGCTCAACGTCGATTACATCTACAACCTTCCTGTCGCGAAGGCGTACACGGACTTCACTTCTTTCTGGCGCGACGGCTGGAAGGAAATGAGCCCGCCGCACTCGGCCAAGCCGCCCAAGCCGAAAAAATGCGACTGCCCGGTGGAACATACAGACTTTGTCGCGTCACATCCCGGTCTCTTCAACGGGTGGCAGCTCTCCGGCGTTACTCTCTACGCCGCCGGCACTCCGTACAGCATCATCAACGCGGGCAGCTCGAACGGAATTTCGTCCCTCGATAACGCCGGCGTCGCAAACGGCACCGGAGCAGGTTCTTATCCCGATCTTGTGATTGATCCCGGGCATCCTCTGGTGCCGCCAAGCACGAACGGTTCCACGACCATCGGCCCGCTCCTTGGCAATCCGAATCGCTACGTCGCGCCGCAGGGCCTTACTTTCGGCGACGCGGGTCGCAATGCGATGAACAATCCCGGACGGCTCAATTTCGATGCGGCCCTCGTAAAGAACATTTCTATCAGCGAGAAATACACGCTCCAACTGCGGTTGGAGGGGTTCAACGTCTTCAACCACACGCAATTCGAGGTTTACGATTCGAGCCGTGCTGGAATTTCGGGCAACAACATCATCACGTGCTACGGCGGGGCGGACAGCTCGGCGGGAGATCCTTCGTGCTTGGCAGGAGGCTCATTCCTGCATCCGATCGAGGCGCACCGACCCCGAACGGTTCAGCTCGGATTCAAATTCTTGTTCTGAGGAAACGAACGAGACAGGTGGCGGAAGTCAGGTCAAACGGGCGGGTTGAACAGCGGGGTTTCAGCCAGGCTCGAAAGCCCGACTACGCCCTTGATGGGGAAGCTTTAACTTCCCACTGCAGCCGCACCACATCGCCAATCACTTCAACAGTGATGGGCGTCAGCGCGTATGCCGGCGCATTGATGCATCGTCCCGTGCTGGCGTTGAATTCCCAGCCGTGCCCCGGGCATTCCAGCACGCCTTCGCGAAGGATGCCCTCCGAGAGCGGCCAGTAGGCGTGTGGGCATGTGTCTTCGAAGGACGAGATCTGCGATTCGGTGCGGACTACTACGATGCCCATTCCGTCGTGTTCGACGCGAAAGGGTGCGTTCATCGGAATGTTGGCGAGTGCGACGTCAACGTGTGGCATACCAGTTGTGCAGTTTCTCCGGGTCGGAATCGTATAGGAAATGATACAGCGGCTCGTTGTATTCGTCAGGTCTGCGCGCCGAACGAAAGCGCATCGATAGTAGCAAATCTTCGAAGAATGGCTCCTCGCCGGTGAAAAATGGCGAGAGCAGCTTGTCCTCCATTTCGATCTTGTACGTCCAGTCTGGCAGCAGCCCTTCGCGAACGTAGCCCTGCCCTGTGGATGTGAAATCGACGGTCCATTCGCCGCCACGAGGCCCGGTCACAACGAGACCGAGTTTCGCTCCAATTCGTTTCCGCACGGCGGATGACTGCGCTCCCACTTCCTGGTTGAACCGGTCGACGAGCAATTCGCCGAAGCGGTCGTCAGCAGGCGCTTCCGCCGCCCGTGCTAACGCGATCGCTTCCTTCATGCGCTCACTGGCGCACCTCACGTACTCTGCCCGCGGCTGTCGGAAGATCGATGGAGAACGCTGCTCGAAGCCTGTCTCGCTGTCCCACACGTCCGTTGCGGTCATATATAGAGGTTGTGCCGGCAGATTCAACTCTGCGAGCTCGCGAACCGCCGCCGCCGGATCGATGAAAATTCCGCGTTCCTCGGAGTTCAACCACAAGAGCTCGGGGTCAAGAACCGTGCAGGGACCAGCCGCAGGCACCGCGACGCGCGGCTTCGTCAGCTTGATCCGCTGCGCCAGGCTTCGAACCAGCGAGCGCCGCCGGCGGCGAATGAGGTCGAGCATTACGTCGTCCGGATAGTCGTACAGCATCGGAAACCAATTCGCTCCCGAGAACATGTAGAAGCCGATGTCGACACCGAGGCGGCCGATTTTCTCCAGGTCCGCGTAGTGCAGCTTGCAGTCAGTCTCGTTAAAGCAGCGCACGCCGCCGTGTTCCACGAGAATGGCGGAATCGTTCGTGTACTCCGCCGTGCCGAAAATCGTCGCAGTCACGCCATCGCCGAGGTCGATTTTCTCGCCGGATTCATGTTCGGATATGTTCGTGAAGCCCAGGCCTTCGAGATGTTTTCGAAACTTGGGCGTGGCGAAGCGGCAGATCAGGATTGGCGTCTCCCGTGAGAAGTGTTTCAGCGTCGTCACATCAAAGTGATCCTGGTGCTCGTGCGAGATGAACAGGTAGTCGACTCCACGGCTCGCGACGCTTTCTGGCGTTACGCCAGCGTCGGAAAGAAGGTGCGTGTGGAACCAGCTGCCGAGAAACGCACCTTCCGTGAGCCACGGATCGGTCAGAATCTTTCTGCCTCCGGCTTCGATGAGCGTGCAAGCTTGTCCGTAGTACGTAACTCTCATGGGTTGTCTCTTAGTCGGCTTGAAGGGGTTCGGCGCTGGACGCGACGTTTTTGCTGAATTGATATGCCGAGATTACGGATGCGCCCGCGGCTACGCCGAGGCTCTTGATCGTCGGCTGGCTGAATCCCAAATCCATCGACTGCAGAATCTCGAGGACCTGCTCTCGTTCATTCAAGCGCGCCGCTTGCATCAGCCTGCGAACGTCGACCGCGAAAGCTGACGCGTCGCGCGGCGTAGGCTCGATTACGGACAATTTCTCGATGTGCGTGCGGCGCAGTTCCTCCGTCGGAGCATTCAATTCCTCAAACAGCTTTTCACCAGGACGAAGGCCCGTTATCGAGATTTCGATGTCAGCTCCAGGCTCCATGCCCGCCAGCAGGATCATCTGGCGCGCAATCTCCAGAATGTTGCGTGGCTTGCCCATATCTAGGACGAACGTTTCACCGCCGAGGGCGATCGTCCCTGCGCAAAGAATCAGCTGGACGGCTTCCTGAATCGTCATGAAATAGCGCACCACGTCGGGATGCGTGACAGTGACAGGCCCGCCGGCCGCAATCTGGTTCTGAAATAATGGAATTACGCTTCCGCGGCTGCCCAGTACATTCCCAAACCGAACGCATGCAAATCTTGTACGCCGCAAACCCACCGAGGCCTGCACCAGCAGCTCGCCGATGCGCTTCGTCGCACCCATCACGTTCGCCGGACACACCGCCTTGTCCGAAGAGATAAAGACAAAACGCTGCACGCCGAATTCTTCAGCCAGCTCGATCACGTTCTGCGCGCCGGCCACGTTGTTGATCACCGCTTCGCATGGATGCTCTTCCATCAAGGGCACGTGCTTGTGTGCGGCAGCGTGAAAAACAACTTCCGGTTTTACGCGCTCGAAGATCGCACGCAGGCGCCCGGCGTCTCGAACGTCCGCAATCTGAGGAGCGATTCGGGCCACGACGCGCCGACGCTTCAATTCTTGTTCGAGGTCGTAAATGGAGTTTTCGTCTTTGTCGAGAATCGCGATTTCCGCCGGACTGAGGCGTGTCAGTTGGCGCACCAGCTCACTCCCGATCGATCCGCCCGCCCCCGTCACGAGGATTCGCTTTCCGGCATATGCCGAACCCGCGACGCTTTCAAACGCCGGCATCTCCACGCTCTCTCGTCCCAAGATTTCTTCGATACGCGTTTCGCGTAGCTGCGAGATGCGCACCTGGCCCGTGAGAATTTCCTTGAGGCTGGGAATAATCTTCGCGGGAATGCTCGCGCGTTGGCACTTTGCAAGCGCTTGCGCCAGCGTTGCCGGGCTCGCCGTCGCCATACTCACGATGATTTCGTCCGGCCGCAAATTCTGCGCGACGTGCGATAGACTGTCGCCGTTCCCGGCCACGCGGACGTTACAGATGATCGAGCCCACTTTCTTCGGGTCGTCGTCGATGAAGCCCACCACGTCGTAAGCGTGATTCGTCTCCAGCTCGCGCAGCAGCATAATCCCTGCGCGCCCCGCACCGTAGAGAAGCACGCGCCGCGGCTCGGATTGAAGTGCCGCCGTCCTTCGCTGTTGCGCGTACACCGCCCGGCGTATTCCGCGAAGCCCGAGCGAGCCGAGCAACGCCAGCAGACCGTCCAACGCGATCACGCTAAGAGGAATGCGCAACCATTCGGCGTACGCACTTGTCCCGTGAACTCCGACGCGAAGCGCCACGAGCGCGAACGAAACGATGGCGATGGACTTGCCAATCTCGATTGCGTCATTAAACGAAACAAACTTCCACACGCGGCGGTACACGCCCATCGCGATATACAGAACCAGTCGAGCCGCCACCACAATCGGCAGCCAGCCCAGGAATTGCCGCAGATCCGCGCCGGCTGGCAGGCCCTCGAAACGAATTGCGTACGCAGCCGTGAAGGCGAGCGCGAACGCGCAGCAGTCGAGGAGCACTTGATTGGTGCGGGAATACCAGTCAAACGTTCGTTTCGGCATTGATGGGCCCTCAGTGGCGCATAAGAAAACGGCCAAACCGTACCGCAGTTAAGTCTGTTTTTGCGAAATGGAAGCGACCGGGCGGCAGAGTTCACCAATTCGCCGGACGACCTTCATTACCGTCGATAAAATCAGGCGGAGATCGCCGGCGAACGTCACGTTTCTACAGTAGGCGCAATCGATCGCCAGCTTCGCCGGTAAGACGCTCGTAACGTAAAACTGTTCCTTGTCGGCCTGACCAGCGAGAAGTTCTTCTTCAAACATGTTCGCCGCCGGTCCGGTCACTCCGGGTCGCGCACTCAATATTTGCTTCTGCGTCTCGCTGTAGGTTGCGACGTACTTCGGAACTTCCGGTCGCGGCCCCACCAAGCTCATCTCGCCCTTCACCACGTTGAAGAGCTGAGCCAACTCGTCAACCTTCGAACTGCGAAGCCATCGTCCAGCGCGCGTGACTCGTGAATCTCCGGAGGCTGTGAGCAGCGAGTCGGCAGCGCTGCTGACGTACATCGTTCGAAATTTGAAAATGCGGAAGAGCTTCCCGTTTTTCCCGACGCGCTCCTGCCGGAAGAAAATCGGCCCGGGGCTGGTAAACGCGACAGCCGCTGCAGCTCCCAGCAAAATGGGTGAAATCGCCAGGATGCCCACGGAAGCCGCACACAGATCGAACCAACGCTTTCCGATCGCCGCATAGAACGTCATCGCCCGTGCTCTCGCGCGACTTCGACCAGCGCCTCGATTACTCGGTCCACATCTGCGTCGGACATTCCCGGATAAATCGGCAGCGAGATGGCCCGTTCGAAACGCTCTTCAGCGTTAGGGAATTGCCGCGCTGCGTAACCAAGCCGGTCGCGATAAAGCGAGTGTAGGTGAAGCGGGATGAAATGCACCGACGTACCAATGCCGCGCAACTTCAGCTCCTCGATGACCCGATCCCGGCCAATCCGCAAAGCATCGGCATTTATCAGCAACACATAAAGATGATGCGCGTGCCCCACATGCTCGGGGTACGCCGGAATCTCAAACGCATCGAGTCCGGCAAGCGCTGCATCGTAACGCGCCGCAATTGCCGCCCGCGAGCGCTGCATCGCTTCGCATTTCGCAAGTTGCGCTATGCCGAGCGCGGCTTGTAGGTCCGTGAAATTGTATTTGTATCCTGCTTCCAGCACGTCGTAACGCCACGTGCCTTCGGCGCTGTAGCGTTTCCACGCGTCCTTACTGATTCCATGCAGGCTCAGGCGGCGCATCCTGTCCGCGAATTCCGCGTCGCCGGTCGTGATCATGCCGCCCTCGCCCGTCGTAAGTGTTTTTGTTGCGTAGAACGAAAAACACGTGATGTCGCCGATCGAGCCCACGGGCCGTCCTTTATAGCTGGAAGGCAGCGCGTGTGCCGCATCCTCAATTACTTTGAGTCCGTGTTGTTCCGCAATTTGAAGGATCTCATCCATCGCGCACGGATAGCCGGCGTAGTGGACGGGGATGATCGCTCGCGTTCGCGGAGTGATCGCGCGTTCGATCGCATCCGGGTCCATATGAAACGAGCCTCGAAGCGAATCGACGAGGACCGGCTTGGCGTCGAAGTAAAGTGCCACTTCTCCGGACGCCGCAAACGTCATCGTCGGCAATATGACTTCGTCGCCTGCTTCCAGCCCGATCGCCGCGAGCGCCAGGTGCAGCGCAGCCGTGCACGAGCTCACCGCAATGGCGTGCGGTGCGCCAACGAAGGCTGCGAATTGCGCTTCGAACTCCTTCACGCGCGGACCCGTGGTCAGCCATCCGCTCCGCAGCACCTCGAGAACAGCTTCCATTTCCTCCTCGCCGATAAGCGCGCGATGGAAGGGCAGAAAAGTAGCGGTCGAGACGGACATTTATATAGGCCCTCGATGATGTGTCGTGCGCGGAGCTAAGCTTTGGCCGTTTGCGCTTCGCGGCGGCGGCGGCCGCGCGGCGCGTGCGGAACTTCCAAGTGTTTCACCCAACTGCTGATCAGCTTCGACCACTGCAGGTTTTCTTCAACGTACCGGCGGCCGTTCGCTCCGTAGCTGAGGGCGAGCTCGGGATCACGCGCGAGTTCCGCAATTGCAGATGCGAGCGCGCTCGGATCGTTCGGCGGAATCACCACGCCTGCGCCGGATTCAGCGACTAGTCGAGCCGCTTCACCGCGCCCTACAAAGATCAGCGGCTTGCCGGACGCCAGCACCGGGAAAATCTTCGATGGACGCGCACCTTCATGCAGCGGAATATCCGCGAGGGATGCCAACCCAGCCGTCGCGATTGAGAAGTAGGCGGCGAGCTCTCGATTCGCCACAGGATCGAGAAAGGTGACGTTACGAAGCTGCAGCTCGGCCGCGCGTTCCTCTAGCATTTTCTTCGCCGAACCGTCGCCGACGAAAACAAAATGAACGTCAGGGACGGATGCGAGAAGCCTTGCCGACTCTAGAATGTTGTCGAGTCCGTGAGCAAATCCCAACGTCCCAGCCCACACAATGATTCGTTTTCCTGA
>JBEKJW010000172.1:0-10066 GCA_050011035.1 Candidatus Acidiferrales bacterium
TAAAACGAAGCCCGCGATGCTCGAGTATCACGACAAGGAATGGGGCAGGCCCGTTCACGACGATCGAGTGCTGTTTGAGTTCTTGATTTTGGAGGGCGCGCAGGCGGGGCTGAGTTGGGAGACGATTCTCAACAAGCGCGAAAATTACCGGAAGGCATTTAGTGGCTTCGACGCCCAGAAGATCGCGAAGTACGACAAGTCGAAACAGAAGGCGCTTCTGAAGAACCCGGGAATCGTGCGCAACCGGCTGAAGATTTCTTCGACGGTGGACAACGCGAAGGCGTTTCTTGCGGTGCAGAAGGAATTTGGATCGTTCGACAAATACATTTGGCAATTTGTTGGTGGAAAGCCGAAGCGGAACGCGCTGAAATCGATGAAGGAGATTCAGGCGAGCACGGCCGAGTCTGACGCGATGAGCAAGGATTTGAAGAAGCGTGGGTTCCGGTTCGTTGGGTCGACGATTTGTTACGCGTTCATGCAGGCCGTGGGGATGGTGAACGACCACATGGCCGATTGCCACTTCGCGTGAGGGCGCGGGTCTTGCGCTGAAGAAGGGGCACGGGTAGGATTGGAGGTCGTTGCACGGTTGTTTTGCCCGCCTGTAGGACCTCTGGATTGAGAGACAGCGGCAAAGTGCGGCTTGGCGTGAGCAGGAGCGCGAGATTTGACAGAGAAAAAGCGGGCGAAGGCCATCGTAGTCGTCGGCGCGCAGTGGGGCGACGAGGGCAAGGGGAAGGTGGTCGACTATCTCGCGCAGTCTTTTGATTACACCGCGCGCTACGCCGGCGGGCACAACGCCGGGCATACCGTCATCTTCGATAATCACCGATTCGTGCTGCAGCTGATCCCGAGCGGGATTCTGCGCCCGGGCAAGAAGGCTGTGATTGGTGCGGGAACGGTGGTCGATCCCGTGGCGCTGTTGGGCGAACTGGAAAACCTGAAGCGCTCGGGCATCGATGTTCGCGGACGGCTTTTTTTGAGCGATCGCGCCCACCTGATTTTTCCTTACCACAGAGAAATGGACAAAGCAGCCGAGACGGCTCGTGGAACCGCGAAGATCGGCACGACTTCGCGCGGCATCGGGCCGGCGTATGAAGACAAGATGGCGCGGCGCGGAATTCGCGTGATCGATTTGCTGGCGCCGGAGCGGTTTGGGGAGAAGCTCGAGCGCGTGATTGCGGAGAAGGACGCGATTAGCCGCGCGGCGTACGGGCATCCGCTGGATACGACGGGAATTCGCGATCAGTATTTGGAAATTGCGGCGCACATTCGCGGGCTAGTGACGGACACGTGCGTGCTGTTAAACAAGGCGCTCGACAACGGCGAGAGCGTGCTGTTCGAGGGCGCGCAGGGCACGATGCTGGACATCGATCACGGGACCTACCCGTACGTGACGTCATCGAATGCAACGTCGGGCGGAGTGGCGACCGGATTGGGCGTGGCGCCGACGCGGATCGGCGGCGTGGTAGGCGTGACGAAGGCGTACACGACGCGAGTGGGAAGCGGACCGTTTCCGACGGAGATGCCGGACCTGGATGCGCAGGCGGTGCGCGAGCGTGGCAATGAATTTGGCGCGGTGACGGGACGGCCGCGGCGTTGCGGGTGGCTCGATCTGGTGGTGTTGAACTACGCGAAGATGCTCAGCGGAATCGACACGCTGGTGGTAACGAAAATGGACGTGTTCGACGCGCAGCCGGAAATCAAGGTGTGCACCGCGTACACGCACAAGGGCAAGACGATCACGGAAATTCCTGCGGACGTGGAAACGATGAGTGAGCTTGAGCCGGTGTATACGACGCTGCCGGGCTGGATGGCGCCGACGCCGGGCATTAAGAATGTGAAAGACCTGCCCGAGGCGGCGCGGAATTATCTGAAATTTATTTCGGACCGGATGGATGTGGAGATCGGAATGGTGTCCACCGGGCCGGAACGCGACGCGACGATAGTACCGCCGGGAACGAAACTCGCGGGCTGGCTGTAAGCGGAGAGAATGCGCACGACGAACGGGCAGAGAGATCCTTCGGCCGATGAATCGGCCTCTGGATGACGTCAAAGGCGAAACCACAAGCCACGCTGCACGCGCTGAGCTATTTTCAACTGCCTCGGTAAACACTCGGGACCCTCGATGCTCTCCTACGAAGACGCACGCGCGAAAGTAATCCAGGTGATTCAAGAACGGCCGTGCCCGACGCCGCCGGAGACCGAGACGATTGAGTTTGCGGGCGATCCGGCGCGAGCGCTGGGACGCGTGCTTGCGGAAAGCATTCTGGCCGACCGGAACTATCCACCTTTCAATCGATCAACACGTGACGGATTCGCGGTGCGCGCTGCGGACGCCACGACGGCGGGCGTGAAACTGCGCATCGTGGGCGAGAGCCGCGCGGGTGTGCCGTACGAGGGCGTTGTGGAACCCGGGACGGCGGTGCAGACGATGACCGGCGCGCCGATGCCGCGCGGAACGAATTCGATCGTGATGAATGAGCACGTTACGGTGAACGGCGATTACGTCACGTTGAACGAACCGGCGCGAGCGAGCGCGCATTACGTTCTGGAGGGGCAAGAGTCGCGCGTGGGCGAGTCGGTGATCTCACGCGGGAAGCGGCTTGGATTTGCGGAACTCGCGATGGCGACGCAGGTGGGGCGCGCGTCAGTGGTGGTGGCGAAGAAGCCGCGCGTGGCGATCCTGCCAACGGGCGACGAGTTGATCACGGTCGATCAGTCGCCGAACAGATTCCAGATTCGAAACACGAACACGACGTCGCTGGCCGCACAGGTGACGCTGGCGGGCGGCGAACCGGTGCTACTGGCGCCGGCGCCGGACGATCACGACGCGCTGCGCGCGCACATCGAAGCGGCGTTGCAGGCGGATATTGTGATCATCACGGGCGGGGTGTCGGTAGGGAAGTACGATCTGGTCGAGCAGGTGCTGAAGGAGTTGCAGGCGGATTTTTATTTCGACGGGCTGAAGATCCGGCCGGGCAAGCCGGCAGTGTTTGGATATTGCCAGGGACGGCCGGTTTTCGGGCTGCCGGGCAATCCGGTTTCGACGATGGTGACGTTTGAACTGATCGTGGTGCCGGCGATCGATCTGCTTTCCGGACACTCGGCGGGACCGATTCCAATTTTTGAGGCGAAGCTCGTGCACCCTTTGGATGAGAGGCCGCCCTTCGCGCATTTTCTGCCCGCGCGCGTCAGCTGGCCCAATGGGGTACCGACTGTGGAAGCGATTCACTGGGAAGGGTCGGGCGATATTGGCGCGGTGGTACGCGGGAATTCGTTTTTGGTCGTACACGAATCGAAATTGCAGTACGCTGCGGGCGAGAACGCGCGAGTGCTGCTGCGCCGCGGGACGTTTTAGCGCAGCGCGAGATTGGGATTTGAGCTGGGCTGCCGAAAGGCACACAGACGAGTGTCTATGCCACACAAAGCACCCCAACGAATGTTTGGTCTTGAGTGTGGAGTTTGTGGTTCTGGAGCGATGGCTAAACCCGCACCTCACAAAATGTGAGGTGCGCACAGGCACGAATGCGTGTGCCACGGACTGAAGTCCGTGCGACGTTTCTGCTGTGATGTGAGGCGAATTTCGTTGAGCGGGAGAAATGGCTCAACCCGCCACCCACTTAGAGTGGGCCGGGCACAGACTCGAGAGTCTATATCACAGCGCCCTGAAGGGCGACCTCGCACGCTCCAGACTCCTTCAAGCTGATGGCGAAGAGACCCGCACCGAAGCTTTCCCATTACGACGCTGACGGCCGTGTGGCTATGGTGGACGTCTCGGCCAAGCCGCATACGGCACGAACGGCCAGAGCGCGGGCATTTCTGCGGATGAAGCCCGCGACGCTGAAAGCGATCCGGACGCTGAAATCTCCCAAGGGAAATCCCCTCGAAATCGCCAGAATCGCGGGAATTGCCGCTGCCAAGCGCACTTCCGAGCTGATACCACTTTGTCATCCACTGCCCTTAACGCACGTAGATGTGCGTGCCCAGCTATGCAAGAATGGAATTGAGGTCACCTCCGAGGCGACGGTTACCGGCCCAACCGGCGTTGAAATGGAGGCCTTGATGGCGGCGTCCGTTGCAGCTCTGACGATCTACGACATGTGCAAATCGATCGAGAGGGGTATCACGATCGAGGACATCTACGTCGTGAAAAAGTCGGGCGGTCGCAGCGGAACGTACGAGCGCGCAGCACGGAAACGCGGGCAAGGGACATGACGGGGATAAAAGACGTAAAAGTCCTGGTGGTCGATGATAACGCGCTGATCCTCGACCTCTTGATGAAGAGCTTGATGCCGCATTGCGATGCGCGAGCCGCGGCGGACGGTGGCGACGCGCTTCTGAAGATTGTGGATGACCCACCGGATCTAATTCTCTGCGACTACCGTATGCCCGGCCTCGACGGGCGCCAGCTGTACGAAAAAATCCGCGGGCGACAACAGACGCGCATGATTCCGTTTATTTTCCTGGCGAGCCGCGGCGACATTGAAGAAAAACTGCGGCCGATCACGGAAGGTGTGGAAGAGTTCATCGCGAAGCCGTTTTTCGTGAAGGATTTGGTGAAGCGCGCGAAGATGGTCGTCGATCGCGTGCACCTTGAGAAGATGCAGAAGCGGCAGGTGCGGCCGGGCGTGGTGCAGGGGCGCCTGGAAGAAATGAGCATCATGGACCTGATGCAGTCGCTGGAGATGGGGCAGAAGTCATGCCAGCTATCAATCCGGCGGGGCGACGAGACGGCGGATTTGTATTTCTCGGCCGGGCAGTGCAAGGACGCGAAATTCGGCGCGATTGAAGGCGAGGAGGCTGTGTACCAGGCGATCCGCTGGGCGGATGGCGAGTTCGAAATCGATTTCAACCAGGCACCAACGCGCGACACAATTACCCGCACTACGACCGGTCTTCTGATGGAAGGCCTTCGCCTGATGGACGAAGGCCAGCGCGACAGCGCCGACGAAGATGCAGCCGTCACCGAAAGCTAATCCCGCACAACCTTTGCGCGTCGCCGTGCTAACGGTGAGCGATTCCGTGTCGGCAGGCACGACGGAGGACCGGTCGGGTCCTGCCGTGGTGGCGCACTGCACGCACCTGGGATGGACGATCGTGAAGACCACGGTGGTTTCCGACGATCGCGACGGTATTGAAGCGTTTCTGCGCGCGACGGCGGATGCTGGCGACGTGGACGTGATTCTGACGACCGGCGGAACCGGGGTTAGCCCGCGGGACACGACACCGGAAGCGACGACGGCGGTGTGCGAGCGGCTGGTACCGGGATTCGCGGAGCAAATGCGCGCGGAAGGCCTAAAGAAAAATCATCGCGCGACGCTTTCGCGAGCGGCAGCCGGAATTCGTGGGGAGACATTCATTATCAATCTGCCGGGAAGCCCGCGCGGGTCGGTGGAATCGCTGGACGCGATCGCGTATCTGCTGCCGCACGCGGTCTCGGTGCTGCACGGCGCGCGGCACGATTGATGGTTTCGCGCGCGAGCGGTAACTAGGACTGACAGGAGATGTCGAAGCAACTCAACGAAGCCGACAAGCAGCTCATTCGGCAGATTGCCGACCTTTCCAGTCGAATTTCGAACAAATTGGGCTCTTTGGGAACGCTCCGTGAGGAGTCCGTCGGGAACATCGCGCACCATCTCGCCGAGGTTTGTGTTTCGGGCCGCAGTATCGATTCGCGGATTGTGCCTGCTCTACTAGCCACGCCGGTTTCCGAGGCTGAAATGCTGGCTGAATTGAGCCACGATCTGATGAGCGAACTGAACGAGATCCGTGATGGAATCGACGAAATGTCCGCGGACGTGGTTGCGCTGATGAACTCGCTCAACCGATAGCGGTTTCGGTGCTGCACGGCGCGCGGCACGATTGAATCCGCGCTGGCCGACTTTTCTTCGCCGTACAATCGCACACAATGCGTGGGATTCCGTATAGTGCGCCCTATATCGCTGTGCTAGCATTCGCCGTGAAACGACAATGCCGGCACAGTACATTCCGATACTGATTTTTGCGGTTCTTGCGGCCGCGTTTCCCGCGGTGACGCTGATCGCGGCGAAATTTGTCCGGCCGGAATCGACGGCGAAGGGCGCGAAGCTGGAAGCGTACGAATCGGGCAATCCGATCGAGGGCAGCGCGCGCGGCCGGTATTCGACGCGGTTCTACATTATCGCCATCCTGTTTGTGATTTTCGACGTGGAGACGGTTTTCCTTTTTCCGTGGGCGATCCGGTTCAGCCAGCTGGGATTGTATGGGCTGGAGACGATGCTCGTATTTTTGGGCATTTTGCTGGTCGGATACATCTGGCTTTACCGGAAGGGCGCGCTAGATTGGCTATAGCGCCGCTCGTAGCGTAATGCGGAACTGAGGTGCGGCCCCAACGATGGTGAATCGCGGCAACGACGAAGATCCTCCCGATAAGCGGCCGGGCGAAGAAGGCGCGCCGGACGCGAGCCACGGCGCGTCAAACGTTCTGCAATTTCCCACACCAAAAAAAGAAGCTGAGGCAGAAGCTGAGCCGGCCAAGCCGGCGCGGCGAGTGCCGGGGTCTGCGCCACGAGAAGCTCCGCCTGCGCCGGCGCCGCTCGACAACGAACTAGTGCAGCGGCTGCGGCAGCGATTTGGCGATGCGATCGGCGAAGCGACCATCGACCGTAAGCAGGCGATGGTGCTGGTGGATGCCGGGCGGGTGCGAGAAATTGCGCTCGCGTGCCGCGACGACGAGAAATTCGAGATGCTTGTCGATCTGACCGCGGTGGATTGGCCGAAGCGCGAGCGGCGGTTCGATGTGGTGTGGAATTTGTATTCGATGACGAAGAACGAGCGGCTGCGGCTGAAGGCGCACGTGGCGGTGGGCGGAAGCGTACCCAGCGTGGCAAGCGTGTGGGCTGGCGCGGATTGGCTGGAGCGGGAGTGCTTCGACCTTTTCGGAATTGTGTTTGAGGGGCACCCGGATTTGCGGCGGATTTTGTTGCCGGAAGAGTGGCAAGGGCACCCGTTGCGCAAGGACTACGACATTTTGAAGCAGGACACCGAGTGGGTCCGCGAAAACCTCGGAATCGAGAGCGGGCAATGAACGCCGGGCGCGAAGCGGCGGGATTCGGGACGGCGCACGGCATCGACACGACCGTGCTCGGCGAGAACGAAATTATTTTGAACATGGGACCTCAGCATCCTTCGACACATGGCGTGTTGCGCGTGAAGTTGCGGCTGGACGGCGAGCGGGTGGTCGATTCGGAATGCATCATCGGCTACCTGCACCGCGGTGTGGAGAAAATTGCGGAGCACCGGAGCTATCCGCAATTTGCGCCGTACGTGGACCGGATGGATTATGTCGCGGCGGTTTCGAACGGGCTGGGATATTGCGAGGCCGTGGAGAAACTGCTCGGCGCGGAGGCGCCGCCGCGGGCGCGCGTGGTGCGGACGATCCTGGCGGAACTGCAGCGCATCGCGAGCCATTTGTTGTGGCTGGGGACGCACGCGCTGGACATTGGCGCGCTGACTCCGATTTTTTACGCGATGCGCGAGCGTGAAGAGATTCTGAAAATTTTCGAGAAGTATTGCGGGGCGCGGCTGACGACGCACGCATTTCGCATCGGTGGATTGCAGTACGAGACCTACGACACGTTCGAGCACGACGTGAAGAGATTTTGCGAGGACTTCGCGCAGAAGATCGATCAGTACGAAACACTGCTGACGGAGAACCGGATCTGGATCGGGCGGACGAAGGGCGTGGGCGTGCTGAGCGCGGATGATGCGATTGCGCTTGGAGTGACAGGGCCGGTGCTGCGCGCGAGCGGCGTTCAGTGGGACTTGCGGAAGGCGCAGCCGTACGCTGCGTACGACCGGTATCAGTTTGAGGTGCCGACGCGGGAGAGCGGCGATACGTACGACCGCTACCTGGTGCGGATTGCGGAGATGAGGCAATCGAGGCTGATTTGTTTGCAGGCCGTTGAAAATATTCCCGAAGGCGCGATCATGGCGCGCATCGGCAAAGTGCTGAAGCCGCCGCCGGGCGAGGTGTATCACTCGATCGAAGGGCCGAAGGGCGAACTTGGTTACTACATTGTGAGCGACGGGACGATTCAGCCGTATCGCGTGCGGGTGAGGCCGCCGTCATTTTTCAATTTGCAGGCGTTTCATCGGATGGCGCGCGGCGCGATGGTGGCGGACGTGGTGGCGATCATTGGATCGATCGACATTGTGTTAGGCGAGGTGGACCGCTAGTGCACGCGTTTTTGCAATCGGTGAGCGCGATCGCGATGCCGGTGCTGTGCGCCGTGGTGATTGTGCTGGTGCTGCCGCTGCTGGCGGGATACATCGTGCTGGTCGAGCGAAAAGTGATGGCGCACATGCAGGCGCGGCTCGGCCCGATGCGGGTGGGACCGCACGGACTGCTGCAGCCGATTGCGGACGCGCTGAAGCTGGTGTTGAAGGAAGACGTAATCCCGATGAACGCAGACCGGATGATTTTCTGGTTCGCGCCGGTGATTAGCGTGACGGTGGCGCTGGTGGCGTATTCCGCGCTGCCGATCGGGCCGGCGTTTCAGATTGCGGACTTGAATGTGGGACTGCTTTTCATCGTGGCGGTGAGTTCGCTGGGGATTTACGGCATTGTGCTGGGCGGATGGTCGTCGAACAGCCACTACTCGCTGCTGGGTGCGATGCGGAGCGCGGCGCAGCTGGTGAGTTACGAAGTGGCGGGCGGATTGGCGTTGGTGTCGGTGCTGCTGCTTGCGGGCTCGCTTTCGATGAAAGACATCGTGCAGGCGCAGCTCGATCAGGGCGTCTGGTTCGTATTCTACGTGCCGTTTGGATTTTTTATTTATTTGGTGGCGTCGATCGCGGAGACGAACCGCGCTCCGTTCGATTTGCCGGAGGCGGATTCGGAAATTGTCGCGGGCTACATGACGGAGTACAGCGGGTTCCGGTGGGCGCTCTACTTTTTGGCGGAATACGCGAACGTGGTCATCGTGGCGGGCGTCGCGACGACATTGTTTTTTGGAGGATGGCTGCGGCCGCTGACGCGGTATCGCGATCATTTTCCGGGGACGTCGGTTGAGTTGCTCGATGTGGTGCCGACGCTGCTGATGATTGCGCTGGCGGCGTATTGCTTCCGGCTTGCGCCGAAGCAGCCTGTGCGCGTGCAAAAGCGCGTGATGGCTGCGGCGGGGGTGAAGTGCTTGTTGTTTGCGGCGATTTTGCTGGCGGCGCTGTTTGGTTCGGACGCGGTGCGACAGGGCGTACACGGCGCGTTTTGGTTTCTGGTGAAAGTGGGTGCGTACATTTACTGCTTCATGTGGTTCCGATTTTCTTTTCCGCGCTACCGGTTCGATCAGCTGATGCGGCTCAGCTGGCAGTTTTTGATTCCACTGGCTCTGGTGAACGTGATTGGAGTGGGCGTCGCGATCGTGCTGCGGGAGAAATGGGATTGGAACCCGTTCTTGTCGTTGGTGCCAACGACGCTGGCTACGCTGGGATTTGCGGCGTGGCTGACGGCGGAGGAGTCGGACTTTAGCGACGAGGCTGGGGGTTCGGCCGCGGGAGACGCCGGTGAGGCCGCGGCGAACGGGGGCGGCGAGTAGATGGTCCTCGCGAACATTCTCTTTTATTTTTTTGCGCTGCTGGCGGTGGGCTCGGCGGCGCTGATGATCACGCGGAAAAATATCGTGCATGCGGCGGTGTTTCTGGTGACGACGCTGCTGGCGACGGCGGGGATATTTCTGCAACTCGAGGCGGAGTTTTTGTTCGTCGTGCAGATCCTTGTGTATGCGGGCGGGATCATGGTGCTGTTTGTTTTCGTGATCATGCTGGTGAACCTCGACATCGAGATGCGCGCCGTGCGGTTCAACGGGCAGTGGAAGGTGGCGGGAGCGCTGGCGTTCGTGCTCGCGATGCAAGTGCTAACAGCGCTGTGGGCCGGGCGGAAGACGTTTCATCTGCCGGCGCCGCCGACAGCGCTTGCGGCGAAGAATACGGAGGCGGTGGCGGACGCGCTGTTCAGCCATTTCATGCTGGCGTTTGAGGTCGCGTCGATTCTGCTGCTGGTGGCGATGATCGGCGCGGTGGTGATGGG
>JBEKJW010000173.1:0-9902 GCA_050011035.1 Candidatus Acidiferrales bacterium
CGATAATAGTCGCGCGTCGAGAAATCCATCTCGGCGAAAGCGCTGCCATTGCGGAGAATTTCGTCGACGAGGCTGATGCTCTCGAAGAAGGTTTGCCAGTCGAAGGTGATCATCAGCCGCATGCTGGTGATGATGTTGCGGACAGTGACGGTGGTGGCGGCCTGGTCCTGATGTTCGGCCCGGACGATTTCGTCGCTAGTCGTTCCCTGTGCGGCGAGGCGTTTGTCGAGCCAGACGAGTATCGGCGCGACTTTGGGGTCGACGTCGCGAAGGCGCTGCACGAGTTGAACGGCGAAGGCTCGGTCGAGCTTGCGGTTTTCGTATTCTTTCAACAATACGTCGGCGGGGACCTGCGTTTGGCCGGCAGCGCCGAGGACTTTGTCTGCAAGAAGATCGGCTTCGACGCGCGCCTGACGACTACGGACGAGGCGCTCGGCGATGCGGCGCAAATTTTCGACCAGCACCACACGGAGAGTGATAGCGACGGCCCAGAGCTCGCCGATGGTGAGCGGCTGAACGCGCTGGTACGCAGATACAAAAGCGCGCAGCAGCTCGGGATCGAAACGGCTGTCTGTGTGCGCGACGTAGGCCCACGCGACCCCGAAGACACGTGGAAATCCTTCGAGATGGCCTACTTTGAGCTTCGGGAGCTTGCGGTAAAAACCTGGCGGCAAGTCGTCGCGAATTTCTCGCAGCTGCTCTTCGACGATGTAGAAGTTGTCGACGAGCCACTCCGCCGCGGGCGTGATCGCCTGGTCGTGCTGAATCGCTTCGGCGGTCGACCGGTAATACTCAAGCAAAACGCGGCCATTTTCGAGAACGCGCGGAATCAGAGGACGCCCGGCATCGGTGGGTATCGATATTGCCTGGGCCGCGGCGAGGCTCTCCCCGTGCTGCTCGAGACGCTCCGGGCTAAAAAGCTCGGCGCGGATCGGCTCTTCAGGTTCGCCGGGTACCGGAATGGGCGTAATGGGCTTGGTCATTGAGCTTCGGGTTCAGCCACACAACTCGCGTTGCAACTCGAATCGTTACGGGAAAAATTCAAAGCGCATTCTGGTGCGATTCGAAACACAGGAAAAGGGCGGGCACGCTCGACGGCAACTGCGATGAAGATCGAAAACAGCTCATGCGGGATTTTACAGGATTCATCTGGTGATTATCGGGGCAATCGGATGCGGCGCGATCGCGGAACCATCTCGTTTTCATCGTGTTGGGATTGTACGCCGGAGGCGGCGTTGCGGAGCTATACAGCGAAACACTGACAGCAAAATGAATTGGCGGGGACGGGCGGATCACAACGTTCAGAGAGCTGTTTAATCGTTTTACGAAGCGCGAGCATCAAGCGCTTGGACCTGCCGAGGAGTAACGCGCGGGCGCGATGGCGAGAGATATCGAACGGTGATTACGACGGAAGGAATCAGAAAAGCGACAGTCATGACGAACCACATTAAGCCGCCTGCGGCGACTTGATCGTCGAGCGGGGACATCGCGAAAATGCGCGGAGCGTGGGCATAGGACGGATACAGGATGGCGTCGCTGAAGGTCATGTAAGCGGAGACCAAGCTCCCCGCGATCATTCCGAGGAGCAAGTAAATGGGCATCGCCCAACGCGGCCAGCGCGCGACGCTGGGCCAGGGCTGAACGACCGGCCACCAAAACAAAATCGAGGTTACGAAAAAGCAGATGTGTTCGAAGTTGTGCCAGCCGTCTGACCGCAGAGCGAGTTCGAATGCCGCTGGCACGTGCCATCCGATCATGACGACCATCGCAGCAATCCAGCAAAACAACGGCTCCGTGATGACTTCGCCGAATTTCTGAACCGCGCGCGAACGGAGGAACGCCCCCAGCGGGACGCGGACAAACCACGACGGCAGACCGTGGAGGAACGGAAGAGCCGGAGCGCCAAGAAGAATCAGCGGCGGAGCGGCGAGCATGAGCAGCAAATGCTGGACCATGTGCGCGACAAGCGAGGAATCGTCGAGCGCTTCGAGAGGCGAGCCGATCGCGAGCCAGAGCGCGAGCATGCCGCAAGCGAAAACCACGAGGCGAGAAAACGAGAAGGCGTCGGCGCCGGTGCGGCGAATGCGCAGCCAACCGCGGATATAAATGAGGAGCGAGACAACGATCGCGACATTCACGCCGATGGGTAGCGACCAGGACTGAAGCGCGTCGTGGAGCGCGAGCGTCATGTCACGCTACGGCTTCGGGGCGGAGCTGTTGGGCGAGGAACCGGTTCCCTCCTCCGCTAGGGCCTCAGATGCGTTGCGCGCGGGAGACTGGCCCGCGGGCCTGAGCGTTTCGAGAAACCCTACGAGCGCAGTGGTCTGAGCGGGTGAGAGATTCTTTCCGTACGCAGGCATATTGCCGCCGCCCTGAATCACCTGGCGAATGAGTTGATCTTGCGTAAGGCGCGTCGCGACGGAATCGAGCGCCGGGCCGCGCATGCCGCCTTCGTTGCCGAGCGAGTGGCAGTTGTGACATTGCTTCTGCTGGAACACGAGCGCGCCCTGGCGTTCAAGCGCAGTGCGGTGCGCGAGATCAGCGTCCGGAATGGGATCGCTGCTCCACGCGTCCATGATCGGGCTCCAAGGTGTGTAACTGGAAAGATGCGTGAATGTTCCGAGCGCGACTGCGATGAGCAGAACTGAAATCACGGCGACCGGCCGGCGCTTCCAGCTTTTTTCGCCTTCGCCAAAAAGGAAGGGCAACGCCAGCAGTCCGCCCAAGATGACGACAGGACCAATCAGAAGCGCGGGCGTTTCCATCGACGGTGGAAGCAGCGCAAGCAGCGCGTAGAGCCACAAGAAGAAATAATCGGGACGTGGGATGGCTTGAATATTCGTGGGATCGGGCCGACCCGACGGGCCGAAGGGGCCGAAGTAAGCGGCGCACAAGGCGATGCACGCAATCAAAATGCCTGCGAAGAAGACGTCTTTCCAGATCGCGTAGGGCACGAACGGCTCGCCGTCTTTGTGAACCAGATCGTGATAGTCCTTCAGGTACGTCGAGCGACGAACAAGGCGTCCCGGCATCGGCCATTCATTGATGCCGAGCTTCAGCACCATCAAGAGGTGCAGGCATACAAGACCGATGAGAATCCCGGGAACCACAAAGACGTGCAAGGCGAAAAACCGGGAGAGCGTCGCGCCGGCGATGATCGGGCCGCCTAACATGAGGTGAACAATCTGAGGGCCCATGATGGGAACGCGGCTTGCGATGGATGCGCCGATCCCCAATCCCCAGTACGCATCCTGATCGAACCGCAACACTTGGCCCGTGAAGGCCATCCCCATCGTCATCAGGAGCAAACATATGCCGACGACCCATGTGAGCTCGCGGGGGAACTTGTAGGCGCCGAACATAAAAACCTGAACCATGTGAAGCAGAACGATGGCGACCATGAAGTTCGATCCCCAACCGTGCATGCCGCGCAGGAACCAGCCGAGCGCTACGTCGTGATTCAGCGCCTGCAGGCTGTTCCACGCTTCGCCCGCCGACGGCACGTAGAGCAGCGCGAGCAAAATTCCGGTGACGACTTGCAACCCGAAGATTACGAGCGCGCCGCTGCCAAAAACGTAGAACCAGCTTGCGGCGCTCTTCGGGACGGGGTGATCCATCGTCTCTCGGAGAGAAGCGGCGATTTGAAGGCGCTGGTCAAACCAATCGCCGATCTGTGAGATCAGGCGCATGGCGCTCCATTCTTCGCGCGATTCGACGCGCTTCCCCCCGGTGTGGGCAGCGAACCGGCGTCGATCCAGAGCTGGCCGTTTTCGATTTTGTGGTTGTAGCTGAAAAGACCGCGTTCAGGCGGGCCGGACGCGCGCGAACCGTCTTCGTAATACGCTCCGCCATGGCACGGGCACATGAAAAGTCCGGACTGCGGGAACCAGCGCACGGGGCAGCCCAGATGAGCGCAGTTCACCGCGAAAACCTGGAACTGGCTGCCGTCGATGTTGCGCACCCAGCACGCGATGTCCGCAGTTTGGCCGTCCCAAGCATTCGCGATCGGGTTTCGATACGTCGCGAGGCGCGTCTGGCCGGCCGGGAAATTTGAAGCGGCGCCGAGCGCGAACCACGAGGTGTAGCCGTTTCTCCGAGCGCGAACCATCGGCGAAAGTAGGTAGCCGATCACGGGAACGGCAAGCACGACGCCGACGACCGCGTTGAATGCGAATGCGATTTTAGTAAGCGCAGCTCGGCGCGAAAGAGATTCCTGGTCGCTCATTTGTTCTCTCCGCCAGCGGATGCGGCGTTGGGATATGGTTGGCCCGGATATTCGGTACGTTGGGACGCGAGCCATGCGACGACGTCCGTGACTTCCTGGGCGGTCATGCATTTGCCTGCCACGTCACCGCAGAAATTCGGCGAACCGAGTTCCGGACGGCCCGCGATTACCGTGGTGCGCAGGCCCTGATCGCTTACGAGTGCGAGAAAAGCTGGATTCGCGATGCCGCTAGCGTGCTCGCTGCCTTTTCCCCCCGCGCCGTGGCAGCTCGAGCAATACGTTGCGAAGACTTCAGCGCCATGCGCCGCGTTGCCGACACCGGATGCTGCGTAGGGCGGCGGATTCTGCAGGTTTCCGTTACCTTGCTTTGCCCAGCGCGTGCGAATTCCAGTGACAATTGCATCGACCTGGGCGTCCGTGAGTAGACCGCCAGCGGAATGCGCGAAGCCAGGCATGGCGGTTCCCGGCACGCCTCCGGAAGTCACTTTGCGAATTACCGCATCATCCGCGATCGAGAGATAGGCTGGATCGGCGAGACCAATCGCCAACCCACCTTTACCGTTGACGCCATGGCAACCCGCGCAGTTCTGCGAATAGAGCGCGTCAAAGTTGACGACGTCATCGGGCTGAACGGGAATCGAATCCGGCGCGGGTTTGCCGGGGAGGCTCGTGCAGCCCGACGCGGCGAACGAGGCAGCAAGAATGGCGCTCGCGAGCAATATGGTTGAGGCGTTCATGACCGCGAATCCTCGTCGGGTGGATTCGACGAACGCCGTTCTTCCATCGCTCCAGGCATCTCGATTCCAGCCCGCAGGGCGAACGGCATATTCTGGTTGGTAAAGACTCGGTCCTGCTGCGAGACGACAAGGCCCGCGACGATGCCGAATCCGAACTGCGAGATGACGAACCAGAGCCAGTCGATTTTCTTATCGAGCAGCGGATTCAGAATGCCGAGCGCCGTATATAGAAGACCAGACCACAAAATCGGCGCGACGAACCCGCCGAGCAATATGGGGCGGCGCGGAATCATAGGCAACATCGCGCCGTAGAGAAGCCCGACGAGAAGCGATGTGACGAGGTGGATGACGCAGGCGACCACGAAACTGTCAAGGTGAAACGTCTTCAACGACATGACGTCGAATTTGATCGACTGCGAGTAAATCGCTGCGGCGAGCAAGTTGATCGGATACCAGACGCTGCCCTGCTTGATTAGGCCATAAGCGATCGCGAGCACCGCCATGGCGACCGAACCCGCAAGGCCGCCTTTGATGCCGGCGGAGATGGGATAGTAGGTGATGGGCAGAAATGCACGCGCGTGTTCGGGCGCGAGGTCGAACACTTTCACTTGTGCCCGGTGGGTGCGGGCGGGCACAGCCGGCTCTACCTCGACGGGCACGAAGATGTCTTTTTCGTGCGGCAGTACGTCGCGGAACCATCCGACGCAGCCCGCGAACATCAGAATCCCGCCGAGAACGCTGACGGCCGGGCTCGTGACGAGGCCCGCGAGTAGCAGGGCGAACCCGAGGGCGAGCGTGATCGGCCACGCCGTCGGCGCGGGCATGTCGATGCCGTGAGGCGCGTTGCGTGGCGCGTTTGATGATTGATATTCGCTATTCATTGCTGCGAATGGATCCTCAGCGTCCGATAATATAAACGACAGTGAAAACGACGATCCATACAACATCGACGAAGTGCCAGTAGAGCGACAGAACGTCAACGCGGTAGGCGTGCTCCTGCTTCACCCAGCCGAGCAACGCAAACGCGAGCACGAGCGAGAGACCGACGAGACCGACGGTAACGTGAAACGCGTGCAGACCGACGAGCGAGTAATACGTGGTGCCAAACAAGTTTGTTTGTATCGTCAAACCCTTTTCATAGATCAGTCGGTGCCACTCACGACCGGTACCGATCAGGAAGATCGCGCCCAGTGTGATCGTGAGCGCCCACAAACCGGTAAAAGCGCCACGATTTCCTTTCCGCAGAGCGCTAGTCGCGAAGTGAATCGTAAGGCTGCTCAAAAGCAAACAGATCGTATTGAAAATCGGAACCTCGAGGACCTCGCGGGGGGTCGGACCGGATATGCTTTTGCCGATGTAGTAGACGTAAGCGACGACGAATATGGTGAAGATTGCGGATTCAGCAGTGATCAGGCAGAACATGCCTACGCGTCCTCGCGAAGGCATCACCCACGGCGTTTCGATCTGAGGCGGCGTTAAAGTCGTGGAGCTCATCGGTGTCGCAATCCTCTACTCGTATTTCCAGTCCGGATCTTCCGGGTGCTTCACGTCCCACAGCGGCCGGCGGCTGTAAACCGTCGGGATCGTCGCGAAGTTATATTCGGGCGGCGGCGAAGTCGTGGTCCACTCGAGCGTCCACGCATCCCACGGATCGTTGCCCGCGTCCTTGCCCTTCCAATACGACCAAGCCATGTTGAAAACAAAAATAAGAACTGCAACGCCCTGGAACACGGCGCCGACGGAAACGATCTGGTTCCAAGTTTCCCAGCCGCGGCCCGCTTCATACGTGTAGACGCGACGTGGCATTCCGAGCAGACCGGGAATGTGCATGAAATCGAATGTGAGATGGAACCCGATCACGAAAAGCCAGAAATGCCATTTCCCGAGGGTTTCGTTCAGCAACTTGCCAGTGATTTTGGGGAACCAGTAGTAGAAGCCGGCAAACGTGGCGAACAGAATGCCGCCGACGATGACGTAGTGAAAGTGCGCGACGACGAAGTAGGAAGCGCTTAACTGCCAGTTGAATGGCGCCGACGAAAGCATAATCCCTGTGAGACCGGCGATCAGGAACTGAAACAGAAATGCGGTGCAAAAAAGCATCGGCGTCTTGAACTGGATTTTTCCGCCCCACATCGTGCCGAGCCAGTTGAAGATTTTTATGCCAGTTGGAACGCCAACGCACATGGTGCTAATGGCGAAAAAAGTGTTGCCGTAGGAACTCATGCCGACCGTGAACATATGGTGCGCCCATACAGTGAAGCTGATGAAGCCGATTGCCACCGTTGCACCGACCATAATCGGATATCCGAAAATGGGCTTGCGCGAGAAGACCGGCACGATTTCGGAGAGAAAGCCGAACGAGGGAATGATCAACACGTAGACTTCGGGATGCCCAAAGATCCAGAAGAAGTGCATCCAAAGCACGGCTGAGCCGCCGGCCTGGGTATCGAAGAAATGAGCGCCCATATACCGATCGAGGCAAATCATTATCTGCGCGGCGGTGAGCGGCGAGATCGCAAAAATCACCATAGCGCCCATCACCAGGTTCATCCACGGGAAGAGCGGCATTTTGGAGAGGGTCATGCCCGGGCAGCGCATACACACGACCGTCGTAATCAAGTTCACGGCCGTCCCGATGCTGCCGAATCCGGAGACGATCAAACCGAGTGACCAGAAATCCGAGCTGTGGCCCGGCGAGAAGACTTTCGACGTGAGCGGCGCATAAGCGAACCAGCCAACATCCGGCGCGTTCCCCGCGCCATAAAGGCCGAATCCACCGACGAAACTGAAGTACAGAAGCAACCCGCCAAAAACCGTGAGCCAGAAGCTGAACGCATTGAGGCGCGGAAATGCCATGTCGCGCGCGCCAATCAAGAGCGGCACAGTGTAATTGCCGAAGCCGAATAGAATCGGCATCGCGACGAAAAAAATCATCGTCGTGCCGTGCATCGTGAACATCCGGTTGAAGACTTGCGGAGATACAAAGTCGTTGTTGGGCAGCGCGAGCTGGATGCGCATGATTAAGGCTTCGATTCCGGCGACCACCAGGAAAATCAGCGCGAAAGCGATGTACATGATGCCGATGCGCTTGTGATCGACGGTCGTGACCCAGCCGTGCAGGCGCTCCGCGAGGGATGGTGTCGCTACGGCATGCGGCGTGAGCGCGATCGTTTCCGACGACATGAACCCTCCTTTCCGGGATTACCGGAGCGTCAGCAGGTACGCGGTTAGCGCGTCCAGGTCTTTCTCAGTCAATCGCATCGCTGGCATCAGCGAACCGGGCTTGATCGAATCCGGATTCTGCATCCACTTCTTCAAATTTGCAGGCGTGTTGTCTGCGGCGCCCGAGGCAATCGTTTTGCGGCTCATCAGGTGCGTCAGGTCCGGGCCGAAGCGGCCGTCCGCGATCGTTCCCTTCACCGCATGGCAGTTGATGCACGAAGTCGATTCAAATACTTTCCGTCCGTAACCGGCTTCCGAAGTTGAATCGCTCGAGGACGCTATAGCAGGCGCGGCTTGCGCGTGAACCCACGCGGCAAAGTCAGCCCGAGAATCGACGTATACGCGAAGCAGCATCAGGCCGTGCTGTGTGCCGCAGTACTGCGCACACTGGCCGAGATAGAGGCCGGTGTGGTGCGGGTCGATCCACGTGTTGTTTATGCGATTGGGAATCAGGTCCGTCTTCCCCGCAAGGCGCGGCACCCAGAAGCTGTGATCCGTGTCCGCGGAGAGAAGTTTCAGGAACGTTGGCGTGGGATCCGCGGGATCGCTGACCGGGACGTGAAGTTCGTTCGCGGTGACGACGCCGAGCTCGGGATAGCGGAACTCCCACCAGAATTGATGGCCAATCGCGGTGACGTTAATCGTGCCCGGCGGCGGAGGCGCGTCCTGAATCTGTGCGATCACACGCGCGGTGGCAAGAAACAGCATGACGACGATCAGGACAGGAATCACAGTCCACGCGAGTTCGATCTGATTGCTGCCGTAGACCTGAGCGGGCTCGTGCGCATCGTCATCCGGTTTCGCACGATAGCGAACGATCGCGTAGACGAGTAAGGAAAACACCGTGACGAAGATGGCGCCGGTGACCGTGAGCACAAAGAGCGCGACGCCGTAGATGTGGTCGGCAGGCGTCGATTCCGGTTTGAAGATATTGGGAACGAGCGAAGGATCGTGAGGTTCGGCCACTACCACAAGCGCGCATAGCAAAACGAAAAAGGCTGCCGAACCCACGCGTACGAGCAGACTAATATTTGATCTCGTGCGGCTCGCTCTGGCGTGGCGCGTCGTTTTCATCGAAGTATCGCTGCGGCGACAGTCTCGATGCGCGGCACTGTATCACACGATTTCATAAATCGGTATGAATGCGTTTAAAAAAATCGCACTGTGGCTAGCTGTGATGAAGCTGTGATGAAAATCACGGGCCGGGTGAAATCGTGCTAGGACTTTAGAACGGAAGTGAGATGACCGACGGGATGCGTGAGCCGAGTATCCTTCAGCGTGAGCGGCTTGCGCGACGGATCGCGCCACTCACGGCCTTCGCGGCGAAGCAATTCGAATGCAGCTTCAGGGCCCCAACTTCCCGCAGGATAATTCGGAAAGTCGCGCGGCGGAATCGCCTTCCACACATCAAGGATCGGCTGCACCACGGTCCACGACGCTTCGACCATATCCGCGCGCTGGAACAGCGTGGGATCGCCCATCATGCAATCGTAGAGAAGCGTTTCGTAGCCGGTGGACGGCGTGGTGCCGAAATAATCGGCGTACTGGAAATCCATATTCACAGCGCCAAGCCGCACGACAGGGCCCGGGACCTTTGCCTCGAAGCTGAGCGAGATGCCTTCGTCGGGCTGGATATTAAGGACCAGTTCGTTTGGCGGTATGCCCTGCACTTGGGTCTTGCGGAACAGGACAAACGGCGGGCGCCGGAACCGAATCAC
>JBEKJW010000174.1:0-9881 GCA_050011035.1 Candidatus Acidiferrales bacterium
GGCGAGACATGTCGAGTAACAGGCCATTCGCTTGAGAAGTGATCGTTGCATCAGCACTATCCCGGATAGCGACCGCGTATTACTGAATTTTCGGTCGACGTAAGGTTGGCACTCTTTCAATTCCCACGGAACCAATCGTTACGGAGGTGTCCGTGGCATAGACAATTGTCTATGCCACACAACCCGCCTAACGTGGGCGGTCCCTTTCGCAGCTTTACGCGCGGCCGTAGTGTGGCGAACAGTGGCGCACTACTTTGAGTCGTCCTCGCACTTAGCGCACGGTAACTCGCGGCCGATGTGTTCGCGGCGCCCGTCTTCGCGCGTGATCCACTCGCGATTCTGCCACGGCGGATTGTGGCGCACATGTTGGGTGTGGCCGCAGTCGAGGTCGGCGACCCAGTCGCCGCCGTCGTCCCGATGAAACGCGACAATTTTGCGCGCGACAGCCACTGATTCCTCCACCGGCGCGCGATTTTACTACATGACGCGCAAGCAGTTGAGCGGCGTTACCGTCCGGGCATATAGTCCGACTATGAAGCACCAGGTGCGCGTCGCTCGCCCTGCCACGCCGACTGGAACGCAATGAGCGGCGACACTCGCAGCAGCTGCCCTCCACGCCATCTCCGCAGGCCACGCCGCAAAACACGCCGGCACCCACAAAAGATTCTGGCACGCATTAACACCCGGCAAACAAATCTCAGCGTGCACCGACCGGGACACCCACCGCGGAATCAAACGGTGGATGCCGTCTGAGGCACAACCTATCGCACGCGCCAGCGCCGCAAGCGACGCGGAGTGCGATCCTTCCAGGCGCAGCCTGCGCGCGCTTTCGTGGCTGAACTTTTTTCTCGCCGATGTGCAGACCGGGCTCGGGCCGTTCCTTGCAGCGTATCTCGCGGCGGGAGGGTGGCCGCCGGACCGCGTTGGGTACGCGCTGACGTTCGGCGGACTGGTCACCGTGGCGCTGCAAACCCCGGCGGGCGCGGCGATCGACGCGATTCGTCGCAAACGGCCGCTGCTGGCCGCGGCGCTGGTGGTGCTCGTGGCCGGCGCGATTCTGCTGATGGGCGGCACCGGCGCGATTCGAATTTACGCGGCGCAATTCTTGATCGGATGCGCCGGGCCATTTCTTGCGCCTACGGTCGCGGCGATCACGCTGGGCCTGGTCGGCGCGCGCGCGTTTGACAGGCAATTCGGGCGCAACCAGTCGTTCAACGCGGCGGGCAATGTAGCGGCCGCGCTGCTCGTTGCGTGGGTCGCCTATCATTTCGGCTATCGCGCGATTTTCATCGTGGCGGCCGCGCTCGCGATTCCTACGGCGCTGTGCCTTTTCTCCATCGACAAAAACGAAATCGACTACGCGCGCGCTCGCGGCGCGGCGGCGAAGGATGACGCGAATCCGGCGGCCGCGCGGCGCGATGCGGAAGGCGTCGCCGCGCTCGCGAAGGACCGTGTGCTGCTGGCATTCCTTGCGGCCGCATTCCTTTTTCACTTGGCCAACGCAGCGATGCTGCCCGAGCTGGGCGAGATGCTGGCGAAAGGGAAGCCGCGTGAGGCGGCGCCGTTCATGAGCGCGTGCATCATCGTCACGCAGCTGGTGATCGCGGTGACGGCGGTGTGGATCGGAAAGCGCGCGGCGGTGAAGGGGCGCAAGCCGCTGCTGCTGGTGGGCTTCGGCGTGTTGCCGCTTCGCGGCCTGCTGTACACGCTGACGCACGCGGTCGCGGCGCTCGTAGCGATTCAGGTGCTAGACGGGATCGCGAACGCGATTTTCGGCATCGTGTCGATCCTGGTGATCAAAGACCGCACGGAGGGAACCGGACGGTTCAACGTGGCGTCGGGTGCGCTGGCGACCATGGTGGGGATCGGAGCGGCGTCGAGCAACGCTGTTGGCGGCTGGCTGGTTGGCCGCTTCAACTTCAGTGCGAGTTTTCTGGGGCTTGCGGCGATCGCGGCAGTAGCAGTGGGGCTGCTCTACGTCGCGGTTCCGGAGACGCTGAACGCGCGCACCGCGTAAACGTTGGCGAGGAGGTTCGCGCGCACCAATTCGCCAATTCGGATCAGGAATACAAGGTAGAAGACAAACTCGATCCACCCGCCGCGACACACCACTCCAACCCATTCCGCAAATTCTTGGACGCGAGACGCAGCCTCGGCTAACGCGCTGCTTGCCCCGAGGCGGCTCTATCGTTCGGTTCTGCCCTTGCATACGGCGTGAGGGCACTTGCAATCGATATCCGGAGTTTTTTCCATGGCCTCGCACTGCGGGCTGCAGAAATTTCCGGATGTCACTGTGCACGAACAGATGGGATGCGCGCACTTCTTGTCTTTGGAATCACTCATTTGTTCCTCCTGTCGATGTCGCTAGGAATTTTGGCGTGGTCTCACCGAGCCTCTACTCTAGCCGTTTTGGGAGCCCCGGCCATCCGGACCTTCCTGTATTTATCATGGGAGGGCGCGAAAAACTGCAAAATGCGCGAGGATGTTGGCGCGGCGCTTGCGGCAGAAAGGGGCGCTCCACTACAGTAATCGCTGGGTCGAGCATAATTAATGGCCAACACGAATTCCAATCCGAGTGCCGGCAAGGCTAGCGATCACCTCGCAAACGAGCGGACGTACCTCGCGTGGATACGAACCAGCATCAGCGTGATCGTGTTCGGGTTTGTGGTGGCGAAATTCGGAATTACGCTGCGCGAGTTTCTTCAGATGCGGGGCGGAGACGAACGCACAAGCGGCTTGTCGCTCGCGATCGGCATAGGATTCATGACCATGGGGATTTTCATGAGCGTGGTTTCGTGCGTTCGCTACCAGCGCACTCGCGCGATGCTCGACGCCGGCGAATTTCGCCCCGCGAATCGCGTAGTGACCGCGCTGTCATTCGTGGCCGGCGCCTTCGGCGCCGTGCTCATCGCCTACCTGATCTATACCAATCGATCCTTCTAGCTTTCACTTGCCGGGACGCCGAAAAAAAGAAAGAAGCGCCGGACCGCGGCGCTCCCTATGCGGACAGCTCGATTTCGAATGTAGCGCTACTTCTTGATGAATTCGATGTCGAGGGTGATCTTTACGTCGTCGCCGATGGCGGCGGCGGGGTAGGTGGTGATGCCGAAGTCGCGGCGGTTAATCGTCGTGGTGGCGCTGGCGCCGCGGCGCTGATTCTTCCACGGGTCGGTGATCGCGTCGCTGGGGCCATCGACGTCGAAGGTCACAACTTTGGTGACGCCGTGCAGCGTCAGGTTGCCGGTCATCTTCAGCTTGCCCGGGCCGGCGCTTTCAATCTGCGTGGAAGTGAAGGTCATCGTCGGATACTTGGCCACGTCGAAAAAGTGGTCGCTCTTGAGGTCGCCGTCGCGGCTGTTATCGCGCGTGTCGACGGAGGAGACGTCGATGGTCGCATTCACGCTGGACTTGGTGATGTCCTTATCGTCGAGCTGCACCGTGCCGCTCATCTTGTTGAATTGGCCGGAGACGTTCGAAATGCTCAAGTGCCGCACGGTGAATTGCGCGTTAGCGTGCGCCGGATCGATCTGCCAGGTGGAAGTCTGCGCGCCGCTCGGTGCGGCAAACACAGCGGACGTGAACACAACGGCCAGCGCGGCCAGCAGCACGCGATTACCGCGAACGGACATTTTCATGGTGACGAAGTCTCCTCAGTAAGTTGCGCCCCTTGACGCTTCGGGCCCCGGAACGGCTGAGCCGATTCTAGCCCGCGGTTGCAAGGAACGGTTGAAACGTTTTTGCAAAATCTTGGTTATACTTGGTGGTCCTTTTAGGGTTGAGATGCCCGGGAAGCGGGGTGGGATTCGCCCGCCGCGCGTCATTTTCCGTATCGGCAACGCCGCGGGATGCGATACCGGGCTTCTGGCGCGTGGTCCTTATATAGGGCGCGTCGCAGATATCAAGCCGCATAGGCGCTGGGCGGCTGACAACCCTCGGGCATGAAGCTGAATCAAAAGAATTTGGAACTTTTCCCCCTGTGCCGGAATTACGAATAAAGCCAGAGTGGGCGCGCCTGTGAGCGCGAGAGAGAACCAAACGTGTGCGCGGCGGCGAGCATTTCGGCGCGCGGTGAACGAGATTTGAGCGGCTCGCCTTCAGCGCGGTGCCAATTTGAAGCAATTGATCGAAGGGGTCTGATGAATAAGCGGATTCGTAAGTCGGGTTGGCTGGGAATGTTGTGTGCGCCGCTCGCGGTGCTCGGATTGGGCGCGCTGATATCGTGCGGCGGCGGAAGCGGGCAGATCAACGTGACGTCGATCGATATCACGCCGACGACGGCGACGGTGGCGCTGAACACACAGCTGCAGTTCAACGCCACGGTGAACCTGGCGAACACGACAAGCACGTCGACGACGAACACCGCGGTGACCTGGTACGTGAATGGCGTCGCGGGCGGAAACTCCCAGGTCGGCACCATAGTCCCGTCGACTCTGTCGGTACAGGTTGGCGTCTACACGGCTCCGGCCGCTACGCCGAGCACCAACAACGGCGTGGTGAACATCACCGCCGAAGCTCCGCAATTCCCGGGTACGACCACCAACACCACTACGATCACTTCGAATACGGCGGCCATCACAATCGGCGTTGGCGCGGGATTACAGATTTCTCCCACAGCCGCGACGGTTCCTGCGGGCGGAACGTTCCAGTTCAACTCGACGCTGAATAGCGTGACCACGACTGCGGCGAATTACGCGATTTCTTCGGCGAACGGCGGCAACATAGGAACGATCGATCCGAACACTGGGCTTTACACCGCGCCGCTGTATCCCCCACCAGGCGGGCAGATCACGGTGACGGCGACGAGCGGTACGCAGAGTTCGTCGGCCACTGCGCAGATCACGTATTCGGATGCGTCCCTCACCGGACCATTCGCGTTCTCTTACATTGGCAACAATGCGCTTGGCTACTACGCCGTGGCGGGCAGCTTCGTGGCGGACGGCAACGGCAATATCACCAGCGGGCTTTCCGACGCGAACGGATTTCTCGGCGGGCCGTCTGGCGCCGTCGCGTTCACTGGAACGTATCAGGTGGCGCCGGACGGACGCGGCTCGGCCGTGATTACCGGCGGCCCGGGCGGAGGCACGAGCAGCAGTTGGGCGTTCGTCCTGACGACCAACCAGCACGGCTACCTGACGCGCTTCAACGCGCAGTTCACCGGCACTGGCGGACTCGACCAGCAGAACTTGAACGACCTTACGACGTCGCCAAGCGTGATGAGTGGGCCGTACGTGTTCCAGTTCACAGGTTCGGATGCGACGTTCCAGCAATTGGCCGCTGCGGGACGATACACGGCCAATGGCGCCGGGCAGATTCCGAACTCGGCGACGGTCGTCGATTACAACGACAATGGCACCGTAACGGCGAACGACAACACGCTGCAGGGAAGCTACTCGTTTGACGTGACACAGCCGAACACCGGCCGCGGCACGATGACCCTGACTAGCACCTCGATCGGCACGCTACACTTTGCGTTCTACACCGTGGACAACACGCACTTCCGCGCGGTGGAGACCGACACGACGGATTATCTAGCGGGCGATATTTTCAGCGGGCTCGCGGCGCCGTACGGGCCGGGCAATCTTGTATCGGGGAATTACGCGTTCACCGTCGGTGGAACGAGTTCGGCGGGCGGTTACGCTTTGGGCGGCGTGATTACGTCAAGTGGAACGGGAACGATTAGCGCCGGCGAGTCGGATCTGAACAACGCAGGCACGACTACGCTGGCGACGAAGCTCGGCTCGTGCAACTACACCAGCAACACGACGAACAGCCGGATCGATTTGACGATCGGCGCGTCGGGATGCGCTACGGAATTTGCGGCGTACCCGACCAGCGCAGGCTCGGTGCTTTTGTTGGAACTCGATTCGGCGGCGGTGGCGGGCGGCGTGGCGTACCAGCAGGCGGCGTCACCGGCTATTCCGAGCGGGTCGATCGCGATCGGCCTGGGCGCGCAGGGAATCTTCTACAGCTCGCCGTCGAGCTATGGGCAGGATCTCGATGCGTCCGTGAATTTCCTGACGACCGTGGGCAACGTGGGATTCATCGATATCAATAACTACAACGCGGTGTACCCGAACGATCCGGTAAACACCACGACCTCCACGTCGACGACGCCGACGCAAATCGGCACGCCGGACTCTTTCGGGCGCGGCACGGCCACGCTGTCGGGGCAGAATCCCAACGTCGCCTTTGGCCTGGTCTACTACGTGGTAAATCCGAACTTGTCGTTGCTCCTCGGCTCGGACAAGACGCGCACGAACACAGGTTTGCTCGGGCTACAGTTCTAGCGGCGGGTGATCGTTAATCGTCGGCGGAGGCCAGGACGCCGCCGCTGGTGGTGGTGACTTCAGTCACCCGGTCTGCTACGCAGACGCGGTTGCGGCCGGTTTCTTTCGCGCGGTAGAGAGCTTTGTCGGCGGATTCCAATAACTCCGCGAGCGTCCTGCCGTTTTCCGGGTAGGAGGCGACGCCGACCGAGAAGCTGAAACCGGCAATCACGCGTCCGCTGTCGAGAATGCTCAACTCGCGGACCTTTTCACACAGCACTTCGGCGCGGCCGCGCGCGCCTTCCGCCGTCGCTTCATTCAGCACCAGTGCAAATTCATCGCCACCGATGCGGCACGCCATATCTTCGGCGCGAATCCCGTTCTTCAGAAAATTGGCCAGCATGACGAGCACTTGATCGCCCACGGCGTGTCCGTACGAATCGTTGTAGCGCTTGTAGTGATCGACGTCGATCATCAGCACCGCGACGGAGCGTTTGCGCCGCACGGCTCTGCGAATCTCGCGCGTCATCGCGTCTTCCAGATAGCGGCGGTTGAAAAGTTTCGTGAGCGGATCCTGCGCCACTTGCATATGCAGCGCCTCTTCCATCTTCTGGCTGTCGGTGATGTCCTGCGCATGACCGATCACTCGCGGCTCCGCGTCTTCCTCGATGCGCAGCACGTTGCGGTACATCCAAACGCGCTCTTCGCCGCTTTTCGTGAGCACCTGCATCAGGCCGGTGTCCGAATGCGAGTTGCGTATGCGCTCGAGATAACCGGGAAATAGCGGACGCGATGTCGGCGTGAGCAGGTCGCCCATGTTTTCGCCAATGAGTTCGTCCTCGCGATAGCCGAGCGCCTGATGCGCGGCCGGGTTTACGAGCACCAGCCGGCCTTCGAGGTCGTGAACCCAAAGCAAACCGAGGCTGCGGTCCACGAGTTCGCGGTAGCGCTGTTCGCTCGCCTCCAGCTTTTGCTGCGAATCTTCGAGCAGGCCGAGCGAGTGCCTCAGCGCGGCGGTTTTTCGTCTCAGTTCCAGTTCGCGCATCACCTGGTTGCGGCAGATTTTCAACGCTTCGAGTTGTTCCGGCGTCAGCGTGCGCGGCTTGGTGTCGATCACGCAGAGAGAGCCGAGCGCGTGGCCATCCTGGGTGACCAGCGGAACTCCGGCGTAAAAGCGAATGTTCATCTTGCCGGTCACGAGAGGATTGTCGGAGAAGCGCGCGTCCTTTGTTGCGTCCTCGACGATCAGAACTTCATCGGGTTGCAAAATCGTGTGAGCGCAGAAGGCTTGTTCGCGTGGCGATTCGCGGTCGGCGACGCCGATTTTCGCCTTGAACCACTGCCGGCCCGAGTCAATTAGACTGATCGTCGAAATGGGCGTGGCGCAGATGAACGACGCCTGCTGAACGATCTCGTCAAACGCCGGCTCGGGCGCAGTGTTGAGAATATGTTCGGAATAGAGCGCCTGGAGGCGCTGGTCTTCGTTGTCGGGAAGCGAAGCTTGCACGGCTTCTCCTCACTCGCTTGCGTGTGGGGGAGTGCGGCGGCGCGGCACGGCGTTGAAACCGATCGAGCGACACGCCCACGTGCACGCCGAAATAGCGCGCACGCAATACTCCCAGCTGGGAAGGGGCAAGCTCAGTATCGCAGGAGCGCGCCATTACGCGGGCCCGGCGTCACCCCCGTGCTACATATCGGTAAACGCGCCGATGCTCGTAGCTGGAACGAGAGTTCGCGCTCTGTGCCGCTGAGGCGGGTGGCGTTGCGTGGCACGGCACAGGCGGTGTTGCAAACCGGAACTCCAGCAGGGCGCCGTGGTAGCATCCGCGACGAGCCCCTGACATGCCGATCCCGCAGCCTCTCGCAGATCCGGTCGCGGAAGCCCGCGCTGAAGCGGTGGCGCGTCCGAACCGGCTGCTGAAAGTCGCGGCCATCGTCGCGGTGCTTAATCTCGCCATTCACACTGGCACGAACGCGTGGCTCTCGCGGCTTGACGCTGGACTCGCCGTTGCGCAGGCCGACTTTCACGAAAAACTCAATCCCGCCGCGCTGCAGGCGGATATCGACCGCTTACACGCGGAAGTGACGGCGAATGGCGGGACGGGCGCGATAGGGAAGCGCGGACATTCGCTCGATGAAGTGCGCGGCCAGGCGCGCGGCGCGTGCACCGATTTGCAATCATACGACGACAACGTGATGAAGCTCGTTACGGCGCTGCCGACTGAGCCCGATGAGTTTCGTACGCTCGTGGCGTCGACGCAGGGTGCAGTGGGGAAGGCGGAATCCGACGCGGAGTCAAAGCTCGATGTGCAGCCGCAGTTCGCAGCCGACTCCCACCCGAACTCCGAAGCCATCGGCGCGGCGATGAGTTGCCTTTCGCGGAAGTTTGAGGTCGCGACGCTCCAGAATCGCGTGACGGAGCTGGCTGCGCAGCAACATTCCACGCTCGATAGCCTGCTCGAAATGTCCAACGGAATTTTCTACGCGATGTGGGTGCTGCTGGCTTGTATCGTGGCCTACGCGGTCTACCTACGAACCCAACTCAAAACCAAATAAGAGACAAAAGCGCACGACAACTGCGCACCACCTAGCGTTGAGTGGCGATTGCCACGGAAGATTTGACGCTGCGTTTGCGTAGATTCACTCACGCGCACTGCACTAATTACGGAGGTAGCCAGCGAGCGCGGCCGTGTGCGTGTGATAGCGAGCAGCACTTTTACTCACGTCAGCGCGAGGCGCCGTTGCGCTCACCCGAAAAATGCAAAATCTCCGGTACTGTTACTTGACACGTAGGTTGTGCGCTGGTAAATACACGCTCCTGTTTCACTGAGGGGAGAAACAAAAATGCGCGGAACAACCTACAGCTCGAAGGCCTACTTTCATCGCGAACGCCAACTGAATGCGGAGGCGCCGGCCAGCCCGGTGATGCAGATGCCGCTGCCTCCGCGCGCGACCGTGAATCCCACAGCGCCCAATCCGAAGTACAAACCGACGCCGCGCGTGATCGTGATGCGCAAACGCGAAGAGCGGCGCGATGGAGTGGAGGTTTGGGGGCCGGAGGCGGCGTAGGCGCTAAAAGTCGACGCTGATTACTACGCGGTTGCAGTTTGCGATCCGACGAGCCAGGTGAGGTAGCGGTCGAGGTCGCTCCACGCGCCGGCGTGCGCAACCAGTGCGACGTAACCGTCGGGGCGCACGAGCCACATGCCACCGTCGGCGTAGGGAGCGCGTATCTGCGGCTCGACGAGATTCGGATACTTCGCCAGCACGGCGCGAGCGTCGTTGGAGTCACCGCTGAAAAGCGCGAAGCGCGGCGTGTTGCCCGCGCCGACTGGCGGTTCGCCGGGGCGAATGGGCGCGCGCTTGCCGATCGATGGCCCGCCGGAGATGTGCGCGGAATGCTGCGCGTTCATCGGGCTATCCGGATAGCCGATGGAGATCTCGGATAGCACCTGCGCGAGCTCGCGGCGCACGGGCGAGAATCCGAGCACAAGAGACGCAATGTGGTTGCGGATCGACTGCGCGACGCCGCCCTTCATCACGGCAATCGAAGTCGCTCGCCCCGTGGCTTCCAGCAGAATCTTTCCGATGCCGCTGCGCTCCGGGCTGTAACTC
>JBEKJW010000175.1:0-9861 GCA_050011035.1 Candidatus Acidiferrales bacterium
GGCGTCTGCGCATTCACGGGCACGGCGGGATTGAGCGTCAACGCCTTGGTATCGAGCCATAGGTGTCCCGGGTAGAGTGCGACGCCAAAATCGGGGCGCGCGCTCAAATCGTCCGCCGCATCGACGCGCGCGTACAGCTTCCGGTCGTACAGCGTGCTCGCCGCCGCGACCAAATGCCCGCCCGCAGAAAATCCCAGCACGCCCACTTTGTGCGGATCGATTCCCCACTCCGCCGCATGCAAACGCAGCAGGCGAATCGCGCGCTGCGCATCCTCGATCGCCATCGGCGATTTTGGATACGGCCCCGACTGCGGCTGCAAATCGTTGCCCGGCACGCGATACTTCAGCACCACGCACGTCACGCCGCGCGTGACCAGCCAGTCGCAAACTTCCGTGCCTTCCAGGTCGATCGCGAGAATCCAGTAGCCGCCGCCTGGAAACACAATCACCGCCGCGCCCGTGTTCGCAACGCCCGCCGGCGGCGAAAACACCGTCATCGTCGGGCGCGAAACTTTCTCAACGTACGTGTACGGCTTCCCCGCGACCAGCTCGTCCTTCGTGATGGTCACCGTCTCCGGCCCCGCCACTCTCGCCGCATCCGGCGGCGTCCGCGGCCAAAGCGCAATCTGCTCGTGGCCCGCCGGCGCCTCCCACCCCTGCGCCCGCGCCACGCTCGCGCTCACCATCGCGAGCACCGCGCTCGCGACGAGCACCGCACAACGCAATTTCACCTTCACCGTCGCTCCTCGATTTGAGGATGGCAGCATTTCACTTTGCTATTCACGCGTCCAAATGAATCTATTTCCCTTGTGCCATCGTAGACACTTCGCAACCGCCGTCGATTCGTTGACGAGTCACCAATCGCGAGCTACGATGGCCAACCGCCCCCGGAAAAGTTGGCGACATCGCCAGCCGCTGTCGGGAATGCCCGCACAAACCTCGCACCGCATTCAGCGCGCTTCCCCGGAGAAATCCATATGCAACGACGACTCGGGTCCCGATTCGCAATCACGCTGCTGTTTTCCATTGTGCTCGCCGGTTGCCGTACTCCCGCCACGTCACAAGAGGACGACAAGCGAGCGGCCATAAGTGCCGTGCTGGCACACGAGCGAGCCGCGCAAGCATACGATTTCGCCGCGATGGACGCGCTGCATACTCCGGACGCACGCTCGATGGAGGAGTCGTACCCGCACCCATTCGAGCCCACCGAACGCGACGGCTACCAAAACTACAAAACCGCCGGCATCCGCATCGACTACCACCCGCAAGATGCAGTGGCCGTCGTGCACGGCGACGTCGCTTGGGTCACCGTCACGCTGCACAGCGTGTGGAAAGCCGATACCGAAGAGGGTCGGGCTTTGCTCGGAGGAGACGAGTGGCGTGCGACGTACGCCGAGGACTTCATTCTCCTCAGGACGCCGAAGGGTTGGAAGATCGATTTCGGCCACACGGGCCAGCTCCCGCCCGATTTTGGCGTCGCACCCGACTATCAACAGCGGCACGGCGGCATGAAGTTTGCGATGGTGGCCAACGGTGGTCCCGCGGCGAAGGCGGGATTCCAACCCGGCGATGTGTTGATCCAGTACGGCGATCGGAAGATCGATAACGTGGTCGACTTCGAGCGGCTCCGCTATTACTACGCGGAAGGCGAAAAAGTGACGGCTACTGTGCTTCGCGGAAACGAGAAAATCACCGAGGAAGTCACGCTTCAAGCGCCGTGAGCGCCCACATGGAGCTAGGCGGTCGAAGAATTTAGAGCCAGCAGGAACGCATCGCGAATCTGTGCGAATTCGCCGGGGGCGTACACCGGCTGCGCGGCGTGTCGGGGGTCGATCGGCCGGCCTTCAAACTGGTCGCCGCGATAGCGCGGAAAGAAATGCATGTGCAAGTGCGGAATCGAATTTCCATGGATCTCGTAGTTCAACTTCACCGCGCCGGTGGCAGCCGCGAGCGCCCGCGATACTCCTCGCGCGTCGCGCATGAACGCAGCGGCATCCGGCTCGGGCAAATCGTGCAGCTCGACGGCGTGCCGTTGCGACACGAGGCAAACGTACCCACGAACCGGCGCCGCTTCCTGCATCGTCACCCAGCACGCTTCGAGTTTGGCCACCACGTCCAGCGGCTCTGGGCGCTGACAAATCGGGCACGCCGTGCCCGAGCACAGCGCCTCCCAGCGATCCCGATCGTTCCACGCACTCATTTCGTTTTGCTCGAACGCTCCTCGGTCGGCCCAGAATAGCATCAGCGGCCAGCGCGCCGTTCGCGCACCGCTAGGCGAGCGCTCCCAGCCTGTGGTCGCCCCTCAAACTTTTCGCATGCCGTATGGAATTCCCCGCGGCGCCGCGTTCCCGCAGTAGCAAGCCGCAAACGCGCCACCTGGAAGCGCTAGGAGGCACCATGACCCGGCCCCTGCCACTCGAAACGCCCGAATCGGCCGCGACTGTAGCCGCCGGCGTGTTCCTCATTGCGGCTCTCGAAATCCTGGCCGTTTGCGCCGCCGTAGCCGTGCTTAGCAGTATCCTCGCGAACTTGCCGTGACGTTGCCCCATCGCATACGGACTTACTATGTAGCGCGTCGTGCGTCCGGCCTTCGGCCGCGATTTCGTATCTAGTAGCGTGGAGTTTCGGAAAAGCGGCGGCAAACCCGCCGCCGCACTCCCATAGTCGGCTGGGTGCGCTGCAGCAGCCCCGAGCGGTTCGAATCGAGAAAGGATGCATCGTGCCGTGACCGGCAAAACAGAAACCGGCCGCGATCATCGGGTGGGATGTTTTCGCCGGTGCATGCGAGCAGGCATGGCCTTCGCACACAAATGACCGCCTCGACGTAGCGATCAGCACAATGACTATGGGAGTGCGGCGGACCCTGACGCCGCTTTTCCGAAACGCCATCACCCTACAAGCCGATCTACGCCGAAGGCGCGGCACGCAACAGCGGCCCGCGAGTGGCGCGTCTTCAGTTCGCCGGCGCGGGCGGCGCGGGCTCCATCAGCTTCATCATCAAGTAGGTGAAATACTCGGCGTCGGTCCTGGCGTCCTGCTTGTGATCCGCACCCTCGCCGTGTCCGCCCTCGGTAATCTCGTCGTAGTAGAACGGCTTGTGAAACTCCTCCATGCGCGCCGCGAATTTCCGCGCATGCACCGGCCCCACGCGATCGTCCGCCGTCGTGGTAAAAATCAGCGGCTCCGGATAATTCACGTCCGGCTTCAGCTGGTTGTACGGCGAAATGGACGCGAGGAACGCCCGCTCCTCCGGCACCGAAACCGATCCATACTCGCCGACCCACGACGCGCCCGCCGACAAGTGCTCGTACGCCAGCATGTCCAGCAGCGGGACCATGATCACCACTGCGTTCCACATCTCCGGATGCTGGGTGAACTCAACGCCCATCAGCAATCCGCCGTTCGAGCCCCCCAAAATCCCCAGCCTGCGCGACGAGGTGATCTTGCGAGTCACCAAATCCTGGCCCACCGCGTAGAAGTCGTCGTAAATCCGCTGACGGTGAGTCTTCAAGCCAGCCTCATGCCACGCCGGACCAAACTCGCCGCCGCCGCGAATATTCGCCAGCACATACACGCCGCCGCGTTCGAGCCACAGCTTGCCGAGCACCGGCCAGTAGTATGGCGTGCTGGGGACATCGAATCCGCCGTAGGCCGACAGCAGGGTCGGGTTCGACCCGTCGAACGGCATGTCTTTGCGATGCACGATAAAGTACGGCACCTTTGTGCCGTCCTTCGAGGTCGCCTCGAGTTGCTCCACCACTTGGCCGCTGGCGTCAAACTGCGCCTTCTGCGATTTCGCTTGAACGAACGATCCCTTCGCCGCATCGCCGAGCCACAGCGACGGCGGCGTAAGGAAACCTTCCAGGCCCAAAAAGAAAAGATCGTCCGTGCGGCTCGCCGATCCCGATCCGATCGATATATTGTCCGGCACCGGAATCCGCGTTCGCGTCCACTTCCCATCGCTCCCCAGCGTGTACACATACGCGCGTTGCTGCACGTGCTCGAGCGTGGCCACGATCAAATGATTTTTGGTTGTCATAGACCACTCTTCAAATTCTTCCGCAGTCGGTGCGAATACGACGGTCGGTTTCAGATGCACCTGATCTTTTTCGATCGCTGCCAAATCCAGCGCGATCAACGAACCTTTTGCGAACGTCGCGGTTTCTCCTTCGGGCGTCCAATCTTCTTCCAGCTTCATCAGCAGTTGACCGCTTACCAGCCCATCGATATCTGACTTCGGCGGCAGCGCGAGCTTCTTCGCTCCGTCGGGCAGCAGCAGATATTTCTCGGACGTAAACGTGGTCATATCCCGCTCGACCATCGCGGCACGGTTGCCCTGTCCATCCACGAGCACCTCCGCATTGTCGCCGTATCCGTTGTCCTTCACGTCTCCCCGAAAGACTTCCACGGCGCTTTCGAGCGGTTGGCCCCGCTTCCACCGCCGGACGCTGATCGGATATCCGGCCTCGCTCATCGTTCCCGGGCCCCAATCGCGCGCGACCAGCAGCGTATCCTTGTCTTCCCACGCGGCGGTCTGCTTGCCGCGCGGCAGCACAAAACCGCCCTGCACAAACTTGCCGGTTTTCAGATTCATTTCGCGACGAGTGTTCGCGTCCTCGCCGCCCGCCGACAGCACCACAAGACAGAGCTCCTCTTCGGGTGCCAGGCAGGAGAGCCCCTTGCCCACCCAGCTCTGCTTGTCGGCCTTCGAGAGCGCGTCATAGTCGATCACCGTCTCCCACTTCGGGTCCGCCGTTAGATAATCCTTAAGAGTAGTGCGGCGGACGATTCCGCGAAGATGGTCGGCGTCGCGCCAGGTGTTGTAGACCATGCCGTTGCGAAATTCCGGGTCGGGCAGCCGGTCCGGCGAGTCCAGGATCTTCAGCGCCTCCGCCTGTAGCGTGGCGAAATTCTTGTCTTTCTCGAACACCGCGGCGGTGCGCGCGTCCTCGGCCTTCACCCACGCCATGGGCTTCTCGCCGTGGATGTCTTCGAGCCACGTGTACTTGTCCACCTGTTCTTGTGTTGATGGCTGCGGGGTCGACGACTGTGTGCTCGCCGCTTGTGGGCTGGACTGTTGCGCCTGTGTCGCGATCGCACCGACGCTGATCGCTACAGCTCCCATGAGCACCGCTGCGGTCGTCAGACGCGCCGCCTGTTGCATCGAACGGATTCTCACAACACACGCTCCCCGCCGGCACCGTCGCATGCGCGCGGCTTGTGGCTTATCACAGTGGCTTATGACTTCGGAGATGGCCCGTTAGACGATGCCGACGGCCAAAAGTATCGCACCATCAATCCGCACACGTCACCGAAAAGCCGGGTGATTGTCGACGCCCGCCGCGTTTTGCCAGCTCGTCGTCACGGAGGCGGACCACCTGCTAGAATGTCGCGCATGAGAGGAGCCTGACCATGCCTCCCACTGAAAAGCTGGACACGCACCACAAAGCGCTGACGCTGAACCTCGATGCCAGCGCGTTCGGCTCATTTGCCGAAATCGGCGCGGGACAGGAAGTCTCGCACTGGTTCTTCCTCGTCGGCGGCGCGTCCGCTACCGTCGCCAAAACCGTTTCCGCCTACGACAAGGAAGTCAGCGATGATCTCTACGGAGCCGGCTCGCGCTACGTATCGCGGCAGCGGCTCGAGGCCATGCTCGACAAGGAGTGGGCTCAGCTTCTCGCGCAGCTCAGCGATACTCGCGGTTCGCATACGCGCTTCTTCTCTTTTGTGGATACGGTCTCCGCGCGTAACTACACCGGCACGAACGATGCGCACGGCTGGGTCGGCCTCCGCTTTCAAACGGAACCAGGCGGCCCGCCGAATGACGTCCTGCTGCACATTAATATGCGCGATGCTTCGAATGTCCTCCAGCAGGAGGCCGTCGGAATCCTCGGCGTCAATCTGATTTACGCCGCGTTCAACGAACTACAGGCTGAAGAATCATTTCTCGCGGGCTTGGGCGAAGACGTCGTCGCGGAGCGAATCGAGATCGACTACATCGATTTTCGCGGGCCGGCATTCGAAAGTTGGGATCGCCGCACAGCACTCGCCCATTTAATCAGTAAGGGATTCGCCGAAGCTGTGTTTTTCTCCGCGAAGGGCGCCGACGTTCCTCCCACGGAAGCTCTTTACAAAAAGGCCTTGGTGCTTGCGCCCGGATACTTTGGCCACGGAGATCCGGCTCACTCGAAAGTTCACATGCAATTGTTGGACTCGGCGATTCAGGAGCTTCAAAGGGAAGTGGGAGACGCAAAGAATGCTCCCGCCGGCCTTTTTTGCCTCACAGCCGCTCCGATCAGGCCGAACGATCCGGCGCCCGAAGTCCCCGACCTGCTTCGCCGCATTGGCGCGCTTCTCGATTCCGGCGGCGACGTGCTGCTTTTTCGCAAAAGCGAACTCTACAACATGAAGTCTCTCGTAAGCCGCTACACGCAGGCGCCGGTGCGCTTCGCCGTCGGACTTTCCCTGATGATTCAAGCGATCGACGGCATCTACGGCAATCTCGAAGGCAGTCTTCTGGAGGCGCTGGCGCGACTTCTCGCGCAGAACGTCCGCATCTACGTTTATCCGATGAGCGACGCCGAACTGCGTGAAAGACTGAAGCCTTTTTCGATCACCGGTTGGGAGTGGAGTGAAACGAACGGAATGGTTTCCGCCACCCAGCTGCGGCACGTGTCGCCGCTCGGACACTTGTTCGCCTATCTTCTAGCCAGCAATTTTCTAGTCCCGATGAAAATTCCAGAAACCCTAAGAGCCGACGCTTGATCGCAGCGAGGTGCTTACGCTTTTCGGATCGCGGCTTCAGTCTTAACAAAGCGCCGTAGAACCGAAGCGCCAATCAAGCGGCCACGAGGACCGTTGCGTGTATAGTTAGTCTTCTTAGAACACTCATGACGAAAATCATTCGGCGAGGCGAAGATCGTTGGGTCTGGTGAAAACGTGGGCGCACGCGCTCAAACTCTTACGAGCGGCCCAGATCGCTCAGTTGCACGAGCATCGCCGGATATTACTGGAGTCAGCCCGCAATTCCGACGAACGGCGGCTGCTAAAATTTGGCTATCGCGTGTATTCGCAAGCGGACGAGGATGGAATTATACGCGAGATATTCCGTCGAATCGGCGAGGGCCAGCGCACGTTTCTCGAGCTCGGAGCGGGCAACGGATCGGAGAATAATTCATTATTTCTGCTCAGTCAGGGCTGGCGCGGAGCGTGGATTGAGGGATCATCCCGCAACGTACTGGCAGCAAAAAAAAATCTCTCTGCGGCAATTTCTGAGGGCCGCTTACGCGTTGAGCAACATTTTGTGACTGCTCCGAACATTGACGCGACTGTCGCTCGGCTTACTCCCATCAAGGACGTCGATCTCCTCGCAATAGACCTCGACGGAAACGATTACTACGTTCTTGACGCGATTCGTTCCATAGCTCCCCGCGTAATCGTGGCTGAATATAATCCGAAGTTCCCTGCCGACGTGTTCTGGGTAATGCAGTACAACGAGTCTCACCACTGGGATTCCACAGATTATTTCGGGGCATCTCTAAAGGCATACGAGACCCTTCTCTCCCCGCGAGGCTATTCTCTGGTCGGTAGCAATCTCTTGGGCACAAACGCCTTTTTTGTGCGGTCGGATTTGGCTGCCGCTGCGTCTTTTTGCTCGCCGTTTACGGCGGAAAATCATTACGAGCCCGCGCGCTACTATCTTCTCGCGGCCTACCGCTCGGGTCATCCGGAGAGGTTCGGGCCGAGTGTGTCAGGCCCCGATCCCGCGACGACTCCAAAGTGATGCTGTGCGGATCGGCCCACTTTTCTTAGCGCCAAGCACAGTTCTCGTCACCTGGCTGACCGGACGATGAAGCCGAACCCAAGCTCTGGCGCTGCCTCCTTCAAATCCCGGCGGAGGCAACCCTGCAAACACACCGCGATTCATAGGAGAATCGGCCAGCTTGCTAGCTTAGTGTCGTACGAACGGATTCCGTGTCTTCCCGAGGCCCGACATGCTAAAAGCCTTGCGACCCGTACTTCTGTTTCCACTTTTCCTCCAGTTCGCCTCCGCACAATCCATTTTCACTAAACCCTCCGAAGCCTACACGTTCGCCCAACAGCCGATAACGGACTGGCAAGCGGCGATCCACGCGCACACCGCTCCGCGTACCGTAATCGAGCCTGACGACGAAGCCCGCAAGCGAGCTGCTCAACTGTGCCCCTCGTTTTCGGTAGATAACGAATCCGGTGAGGAGCTGTACTGGCTCGCCAAGCTCTGCGAATCGAACCGCCAGAAGGCATTTGCAGCCATTCAGCGTTATCTGGCGGGAAGCGATCTGCAGCATGGCCCTGACGCCAGGCTCACTCTCGCCGCTTGGCAATTGTGGATGGGCGGAAATTGGGAACCGGCATGGCCGACGCTCAAGTTGATCCTGCAGCAAGATCCCATGGATGAGATGCAATCACAAATCGACGTCGCCATCGACGACGAAACAGACACCAACGCCGCACGCGCGCTCGACTGGTCCAAGGAACGCTACGCCATCCTTCTCGCGCGTAACAGAACGCCAAATCCCGGCGCCGAACCTCTGCCCCTGAGCTACGCGCTCTATGCGGGTGCAAGTCTCGTTCACTACGAATATCTCGCCGGGGATGTGGCCGCGGCCGAAAAACTCCGCGACGAAATCAACACGCTGGAGAAATCATCGACCGAGCAAATCGGTGGGTGGGCAGAAGACAAAGTCTTTTGGGCAAATATGGAGTTGAAGCCCGCGCCGCCCGTCCCCGCAATCAGCGTATTCGGGAATCGTCCGGCCGCCACTCTCGCCGAACCGGGCCGTGTGCAGGTGATTTCATTTTTCTTTGTGGGATGCGCTCCGTGCGAGTCCGAAGTTTCCGATCTCGATGCGCTCCAAAAGCGTTACGGAACGCAAAAACTTTTGGTCGCGGACGTAACCACGCGCAAGGCCAACGAACCCTCGGCCCGCGCGCCCGGATTCGATCTCGAACGCTCTCTCAGCGAAATCGCCGCCAAGCAAGCGCGTCATATCGCCGTCGTGATTACTTCCGACGACGCGCTTGCCGGCTACAGCGTCAGGAGTTTCCCCGTCGTCGCCATCCTCGATAAGCGCGGCAAGATCCGCTACATCGGCCACGCGCTCGACTTCGACGACGATGACGCTGCCGGAAAGTTGATCCGGCAGCTCGTCAACGAATAGTCGCAACTCCGGCGGAGTCTGTGGCGCTGCACAGTCTTGGAGTCCAACCGAATATTCTGCGGATGCTTACTACGGTGCGTAACGGGTGAACACAAAGTCGCGTGTGGCTTTCGCGTGATGCTTACTCTTCCGGTAGCACCGGTAACACCATCATGCTCACAGTCGACGGATCGTCGCGCAGCTTCAAATAGAGCAGCGTTCCGTTGGGACGCGGCACGCTGAGCGTCGAATCGACGAAGCCGGCGGGCACGGGAACCGTGTTGCTGAATTGCGGGTCGGACGCGACCGAATCGATCAGAAACAAATTGTTGCCGCTCAATTTGCACTGGCGGTCCGGTTTGTCCGGGCAGCGAATCTCCTTCAGCGACGGCACGCGCACCATGTTCGCCAGCGGCGTCCAGTCGCCGCTCACGCCGTCCGCGTCGACCACGCGAAAGCGCAGCGGCCCAAACGCAGACGTGGCGAATCCTTTTGCCGGAGTGAAAATCGCGAGCGCCGTCTGGGAATCCTGCAGGATCAAGCTGCCGTCCGCTTCACTCAGCACCACGTGGGACGATTCATCCGCCGTCGCGACTTCGATCTTCTCGGTGTGCGTGAATTTCTCCGGTATCTCCGTCTTCACGAAGAACGATAGCCGGTCGTCTTGCGACAGTTCGTCATC
>JBEKJW010000176.1:0-10637 GCA_050011035.1 Candidatus Acidiferrales bacterium
AACGCGAGCGGCTCGGCCGGATCGATCTGGTCGAGTTCGAACGCGCCCGTTTTCATGATTTCGGCGACGGCCCAGCGCACCACGGTGTCGCAGAACCGTCCTTTGCGCGTGCTGCCGTAAATGAGTGCAATGCGAACCGGTGTTTCCATAGGCTCCCGTCCTGCGCACGCGCCGTTCACCTGGGGCGTGCGGCTTTCGTGTTGTTCTGCTATCCTGAGTTTGCTACCTCAAGTTAACTTGAGGTCAAGAGGTATTTTGCGATGCGCGCAAGAGAGTTTGGAGGGCCGCCGCTGCCGGACGGCGTGGCGGGCGAGCTATCGGTGGGCGAGGTGGCGAAGCGCAGCGGAGTGGCCGTCTCGACGCTGCATTTCTACGAAGCCGAGGGCTTGATCCAGAGCTGGCGCAACAAGGGCAACCAGCGCCGCTACTCGCGCGACGTACTGCGGCGCGTCGCTGTTATTAAGGTTGCGCAACGCACCGGCATTCCGCTTGCGTCGATTCGTAAAGCGCTCGCGTCGCTGCCGAACGCGCGCACTCCGAATGCGCAGGACTGGGCGCGGCTATCGGCGAAGTGGGCGGCGGAACTCGACGAGCGAATCGCGCAGCTCACGCGCCTGCGTAACGATATGGCGGGATGCATCGGGTGCGGGTGCTTGTCACTCGGTACGTGCCCGCTACGCAATGAGCGCGACCGGCTCGCTAAGATGGGCCCGGGGCCACACTTCCGCGAAGAATCGCATGACGCACACCGCGACCACGCGCACAACTGGACGGCTGAAGAGCACGCTGCGTGGCATGCTGCGCAAAAGCAAACATAGCTCACAGGCTGAAGCCTATTCCACAACCGTTCGCGCCTAATTCGACCACGTCGAGCTCGTTGGCCTTTGCCAGTATCGCGATCGACATCCAGGCAATCACGTTGTGCTTGCCGGGATCAATTTAGCTGAGCATGCCAGTGGAATAGGCTTTAGCCTGTGTTCTACTGCAACATCACCACCACTCACTGCAAACCCCACAGACTGAGGTCTATTTCACAACCGTTCTCGCCTATTCGACCAAGCCGAGCTCGCCGTCGCTTGCCAGTATTGCGATCTCAATTCTGGCAAGCTCGTCGTGCTTGCCCGGATCAATTTAGGCGAGCATGCCAGTGGAATAGACTTCAGTCTGTGTAGTGCAGTTAAAGCAGCAGCTTCGCCATCGTATCTGCGGAGCCGAAACGCGTTTCCGCGCGGCCGACGATTGCGTAGCCGCACGATTTGTAAAACGCGATCGCGGTGGGATTTGCGACGACGTGCATCGCGCGCGCGCCGCGCGCGACGGCGATTCGTTCTGCTTCGTCCAGCAGCATGCGGCCGATTCCCTGCTTCCACAGTTCGGGCGCCACGAAGATCGCGTCCAGTTCCGCATCGCCGTCTGCGCGAGCGACCACCGCAGCAAATCCGACAATCACGCCGTCGCGTTCGGCGAGGAACACCTCGCCCGCTTCAATTTGCTCGATTGGAACAGCAATGGCGTCCGGGTGCGCGAGGAGCTGCGCGCGATATTCTTCATGCACCAGCGATGCGCGGCGCTGCACGTCCTCCATCGCTCGCTGGTCGCCCGGGACCGCCTTGCGCAGCCGAAGCATCGTGGTCATCGCGCGAATCTATCGCGCGGCGGCCCCAGAGTCGAGCCGCAACGCGATTCGGTTGCGTTATTAACCGATATGCCGCCGACGCTAGCTACCGCATTGCCGGTCACAGAGGCGAGGCGTACTTTTCAACTATTGGGGTGGTTTTTCGATACTTCCTGCCCGTCACCGGTTGGCCGCATTTCCGGCCCGGCCTCCGGACTTCGCGCACACGGCCGCCACTGAACGCTGCCCCACCATTCGGCTCTGCGGCTCATAACTGACGCCGCAAGACTTCGTAGCACTTGGGATGCGAGGCAGCCTATGAAACTCGTCCACGTTTTTCGCGCGGTTGCGATCACCGGCACAGCAGCCTGCGCGATTCTCTGCTCCACTGTCGCCGCAGCACAGGCGCAGTCCGACTACACGGTTGAAAGCGTCACCGACGGCGGCACGATCACCGGCACCGTAAAATGGTCCGGACCGACGCCGAAAATTCCCACGCTGCCCGTCACCAAGGACGCTTCGCTCTGCGATCCCGGCTCCACCAAAACGCGCGACCTGGAGCGGCTGGTGATCGATTCCGACGGCGGCGTTGCGAACACGGTGGTCTACCTCCGCGGCATCACCAAAGGGAAGGCGATGGATCTGCTCGAAGCGCGCGAACACCTCGACCAGAAAACCTGCCGTTACGTGCCCCACATTTTGCTCGTTCCGATGGGCGGCAAGCTCGATATCAAAAGCAGCGACCCGGTGCTACATACCGTGCAAATGACTGGGGCGGCGACGAACAACGTGCCGTTTCCGTTTCAAGGCACGGAGATTCCCGTCTCGCTTCCGCGTAACGGCGTGGTCGAGCTGAAGTGCAACGCGGGGCACGTGTGGATGAACGCGAACGTGCTGGTGGTGCGCCATCCGTACTACGCAGTCACTGACGCGCACGGCGGGTTCCGGTTGACCGACGTACCGCCGGGTGAATACGAAATCGTGGCGTGGCATGAGGGCTGGCAGATTTCGTCGGAAGCGAAAACGCTGGACGTCGCGTCGCAAGCCGAGGTCAAGCGGCCGATGTACAGTTCGCCTGCAACTTGGGTGAAAAAAGTGGTGGTCAAGCCCGGCGCGGACAGCGCGGTGAACTTCGCCATCTCCGAAAAGCGCGAGTAGCAGCGCGCGCGTCAGCAAGCCTTTGTGGCACAGGCAATCTTGCCTGTGTGGGGTCGCCGTTCACGGCGCTGTAGCTTAGACTTTCGAGTCTGAGCGCGACCCACTCTCAGTGGGTCGCGGGTTGAGCCATTTCCATACGATCACAGACTGAAGTCTATTCCACAACCAATCGCGCCCATTGTGATCGAGGGGCGTCAGCGTTCATCGCCAGTATCGCGATCGACATTCTGGCAATCACGTCGTGCTCGCCACAATCACACTAGGTGGGCAAGCTTGTGGAATAGGCTTTAGCCTGTGTTCTACTGCAACATCACCACCACTCACTGCAAACACCACAGACTGAAGTCTATTTCACAACCGTTCGCGCCTATTGTGATCGAGGGGCGTCAGCGTTCATCGCCAGCATCGCGTGCGAAGTTCGTCGGACGACAGCCAGGTTGGCTATCCCACCGTGTTGCGTTCCCATGGCGCGGGAATTTTCACCCACTGCATGCCTGCGGCTTCGGCGGCCTGGATGCCGAGGTCGGTGTCTTCGAATACGAGGCACTTCTCCGGCGCGACGCCGAGCTTCGCAGCCGCCATCAAGTACGCTTCCGGGTGCGGCTTCCCTCGCGTGTAATCGTCGGCGCAGACGAGCGTTGGGAATCGGTCGAGCAAGCCGAGGATCGTGAGAGTCTTCGTCACGGATTCGCGTGTCCCGCCGGAGACGACCGCGAACGGAATGCGGCCGTGCTTGTCGTCGATGTGTTCGAGCACTTCGGGGATCGCCTTCAGCGTGGGCAGTAGATCGTAGAAGCGGTGTTCCTTCGTCGTCACCACGTGCTCGACCGGCATATTGAGCCCGTGCATTTCGTTCAGCTGCGCCACGATTTTGTCTGTGGGAATTCCGCCCCACTCGTAAAACAGCGTCTCCGGAAAATCGCAGTTGTTCTCCGCGAGCGTCTTCTTCCACGCGACGTAGTGCAGCGGCATCGAGTCGGCAATCGTCCCATCGCAATCGAAGAGGTACGCGTCGAACTCGCCCGCCGGCAATTTCAGTTTCATTCTGTAAAGTGGTCTCCCAGTCACAATTTTACGCGGGCGCCGCCGTCTGCGCTACGATGTGCAGCGCATTCGGGAGAGTACGTACATGCAACGCATCGCACTTTTCGCACTAATCGCTGCCCTGCTGGGCGCCGCACCGTCGTCACCCGCACAAGCGCAGACGCCGACTCAGTCACCTGCGCAATCACCCGCCCAATCGCCCGCCCAATCACCCGCCCAATCACCCGACGGGGCGCAAGCTCCGCCCACCTCCAAGTGGACGCTGGTGTGGTTCGACGAGTTCAACGGCGCCGACGGCTCGCGCCCCGATCACACAAAGTGGGTGTACGACATCGGCAGCGACGCCTGGGGCAACAACGAGGAAGAGTGCTACACCGACCGGCCCGAGAATTCCGTGATTCGTGGTGGCAACCTCGTGATCACGGCGCGCAAAGAAAGTCTCAAGTGCGCCAAAGGTCCGGACAAGCCATACACGTCGGCGCGCATCAAGACCGAGGGGCTTTTCTCGCAAGCCTACGGCCGCTTCGAAGCGCGCATCAAAGTCCCGCGCGGCCAGGGCATGTGGCCCGCGTTTTGGATGCTCGGCGAGGATATTCCGAAAGTCGGCTGGCCCGCATCCGGCGAGATCGACATCATGGAAATCATCGGCAAGGATCCTTCCACGGCGTACGGATCGTTACACGGTCCGGGTTACAACGGCAGCCGTGGCTATCGCGGCGAGTATCGCCTGCCCGGTAGCGTGGAGTTCGCGGACGCGTTTCACACATTCGCGATCGAGTGGGAGCCGAACGTGGTGCGCTTCTACGTCGATGACGATTTGTACGCGACGCAAACGCCGAAGAAGCTGCCGCCGGACGGAAAGTGGGTGTTCGATCACCCGTTCTTCATTATTTTGAATTGCGCGGTCGGCGGCTCGTGGCCCGGCAGCCCCGACGCGACTACGCAGTTTCCGCAAGAGATGCTGGTCGACTACGTGCGCGTCTACAAACGCGCGGAATAACGGACACAACTTCAAGTTCAAAAACGTGGAACATATCACAGAGAAAGGCGGAGAACTGCATGAGGGCACGGAGGCCGCGTGCCCAGCTCAATGCCTCCGTGTCCTCCGGTTTTCTCCTCCCCCTCTGTGAAATGTTTTGCCTTTGACTTTGTGGCGCGAGTGATTTGACGCGCGCTCACGCGTTCTGATACGAATTGAAATAGTAGCGGCGGAAGGGAGCACCACTCACATGGAAGGCAACGCAAGCCCACGCGGCAATCTCGCCGTGATGGGGATACTTATCGCTGTTGGCTTGATTCTCGGCGGCTGGATCCTCGGCGCCGAAATCAAGCAGACTCGCCTCGGCGACCGCTACGTCAGCGTCAAAGGTCTTTCCGAGCGCACTGTGAAATCCGATCTCGCCATCTGGACGCTCGGCTACAAAGAAGCCGGCGACGATCTTGGCCCGCTCTATTCGAAGAGCGAGTCGAACAAGAAAACCATCGTCGATTTCCTCACCAAGCAAGGCGTTCAGGAGAGCGAAATCGATACCGGCATGATCCAGGTGACAGATACGCAGGCAAACGAGTGGGGCGGCGCCAATCGCGCGCCGAAGCGCTACATCGTGCAACAGCTCATCACAGTGCGCACGCCGCGTGTCGACGTGGTTGCGGCTGCGGCGCAGAAAACGATTCAACTTCTGCAGGCCGGCATCGTCCTCACCACCGGCACGCGCGGCGAGGGGAGCGGGGTGATCTACAAATTCAACGGGCTCAACTCCATCAAACCCGACATGATCACCGAGGCCACGAGGAACGCGCGCGCCTCGGCCGATCGATTTGCTTCGGATTCCGGCAGCAAGGTAGGCGCGATCCGCAGCGCGAATCAGGGCGTGTTTTCGATCCTTTCCGCGAATGCAGGCGGCGCCAGCGACGAAGGCGGGGGCGAAATGTTCAGCGCGGACACCAGCATCACAAAGACCGTCCGCGTGGTCAGCTCGATCGACTACTACCTCGAAAACTGACGCGCGCGCTGAGGCTGGAAAACATACACAGAGGAAGATGAGAACTGCTTGAGTTCCACGGAGGCGCCGGCGATTATCGCGGCGACTCTGTGGAACTCATTGTTTTCTCGCCTCTCTGTGGATGTGTTCCGGCTTCGCTTTTCTTTCGCAACTCCAGCCGGACGTCGCGTGCGCTTACCCATTCGTCACGCCCACAAGTTATTTGGACCCTCGCGTCCTTCCGGCGGTATACTCCGCCCAATGAGCAAGCCCGATCCGGTCTGGCTCCCTGAAACCAGGCAATTCTGCAAAGGCGCGGGAATTCCCATCGTCGGCTGGGGACCGAACCTCCTCACCGTCGAAGCCAAGGGAAAAGTGCGCGCCGAGGAAATCACGACGCAGCTCGGCTCGCTCGGTTTTCAGGCGCTCGACAATGCGGGCAACCGCTACGCCGGCCTGCTCGATCTTTCGAAGGATCCCGCCGCGCTGCGCGAACCCATCCACACCTTCGACGTAACGAAGCCGTGCTGGCAGGATTCCCTGCAACCTCTTATCTGGGCGATCGGCGCGCTGCTTTTGATTCCGTGGTTTTCGAGTTCCGATCCGCGTGAGCCGTACTGGATGGTCGCGCCGCTCGGGCTCGGCTCGCTCGCGATGTTTGTATATGAAGCGCTGCGCATCTGGGGATATCGCGCGGAGTTCTCGAGCGACGCGTTTCGAGTGCGGCGCTATTTTCGCTGGAAGGAAATTCCGTGGGATCGCGTCCTGAGCGTTCACACCAAGCGCTCATCCGGTCGCTCCGAATCAGTCACGCTGATGCTCGTCCCGCGCGACCGCGAAGTTCTCGGCACGTTCTTCGGTCCATTCGCCAGCGCGCTGCGCGATCGGATCGCTCTCGAGATACACAATCACCACAGCGTGCACTGAACCCGCCGTTCGACTACCGATTACCGCCACACTGAGAGAATTGCGCCCATCGCGATGTAGCACACCAGCTGGTATCCCGTATTGATCGCGTAAAGCCTCAAGCTCTGCCGCATGAACATCACGCCGGTGAGCTGCACGGTAGCCACGAAACCAAGCCACGCGTGAAACGCGACCGCGAGACCGTGATGCAGATTATCGACATGCATCAACGCGAAGAATAACGCGAGCGTGAACGCCGTGACGATCGCAGCGAGCAGTGACGCGCCATATGCCGGACCCGCGCTCTTCCGCATTTCCGCGGTTTTGGCTTTGTCGTTTGGGTCGTAACCCATCTCACGCATCCACGGCTTTGCAAAAAGAATCGGCGAGTACCACAAAAATCCCACAACCATTGTGGAGAGTGCGGCAGCGATCACGGCGAGCCAATTGATAGGCGGCATGTGCATGGAAAGCGCTCCTTGTGGGGGTACAGGAAAACTTTGCGGACATCCTACGCCAGCCGTGCGGATGTGCGAAAGAAATGCTGTAGGAATACGGGGATTTTACAAGTTCGTCTTACTGCGGCTTGGGAATCACACGCTCGACCATCGACCAGTTCTTCACCGGCGCGAACCGCTCGAGGATCGCCAGAGCTTTTGCGTCTTTGCCGACGAAGATGCGCGCCTCGCGCTTCTCGATTCCCTGCACGATGATCTCGCCGGCGCGTTCAGGCGGCATCGTCAGCGCCTTCTGCGCGTAGGATTTCGCTCGCGCCACTTCGTCGGCGGTCAGATGCTTCGGCGTTCGCGAGCTACGCGCGATGTTCGTATTGATCCCGCCGGGATGCACGACGCTCACGCCGATGCGCGAGCCGCGCAGTTCCATACGCAACGAGTTGCTGAAGCCGCGCACTGCAAACTTGCTCGCGCAATACGCCGTCTGCCCCGGCGGCGTCACCACGCCGAAAATGCTCGACAGGTTCACCAGGCGCGCGTCGTCGCTTTTGCGCAGCACGGGCAAAAACGCGCGCGTCATTCGCACCACGCCGAACAAATTGATCGAGAGGAGCCAGTCGAAATCTTCTTCGCTCACCTGCTCGAACGTGCCGCCGAGCGCGACGCCGGCGTTGTTCACGAGGATGTCCACGTCAGGATGCTGCGCGAGCACTTCTGAGGGATAAGCAGCGACGGCGTTGCGATCGCTCACGTCGAGATGATGCTGCGTCACGCGCAGCGGCCCGCCGCTGCCAGCGGGAGACATAATGAGCGCCACCGTCGCGGCGAGGCCGGCGTCGTTCACGTCAGAGAGGGCCAGGTGGCAGCCGCGCTTCGCTAGCGAAACCGCAATCGCGCGCCCGATTCCGCTTGCCGCGCCCGTCACCACCGCCGTGCGATTCGCCAGCTGCATCTTCTCGCTCATTCGTTCTCCATTTCGAGTCGCCGTGTAGCCCGGGTCAGCGACCCGTGGCACAGGCTTTCGTGCCGGTGCGTACGCCAGATTCGTCTGGCGTACGGGTTGTGCCATGTACGGCGAGTCCGCGACGCAGCTTTGCATCGCCAAACCCGCCCGCCACAGAATGTGGCAGGCGCACAGACACGAATGTCTGTGCCACAGGCAGGAATGCCTGTGCCACGTCAGCTCGCTCTTTTCTTCGTGCCGCTACCGGCACGGCCAAACTCCATCGTGCCGTCGTCTACGCTCGAGTATCGAAGAGACAGCATGTCCTTAAAATAATTTTGATACAGCTTCCACGGCTTCTTTGAGCCCTGCTTAGGCAGCACGTCCCGCCCGCGCACCACGTATCCGGAGCTGAAGTTGATCACCGGCTCTTCGGCCAGGACCGGGTCACGCCGCTGCGGCGTACAGTAGTTGTACCCGCGCGCGTCCATGAACTTCAGCAGACGGCAGACGTATTGCGCCGTCAGATCCGATCTCAGCGTCCACGACGCGTTCGTGTACCCGAACGCCGACGCGAGATTCGGAATCCCGCTGTACATCGTTCCCTTGTAGGTGAGCGATTGCGCCGGATTCACGCTCAGCCCGTCGACGCTGAGCTGCATTCCGCCGAGCAGCTTGAGTTTCAGCCCCGTCGCCGTGACGATGATGTCCGCTTCGAGCTCGTCTCCGCTCTTTAGGCGAATTCCCCTCTCAGTGAACGTGTCGATCTCGTCGGTGACGATCGACGCGCCGCCTTTGCGGATCGCCCGAAATAAATCCCCGTCGGGGACGACGCACAGCCGCTGGTCCCACGGGTTGTAGCGCGGCGAAAAATGCCTGTCGACGTCGTAGCCGTCGGGCAGCTGCATCTTCGCAAATTTCAGGATGCGCGCTTTCATTTTGTGCGGCTGCTTGCGCGCGTAGTTGTAGAAAAACATGCTGATCAGCACGTTTTTCCACTTGATGAGTTTGTGCGCGGCGTGGCGCGGCAGCCGCTGCTTCAGCCAGTTCGCGATTTTGTCTTCGGACGGCAGCCTGACGATGTAGGTGGGCGAGCGTTGGAGCATCGTCACGTGCGCCGCGCCGGTTCGAGCCATCGCGGGCACGAGCGTCACGGCCGTCGCGCCGCTTCCGATCACCACCACGCGCTTGCCTTTGTAATCGAGATTCGCGGGCCATTTCTGTGGATGCACGATCGTGCCGCGAAAGCGCTCCATGCCGTGCCAGCCGGGCATGTAGCCCTCGTCGTAGTTGTAGTAGCCCGTGCAGGAAAAAATGAAATTTGCGGTGAAGCGCACTTCACGCCCGTCGTGCGTTACGCAGTCGACGGTCCACATCGCCGCGCTCGACGACCATCGCGCGCGCTGAACTTTCAACCCGTACCGGATTTTCTTGTCGATGCCGTACTCGCTGGCCGTCTCGCGAATGTAGTTCAGGATCGACGGGCCGTCCGCGATGGCCTTCGGTTCGCGCCACGGCCGGAACGTGTAGCCCAGCGTGTACATGTCCGAATCCGAGCGCACGCCCGGGTAGCGGAACAAATCCCACGTGCCGCCCATCGCTTCGCGCGCCTCGAGGATCACGAACGTTTTGCGGGGGCACTCGTTCTGCAGATGAAACGCGGCGCCGACGCCGGAGAGCCCCGCGCCAATAATCAGCACGTCAAAATGTTCGATGAAGCCTTCGCCCGCCAAGGGTGGCACCGAGCAAACCGCCCGCCACGGCAATCACGCCCGCGCGCGCGACCCACTGCGGCGTCATCAAAATCGGGAGAGAGGGATACACAACGTGAAGGACCTGCTTCAGCGCATAGCTGAGCGCGGCGCCTGCAACGAGGCCCACCACACACAACATCGTCGTCTCGCTGAGCACCAGCTGGATGATGTGGCCCTTCGACGCGCCGATCGCCTTCAGCGTCCCGATATCGCGTGTGCGATCGATGATCGTTGTGTACGTCGAAAGAAACGTCACCAGAAACCCTACGACCACGGCGATGCCGATCATCACTTTTATAAAAGTTCCAAGAAACGGAACGCTCGACGAGGTCAGCAATTCGAGAAGGTCCTTCGGCAGGCGGATCTCGTATCCCGGCAGCAGCTTTTTCACTTCACTTTGCACGAACGCGGCGTTGCCCGGCTGGTCGCACTTGATCAGAAACATGGTCGCCTTGTTCTCCGCACCCATCATGTCCTGCAACGTGGCGAGCGGAACGAACAAGCGCGCCGACTTCCCGTGCTCCACGACTCCGGCGACGCGAAAGTCGTGCCCCAGAATGTGCACCGTGTCGCCGGTCTTGACCTTCTTCCCTTTCGCATAGACGTCATCGACAAGAATGTCGTTTGGCTCGCGCAGGTCGTGCCCGTCAAGGAACGTAAAGCCGTCCGAAACAATGCGAAAACTTCGCGGGTCGATACCGAACACGTTTTCAAGCGCGGCAACGGAATTGAGCTGCACCAGCACCGGCGCAACGGCGCGCACGTGGTCGAGTTGCGCCA